>CAZOIS010000028.1:0-39412 GCA_964579865.1 uncultured Lentisphaeraceae bacterium | reverse complement strand
GCGTGTCGTTGTTCACGCCCAGCACGGCGGTTTCATAGGGCACGGGGATGTCGGCGGCGAGGCAGGCGTTGAGCACCTGGCGGCCACGGGTGTCGTTGGCCGCGAAGACGGCGAGCGGTTTGGGCAGCGTCCGCAGCCAGCGGCTCATGCGCTTACATTCGACTTCCCACTCGCGGCGTTCCTTCGCCGTGGGCGCGGGATAGAGGTCGCATCCGTAGCCGGCTTCTGAGAGCCGCCGGATGAAGGCTTCTTGGCGCCAGCGTGACCAGTTCAAGCCGGAGGGGTCCCCGACAAAACAGAAATGGGTGAACGCGTTGGCCAGAAAATGATCGGCCGCACAGCGGGAAACGGCCTCGGAGTCGCACTGGACGCGGCAGCAGCGTGACAGCGGATGGGTGGGGGCCAAGTAAGGGGCTAACGGATCGATGATCACCGCGGGCAGCCGCGCGGCGTCGATGTCGGCGGCGACCCTGTCGTTCGGGATGCGGGCAATGATGCCGGATCCGTGCCAAGCGCGCAGGTCGGGCATCTTCTGGTCGCTTGCCCCGCCGGAGATGATGTGCAGCGCCCAGGGGCCGTAGAGACGGACGTAATTGAGGATGCCGCGAAGCATGCCGCGCGACGTTTCGTGCGAGGATTCCAAGAGGATCGCGACTTGAGGGATTTTCTGCCGCGTGGATTTCCTTTGGCGTTTAACAGCATTCATCAGAGCCCCAGTATAGGCCTTCACGCGTCATCCGTAAACCGTGAACCGCGCACGAAGTCATCCGCGCGGAGAGTTCGCAAAAAAGAGCGTTACGTCCGCACAACGTAGAGGCCCGGTTATTCTCTACGGGTGCGGCGATCCGTGGTGACAGAACGTGCGCGAGCTAAGTCGAACGCTTTTGGGTTGGTGATCGCCGCCGGTACTCGCGCATGGAGCAGCCGAAGCGCCGCTTAAAGATGCGGCGCAGGTGGATATCGGTCTGGTAATCGCAGCGGTTACAGATTTCTGAGAGCGTCAGATCGGTTTCGGAAAGCAGGCGCCGGACGCGTTCCAGACGGGCGTTTCGAATTTCTTCTAACAGAGATATGCCATACGCGGCACGGAAACGGAGTTCCGCCAGCCGCCGCGAGACATGGAGGTGCCGCACCACATCCGGAACGCCGATTCGCTCGCCCACGTTGATCCGGATAAACTCCCGCGCCCGGATCGCCATGAGGTCGGTCGGTGCGGCATCCGTTCGCGTGGAATCTCGCGAGACTATCCGGCTGACGCCGTACGACAGAGTTTGTTTTTTTCGCGCACTCTTTCGCATGAGCGAATCCAGCGCTTGAGCCGCCAGAAATCCGCAGGTCAACGTGTCGCGCTGAATGCTGGAGAGGGTGGGAATGGAGCCGTTGCAGATCAGTTCGTCGTTGTCAACGCCCAGCACCGCCACGTCGTGCGGGACTCGCAGTCCCGCTTCGGCGCACGCGTCGAGCACCTGATGGGCGCGGGTGTCCATAGCGGCTAGAATCCCGACGGGTTTGGGGAGCGCCTTCAGCCAAAGCAACAAGTGCTTCCGCTCCGTTTTCCAGTCGGTGCTGGCGGAGGGGGCGGCATAAAGGTCGCAGGCGCATCCATCCGCTTCGGCGCGCTTCTCGAATGCGACGCCGCGCACGATGGACCAGTTGCGGCCGAGCGCTTCGCCGACATACGCAAAGTGTTTGTATCCGCGTGCCAGGAAGTAGCTTGCGCCAGCCTCGCCGATGCTGGCCGAGTCTTCGAGGACGCAGGAAAGTCGCGAAAAAAGCGACGGCGCATGCAGGGCGGGGTCGGGGTGCACCATCAGGACGACGGGTTTGCGGGTCTGCCGCAGAACGTCGGCCATTTCGAACGCCATTTGGTCGGCGATGATGCCGTCGTATTCGTTCCAGTCGGCAAGGGCGCGGATCGTCTGCTCGCCGGCGCGGCTTTGAATCAGGTGCAGGTGCCACGGCCCGTACAGATGGACGTAGTTGAAAATGCCCTGCAACTTATCCTTGCCGGGCTGCACACAGGTCTCTTGAATCACGAGGACCCTGGGCGTTCTTTTCAGAATCGAAGGCATGGCGGTTACCTTACCAAGATCTTTTTTCGGCGACAAGCGGTTGCGCAATCGGTTTGTTGTTTTTGCGCAAACGGACATTGTTTTCAGTGGAATGTCTGCCGTATGCTGATGCCAACTGAATGGGGTCGTGCGCGAAGTCCTTCCCCCCAAAGGAATCAAAAAAAATGAGTTTCATGTTCAATCCCTATCCGTTTGACGACGCGAACGCGGTCAATCGGCCGGTTCTGCCGCAGGAAACCGTAACGGCCATGGCCGTCGGCAATGCGGCCGTCATGCGGGCGATCCTCGCGAAGCTGAACGCGTGTGCCGACACGCGTGGGGCCAGGTGTCCGTTCGTGGCGCTCGACGGGTATGTCGGAACCGACTGGCCGCATCTTCTCGGGCTGCTGCGGGACGCGCTTGCGGCCGAGAAAATTGCGCTGACGGTGATCGACATCGCCGCGTGCTACAAGCGGTCAGAGGAGCTTGAGACGATGCTGTCCGGCACTCTTCCGACCGACCGCGAAATCGACCCCGTGCTGCTGTTCGGAAAGATTTTTCACGGCGATATCGGCGACCTCTTCGATGCCGACCGGCTGGAGCGGCAGAAAAATCGCTTGCAGGAGGAGCGGGCGGCCAAACCGGCGGGCGTGCGCGAGGTGGTCTGCGTTTATGGGTGCGGCGCCGCTTGCGAGCGGTTGCTGCCGCTGTATGACGTGATTCTTTACTGCGATCTGACACCCCAGCAGGTGACGTTGCGGATCAAGGCCGGGCGCGTCGTGCCGCTGGGGGACCGTGGCGAACGCACGCTCGGTTACACATTCCGGCGGCTCTACTATTTCGACTACGAGATCGCGATGAAGCACCGGGACGGGCTGATTTTGAGCGGGGCCATCACCTTTTACATCGACGCCAACAGGCCCGACACGCTCAAGCTGCTGCCGTGTGACGCGTTCGCGCGGATTCTTGCGGAAATGCTCACTTATCCGTTCCGCTGCAAACCGGTCTATCTGGAGGGCGTCTGGGGCGGGCAGTACATCAAGAAGCTTCGCGGCCTGCCGGAAGACATGCGGAACTGCGCCTGGGTGTTCGATTTGATTCCGAACGAGGTCAGTGTGCTGATCAAGGTCGGGCAACACACGCTGGAGGTGCCTTACCCGACGTTTTTCAGGACGCAGGCCGAGGCGCTGATGGGGCCGGAGAGCGTGCGGCGGTTCGGCCGGCTTTTCCCGATCCGGTTCAACTACGACGACACGTATGCGGGCAACGGCAACATGTCGATCCAGGTCCATCCGCCGGCGGAGTACACGCGCGAGCATTTCAACGAGCCGTTCCAGCAGGACGAAAGCTACTACGTGGTCAAAACGGGCGGTTCGCGCACCTATCAGGGCTTCCGGGACGACGCGGACATCGGCGAGTTTTTCGAGAAGGTCCGCCTCGCGGAGACGAAGCGCGAGCCGTTCGACTATGAGCGGTACGTCAACGCGTTCGAGAGCCGGGAGGGCGATCAGTTTCTCTTGCCCGGCGGCACGCTGCACGCCTCCGGCAAGAACCAGGTGGTCTTGGAAATCGGGTCTACTACGGTCGGGTCGTACACCTTCAAAATGTACGACTACCTGCGGCTTGACCTGAACGGCGTGCCGCGGCCGATCCACTCGCGGCACGGCATGAACGTGGTGGACACGTCGCAGCGGCGGAGCGCGATCGACGGCGTGCTGCGGCCGCTGCCGCGGGTGGTGCGCGAGGGCTCGGGGTGGCGGGAAGTGATCGTCGGCGAACACGAGAAAATATTCTTCAGTTTACGGCGGCTTGAGTTTGATCGCTGTATCCGGGACGACACCGCGGGCACGTTCAACGTGTTGGTTTTGGTGGAAGGTGATGAAGTGCTCGTGTACGCAATCGATAGCCCCGAACGCTGTTACCGAATGAAAACTTGCGACATGGTGGTCGTGCCGGCGAAGCTGGGTAAATTCGGCATCATCAATTTGGGGAACGTCCCGTGCAAAGTGACCAAAACAATGCTGAAGTGATGCGGCGCGTGCTTGCACTGGACATCGGCGGCTCGTTCGTGAAGGCGGGCCTGGTCTCGGCCACCGGGCTGACGGCCGAATTCGCGCCTGTACCGGTGGATGCCGACGGAGACGCGGAATCGATCATCCACACCTTTGCGGGGGTGGTCAGAACCGGTCTGAGCGCCGCAGGCGGGCATGTGGCCGGGATCGGGATCGCGATGCCCGGGCCGTTCGACTATACCCGTGGGATCAGCCTGATGACCCGCAAGTTCGGTTCGATCAACGGGCTTGAGCTGATCGGCGCTCTGCGCGAGGCGCTTCCCGAGATCGAGGAAGTTCCCGTCCGGTTTCGGCACGACGCCAATGCGTTTCTGGCCGGTGAGATGTGGCTGGGAGCTGCGCGGGGAGCCACGCGGGCCATCGGCGTGACGCTGGGGACCGGGATCGGCGTGGCCTGCTGTTTGGACGGAGCGTTCATTAACAATGCGTTGGGGAGCCCAGCCCCTGAGGTGAGCGTCTGGAGCCGTCCGTACAAAGGAGGGATCGTCGAGGACTTCATTTCGACGGCAGGGCTGGTGGCCCGTTACCGCCGGGTGTGCCCTGCGTATGCGTCCGAGGGCGGGGTAAAGGGGATCGCGGAAGCGGCGAAGCGGCATGAGCCCGGAGCGGTGCGGCTCTTTCAAGAGTTGGGAGAGGATCTGTGCGCGGTGCTGCTGCCGTTGTGTGCGCGGTTTTTCCCAGAGCGGATCGTGTTCGGCGGCCAGATCGCGAAAGACTTCGGGCTGTTCGGGCCGGTGATGCACGCTGCGTTGGTGCGTGCGGGGAATCTGCAGGAGGTGGTCGTGGGGCGGCTTGGAACCCATGCGGCGCTGTTGGGCGCGACGCTCGATGAGCGCCGCACGGGAGAGGGTTAAGGACAAAACAGGAAGAGGGTGTGCGATGACCGGAAGACGCGAGCATTACAAATGGGAGCTGCTGGCGCTCCTCTGTCTCGCCTTCTTCTTCAATCAGGGCGACCGCGCGATCTTCGGCGTCGTGTTGCCCTCGATCAAAACGGAACTGCGCCTGACGGATCCGCAGCTCGGGCTGGTGGGGTCGGTGCTGTTTTTCACGCTGGCCGTCATGCTGCCGATCGCGGGGCGTCTCGGCGATCTCTGGAACAAGAAGTGGATTATCACGTGCAGCCTGCTGTTCTGGAGCATGGCGACGCTGATGACCGGTCTGACAGGTGGGCTGTTGGGGCTCATCCTGTTGCGCAGCGTGGCGACGGCGGGCGGCGAATCGTTCTACGCGCCTGCCGCGTTTCCGCTGCTGGCCGAGCACCACACGCGGACACGTTCGTTGGCGCTGTCGATCCATCAGGCGGCGCTCTACATCGGGGTGATGACCAGCGGCTTTCTAGGGGGCTTCATCGCCGACCAGTGGGGGTGGCGCTCGGCCTTCTATGTGTTCGGCGCATGCGGGATTGTGCTGGGGCTGATCTTCATCTGGCGGTTGAGGGACGCGGTGGCGGGGCCGGCGCTTGAAACGGGAAACGGGCGGTTGCCCTCCGTTGCGGCGTGGGGCGTGTTTTTCAGGACGAAGACAGCGTTGCTGCTGACGGTGGGGTGTGCGGCCATCATTTTCGTCAACAACGCCTATGTCGTCTGGGCACCGGAATTCATCCGTGAAAAATACGGTTTGTCGCAGACGGCCGCAGGCGGGTACTCCATGTTCTTTCATCATGTGGCCGCTCTGGCCGGCGTGGTGGCAGGGGGGCGGCTGACAGACCGGTGGGTGGTGTCGCATCCGGACTTTCGGCTGCGGCTGATGGGACTGGCGATGTTGCTGGGGGTCCCGGCCATTGTTTTCATGGGGTTTGCGCCCGCGTTGGCGCTGACCTGCCTGGCGATGGCGGTGTTCGGGCTGTTCCGGGGGCTTTACGAGGCGAACACGCATGCGGCGCTGTTCGACGTGATCGCGCCGCGTTTCCGGGCGTCGGCGGTTGGAAACATGTCGATGTGTTCATTTCTGCTCGGGTCGGTCTCGCCCTGGTTGCTGGGCTGGCTGCGCGGCGTCTGCCCGCCGGGGACGGGACTGTCGTATGGTTTTATGGTGCTGTCTGCCGCCTATCTGGCGGGAGGCGGTGCGGTTTGGGCGGCAAGGACGTTCACGTTTGAGAAGGATCGTTATCGGGAGGTTATGAGATGAGAGCGCTTGCGCACAGAGGAAGGCGGTTGGGCTGTGCGGTCGCTGTGCTGGTCGTCGCGCTTTCAAACGCGACACGTTGTGCGGCTCAGAATGCGGCGGCCGAATCGTGTGTGCGGGGGCCGGGCGGTGAGCTGATGGTGGATGCGGACGGATTGTCGTTACGGCCTTCCGCTGCGGCGTGCCCCGCGATCCGTACGAAGAACGGTGCCCTGTGGACAGTGCTGTTACAGAAGGCGGGCATTCCCCCCGTGCGGGATGCGGAACATGCGCCGGAGGAGCTGCGGCGGCAGCGAGAGCCGACCGCAAGGCAGTTCATCGCCGATGACGCCTTGGTTCTGACGGACCGCGGCCAACATGTGACGTATGAGATGTTGCCGGACGGCATACGCCTGCGGTATGCCGAGCTTCGCGACGGGCGTCGGACGTGGCGGGTGTCGCTGACGCTCGATGTTCGCTCAAAGGGGGCGGGGTTTGAGGTGACCGGCACGCTGGCGAATCGGGAGCCGGGATGGATCGTCTGCGGCTTTGACGGCCCGGCGCTGGAGGGTGCCCGGATTGATCTGCCGTCGTGCCCGGCTCTGCTTGCGGACGCATTCGGACGACGCATCAACCGGGCGCCGACAGGTGCCGAGAAAAAGATTCCGGAGCCGTGGCATTTGGACGGCACGATCTACGAGTCTTCGGCCTGGTATCCGAGCCAAAACGGATCGATGCCGTGGTGCGCGTTGGCGGGGGCCGATGGCGGACTTTATCTGGGCTGCCACGATCCGGCGCACGGTTCGAAAATTTTCTGTCTCCGCTATGATCCGTCGAGCAAGCTGTTTGGCTTGTTGGTGCGGCATCAGTTCTTCTGCGCGGAGGGGGCATCGTGGTCGCTGCCGACTACCGTGGTGCAGCCGTATGAGGGGTCGTGGCACGCGGCGGCGCGCATCTATCGCGCGTGGGTGGACGCAACGGTGCCGTTGCGTGAGCCGCAGGGCTGGGTGCGGGACATGTCTGGCTGGCTGATGTGCATCATGAAGCAGCAGAACGGCGAGGTGTTGTGGGACTATGCGTCGATTGAAAAGATGTGCGATGTCGCGGACCGGCGCGGGCTGGATATGCTGGGGCTTTACGGCTGGGCGCACGGCGGTCACGACACGCAGTATCCCGATTATGTTCCCGAACCGGCGATGGGCGGGCGCGAGGGTTTAAGTCGCGCGGTGGCATTGGCGCACCGGCGCGGCAAGCGGGTGATCCTCTATGCCAACGGTCAGCTCGAAGAGCGCGGGACCGACTTCTGGAAGGAACAGGGGCGTGCGTTGGCCGTGATCCAGAAAGGCGGCACGTCCATGCAGGAGCGGTGGCAGAAATTCAAGGACGCGTCGCCGCACAGTTTCGATCTGGCGTGTCTCGGCACACGGGAATGGTCTGACCGGATGCTTGCGCTCGCGCTGCAGGCGAACGAACTGGGCGCGGACGGCATTCTTTACGACCAGCTCGGCGTGCGTACGCCGATGGCTTGCTATGCTGAGGGACATGGGCACCCGGCTCCTGCGATGATTTACGCGGAAGACCGTGCCGCCTTCATGCGGCGCATCGTCACGCACATGAAAGCGGTCAATCCGGACTTCATCGTGATGACGGAATCGACGCATGACAGTTTCTTGGATTCGGTTTCCCTGTTTTGGGCGAACTCGGGCGATCTGCGGGCAATGTCCTCCGCCGAGATGCGGAAGCGCATGGATACGGGATCGGTTTCGGCGTGGTTCCCGGAGCTGTTCCGTTACACGTTTCCGGAGGTGATGAGTACCGTTCGCATTCCGCGGCCGATGATCGACCGGGCCATGATCAACTACGCGTGCGTCTACGGGTTCCGATTTGAGATCGAGTCGCGCTATGCGCCGGATGTGCGGTATCTGTTGGAGGGGAAGTTGCCGGAAGCGTGCGACTATGAGCGGATGGTGGAAAAGCCCGATCTGCGTCAGTTCCTCTCCAGGCCGCCCGATGAAGCGGCTCGCTATCTGAAGAGCATGTCCGATTTTCAGCGCACGCATGCCGACCTGTTGCGGCAGGGCCGGTTCACTGACGACGAGGGATTTGTTTTCTCTGGGCAGGGGCTCGTCGCAAAAAGTTTCCAGAACGGAGCCCGTCTGGGCGTGATCGTCTGGAATCCGACCGGTCATGCCGCAACGTTTACGCTCGGTGTCGCGGACGCCGAGCGGGTGTCAGCCTCCGAACCGGAACGGGACAGCGTGGAGGGCGACTCTGAGTTGGCGCCGCAGACGGTGCGTTTGTTCGTTTGGCGGAAACGGTGACAGGTGGAACATGAGGAGAAGAGGAGAGAGGCGTATGAACGGGAAAGTCAGCATCTGGAAACGCTGCGGCAACGGGTGGGCCTTCTGCGTGGCGGTCTGTTTTCTGTCGGTGGGGATTGCTGAAACGGCCGAAGCGGCGCAGGCCGCCGCTCGGAACCGGGTGGCGATCCTGAAGGATGCGGCTGCGGGAACGGATGAGCGTGTTGTGGCAGCCGTGGCTGACGCCTTGCGACGCGAGGCGTTCGAGGTCGTCGCGCTTTCGATGGCGGAGGCCGGCGATCCGTTCGTATTGACGCCGGAGCGCTATTTCCTCTACGTGCTTCCGAACCCGGCGGCTTATCCCGCTTCGGGAACGAACGCGCTGGCCCGGTATCTTCAGAACAAGGGCAGCCTGCTGGTTCTGGGCACGCCGGCCATTCCTGGGCAGCCGTTGATCGAAACGGTCTCGCCCGCCTACAAGCGTTTTCCGCTGAAGGAGATCGCGTCGCTGAAGGTGGCCGCCGCGCAGGGCATTCTTCCGGACGCCCGGCTGCCGACGCCCTCGTCTGCGTCGTCGTGTTACGCGCGGCCCGAGGGCAAGGGATTCTCGCAAGGCTACAAATGGCGCTGGATTCCGCTGGTGAGGGCGCACGACCAAGACGGGGCAGAGCGCGGAACGGCCGTCTGGATGCTGGTCCACCAGAAGCCGCTTTCCCAAGGGGCCGCGTTTCAGGACGCCGTGCGGCGGCTGATCGGGAAAAATACAGCCAGCGTGCCGCTTGCTTCAGAGGGGTCGATCTGTGCGGTCTGTGCGGTTGATGATCCGGACGCCTTGAAGGCGATGGCAGGAGCGGGCCTGTTCGGCAGGATAGCGCGGCGGATCTCGGACGGCCTGTTCTTCACGCGTGCGGGAGCGCAGGAGTTTTCGTACCGGCAGGGAGAGAAAGTCCGGCTGGGCGCGGAGGTGGCGGATTACGGTGCTGCGGGGGCCGATGTCGAGGTTCGCGTGCGCGTCTGTCCGAAGGGGAGCGGCGACGCGGTGTTCGAAGCGTCCGCGCGGGTGATCGCCCGTCCGGGCGAACCGGTTCAGGCGTCGTTCGAGTGGGCGCCGGAAAGGTTCGAGAGCGCGTGTTATGTCGTGACCGCCGAGCTGGCGCACGAGGGAAAGGTGATCGACGTGATCGCGCATGAGCTGGGTGTGCTGTCGGCTGATAAGCTGTCGGCCGAAGATTTTGTGAAGGTGCGGGGTAGCGAATTTGTGCTGAAAGGGAAGCGTTGGAATCCCGTCGGCGCGAACTACTGGCCACGGTACGCCATCGCATTGGAGCAGGAAGACTATGTTTATCACTGGCTGACGCCGGGCTTCTACAATCCCGAGGAGGTCGATAAAGACTTGGGACTTTTAGAGGCGATGGGCGCGAACTTCGTAGCGATTCGTGCGCATCACGTGAACGACCGCCGGACGGTGCTCGATTTTCTGAGGAGGTGCCAGAACCATGACATTCGTGCGTTTATCTTTCTTCAATCCCATGAGATCAGCGATGATCCGCACTACTTCCAGGGGATTATGACGCCGTTCCATTTTCAGTCAAAGGAGGTCGAAAACTTCATCAAGGAAACGGGGATATCGGATCAGCCGGCGCTGCTGGGGTGGGATTTGATTTGGGAGCCGGCGGGGTGGGTCTTTCGCGGAAATGTATCCTCGTTCGGGTGGAAAGAACAGGGGCTCTATCGTCAGCGCTGGGATCAGGACTGGTCGAAATGGATCGATGAGCGGTACGGAAGTCTGGCCAATGCGGAGGCCGATTGGGGCGTGCCGGTGCAGAAAACGAAAAAGGGCGCGATCACTTCGCCTTCTTACACGCAGTTGACCTCTGAAGGTCCGTGGCGGGTGATGGTGTGCGCGTACCGCCGGTTCATGGCGGATCTGATGAACCGTCATTGGAACAATGCCGTGGGCGAGCTGCGGCAACTCGATCCGAACCACCTCATCAGCTATCGGCAGGGCAATCTGCCCGCTTGGGACTTCACGCTGACATCGACGCTCAAGCACGTCGACTTTTTCGCTATGGAAGGTTACGACTTTAAGCCGGGAAAGCCCGCGAATGCCGCGGATGTGGCGGGTTTCGTCAATCGCTATATTCCGTATGCAACGCGCGGTAAGCCGTTCATGTGGCTCGAGTACGGGGAGAGCGCGTGGGATGGAAGATCCATGACACCCGCGCGAACGGAGTATCAGGGGCAGTGCCACGAGCTGATCAACCGGATGGCCTACGAGAACGGGGCGAACGGCCTCGCGCCGTGGTGGATGGCGGGCGGCTACCGCATCAGCGAGAAAAGCGACTTCGGGTTCTTCAACCCGGACGGGACGCTGCGACCGAGCGGGGAATCGCTGAAGAAATACGGTGCTCTGTTGAAAACCTCGCTGCGGCCACCGTTGCCGCCCGCGCCGTTCACGGTCGACTGCGACAGCCACAGCGGCGGGCTGCCGTATGTTGCCCGCCACGAGGGTGCGGCCGCTTTCGCGAAGGCGGCGGCCGACGGGAAATGGCTGGAGGTCCGTTCGCCGGGAACGGGAACGACCTCAGCCGACGTGCCGCTGGTGGCGGTGGGCAACACGCCGTACAACGGAAAGAATCCGCCCAAGTATCTCAACGCCGAGTTCAATGCGTTCAGGGTCAAGGCGGACGGCGGCGCGTGGATCAACGTCACAAACGGGGTGAGCCTGCACGTGCCGCGCCGTGCGCCGGTCCACGCGGCGGCCTCCGTCGGTAACCTGCAGGAGGCGATGTGGTTGTCGCCCGCCTCGTGCGCGGGCAAGCCGGGAGCGGTCTATCTGGCCTCGACCGGGGCTTCGGCGCTGACAGTAAGGCAGGCGATCTCCCGCGACACGCCGTATCTGGGCGATGCGGATTTTGGGGCGGGATTTATTCTGACGGAGGGTGTGGAGAAGGAGACGGCGGTTGAGGTACAGATGACGGCCGAGGGCCGCGCGTGGTTCGGCGAAAAGCTGCGTTTTGTGTTGTTGCCGGAATGAGTCGAGTCAAAAGTCGAGTGGTGTGTTGAAAAGGAATTCGATATGAGCAGGATCATGAGACGGATGATGGTCATCGTGTGTTGTGTTCCGGCCTTTTTAGCCATGGCCGGCGAGGTTCAGAAAGCGGACAATGCCGAACCCCTTGCGGAGGGGGCAAGCTGGGTGGGCGGATCGGTTCCGGGCACCAACGATGTGGCGGTCTGGGATGGCGAGACCGCGCTTTCGGGAGGCTGGAATTATGAGTTGGGTACGGGCGTGACGTGGGGCGGGCTGCGCGTCACCAACGCGGTTTCGATGCTGACGATCACGAACGGCGGGGCACCCCTGAGCGTGGGGGCGGACGGGATCAATCTGGCCGCCGCGACGAACGGGTATTATTGTCGGCTGTATGCGCCGGTCTCGGTGACGGCGGATCAGGTCTGGCGGATGACGTCCCCGACGGTTCTTTATCTGTGGGGGCCCGTGTCTGGGGACGGGGCTCTGGCGGTGGGAGACGGCATTCAATGGGGGCATGTTGTTTTTTATGACGCCGTAAACCTCCCCCAAGGATTGACGGTGTTCGGGAATGCGCAGATGCGGACGAATGCGGTGGCGTCGGGGCCTGTGAATGTGGCGCCGGGAGGAGCCCTCTATGTGAACAAGCCGGTGGACACCGACTGGTCGGACACGTTTGCCGCGCGGGTGGTCACCAATGACGGACATATCGCGTTTGGAGGATCGATCAACTTGATTCCCTCGACGGTCACGTTTAAGCCGGGCGACGGGTTGGTCAGTTCGGCGAACAGCGATACGTGGCGGGGACGAGTGACGGTCTACGAGAACAACGTTGTTCAGGACGGCGGGATGATTTCCAACAATTGGTGGTACGTGAACGGCGGGTGCTTCACGCAGCTGCAGGGTTTCACCTTTGTCGACTACGCGCTGAGTGTCGGTTACGGGAATCCTGGCAACTCGATCAAGGAGCGGCGCGTGCGGGTCAGCGGCGGCACGCTGGATGTGCGGCGCTTCAACGTGGGCGCGGGTAACCCCGAAGCGTATCCGGGCGTGCTGGAGGTCGCGGGCGGCGCGGTGTCGGCGTGCAGGGCAGAGAATTGGCAGTCATCGGGCGTCGAACTTGCCGCAGCCAAAACGCTCTATGATTCGGAATCGTCGGCTTCGCCGGCTGGGCGGCTGTTCATTTCAGGGGGGAGTTTGCGCACGATGCAGATTTCCTTCGGCAGCATGATGACCGAACGAGGTTCCACCTATAACGTAACGAACGGATATGCGCGCTTCGATATGCGGGGCGGCGAGGTGACGGTTGGCGCGGCGGGAATCGGGCCGAGCCCAGTCTGGAACCGGACGGCAGGTGATGGCACCGTCTCATCGTGGTATGACGTGGTCTGGTCGGGGGGCACGCTGGGTGCGTACGCCGCGTACACCAATCGGGCGCGGGTCAGGCTGAGCGACGCCAACGGCGGGGTGACGGTCCGCGCGGCGGATACGAATGGAACGCCGTACGCGATCGTCATGACGGAGCCGCTCACGGGGCGCGGCAGCCTGCGTAAGACAGGTGCGGGTGCGCTATATCTTGGGGCGGCGAACACCTACACTGGACGGACGGTGGTGGCGGAGGGCTCGCTGCATGTGGCTGACACCTCGCTGTGGACGACGGTTCCTGGCGTGGCGTTGCCGGCGCCGGATGCGGTCTGGGAAGCAAACACACTGGTGGGCACGCCGGGCTCCGCGGTCACCTCGTGGTCCAGTACCAATGGGACGTGGGCGTTCAACTCGACGATCGCGTCGGCGATCTACGCGGGGTTCACTTCGCCGAAACTGGGGACGAGCCTGTTGAACGGGCACCGCGTGGTCACGTTTAACGGTACGTCGAACGCGCTTGCCTTGACTGGGAACAAAGCCACGCCCGCATCCGGCGCGACCAACCTGACGGTGGCCGTCGTCGTACGCGGCGGCGGTGCCGGCAGAGGAGATTCGGGCGACTGGCGCGATGGCGCAGGGATCATCGGGCAGACGCTCTATCAGGTGGGGAATGCCAGCACCAACTGGTGGGGCATCGGGTATTCTGCGCAAGGCCGTGCCGGCGCGGGTGTCGGCGGTCTGGTGCCGGGGGTGTCGACCGCGTGGAGCGTACCGAGGGAACTGCATGACGGCGAGCCGCACGTGCTGATTTATGTGTGGCGCGGAGGTTCGGGTGTGCTCATGAATGTGGATGGTTACGTGACCGCCAGCGGAGCCTCGCTGACAGTGCCCATGTTACAGAGCCGCATGATTCTCGGCGCGAACGAAAACAAGTTTTGCTTTAACGGGGACATTGCTGAATTCCGTTTCTACCGTGCCGCGCTCTCTGCGGACGAGCAGACGGTCCTCGCGTTAGAGCTGGCGCGCAAATACGGGGCGGTTGTCGCGGGATACCGACCTGACGGCTTGGCGCCCGACGCGCCGCTGGCGAGCCGCGAGGTGCGGATTGCGGCGGGCGCGTCCTTCTATGCGGGCGCAAGCGGCACGCCGGTCGGCTCGGGGCAGGTCTACACGGGAGACGGCGACGTGTATGGGAGTTTGAACGTCGCGATGAACGGCGTGATCGCCTGCGGTCCGGCTGAGGCGCTGACGCTCGAACGCCTTGTCTTTCAGCCGGGTGGCATCTTCCGTTGGGTATGCGGAGCAGACGGCAGCCATCAGCCTGTCGAGGTCCGAGATCTGATCCTGCCGCAAGGAGTCGTTGTGGTGGATGTCGACACGCCGGAAGAAAAGGTCAGGCCGACCGGTGTACTGATACGTTATTCGGGTGAGATTGTGGACAACGGCGCCTCATGGAACGTTCATGGGGACCATCCTGAAACCGCAGTGGTGGTCGATAGGAAACGCAAGATGATTCGTTTAACTACGCCGACGGGAACCTTAATTCGGCTTTTGTGACCCCTGTAAGGTGGCCGGCTACGGAGACGGAGTGTTTCGATCACGATAGTCCCTCATGGAACAGCCGAAACGGCGTTTGAAGATGCGACGCAAGTGGACGTCGGTGCTGTAGCCGCAACGGGTGCAGACGTCGGTAAGCGGCAGGTCGGTTTCCTTGAGAAGCCGTTCCACCCGCTCCAGCCGAACGCCTTGGATCTCGTCGAGCAGAGAGTGGCCGCAGGCCGCACGAAAGCGCGTTTCGGCCAGACGGCGGGAAACGCTCAAATGCTTGACGATGTCGGGCACGCCGATCCCTGTGCCGGCGTTGATCCGGATGAACTCGCGCGCCCGCTGCACGAGCGGGTCGGTCGGCACCACGTCCGGCTGGGTTGAATCGCGTGTGATGACCTCTCGGACGCCGTAATACATCACTTCGCGCTTGCGGGTTTCCTTCCGCATCAGCCTGTCCAGCATCTGCGCCGCCATGAAGCCGCACTTTTCGGTGTCGCGCCGGATGCTGGAGAGCGTGGGAATGGAGCCGTTGCAGAGCAGTTCGTCATTGTCCACCCCGAGGACCGAAACGTCTTGCGGCACGCGGATCCCCGCTTCCGCGCAGAGGTCGATCACCTGGTGCGCGCGCGAATCCATCGCCGCCAGAAGTGCGACCGGTTTGGGCAACCCCTTCAGCCAGTCGGTCAGCGCGTTTGCCTCTTCCGCGCCGCTGCACGGCGATCGGGGCAACGCATAGACGTGGCAAGAGAAACCCGCGTCCGAGAGATGCCGCTGAAAACTGTCGCCGCGCTGGGCGGACCAGTTGCGGTCCAGAAGTTCCCCCACATAGGCGTAGTGCGCGTATTTCCGTTCGAGGAAATAGTCGGCCCCCGCTTTGCCGACGCTGTCCGAGTCGTCGAGCGTGCACGAAAGATGGGCGAACGGCGTGTTAGACCGCAGGGCATCGGCTAGCGGATCCATCAGAACAATTGGTTTCTGTGTCCGCCTGAGCGCATCCGCAAGATTGAGCATCATCTGTCCGACGATGAGGCCATCATAGCATTTGAAATCGCCCGCGCTTGCCGGCGTCTGCTCGCCGGCGCGTCCGTGGATCAGGTGCAGGTGCCAGGGACCGTAGAGATGGGCATAGTTGAAGATTCCCCGCAACTTATCCCTGCCGGGCTGCACGCTGGTTTCCTGGATCACCATCACGCGCGGAATATGTGTCAGGACCTTTGACATGTGGAAAGAATAGCATAATGGATGGGAGTATTATATCATACGGAAAAATCACTGATCGTTGCCTGGCGTGAGCGTGATGCTATGAAAAACAAATGGTTTGTCTTAAATGCGTGCGTCGTTGTTGCGGGAGGGCTCATTGGGCGGGGCGTTGCGGAACCGGCGATGCCTGCGGACGTTGACCAGATCCTCTTTGTGAAACGGCTTTCATACAACTCCAATCACTATTATACCGAATTCATCAACAGCACGTGGATGCCCGGCGGCAACCTGTGCGTCCTCGATCTGAAGTCGCGGCAGGTCCGCGATCTGGCGCCGCAGCTTTCGTCTGGCGTGTTTGAGCGGTACGACCTTTCTTTCGATGCGAAGCGTGTGGCTTTCGCTTGGAAAAAGGGCTCGCAGGACGGCTACCGCATTTATGAGGTCAATGTGGATGGTACGGGGTTGCGCCAGCTGACTTTTCCGCAGGCCGACGATGCCGAATTGAGCCGTGCCTATCGAAAGGATCAGGTCTATCATCACGGAACGGACGATTTGTGCCCCTGTTATCTGCCGGACGGCGGCATCGCATTCGTTTCGACGCGTTGCCAGTACGGGGTGCTTTGTGACCCGTCCGACAACTTCACGACGACGGTGCTGTACCGCATGGACCGCGACGGCAAGGGCCTGACGAAACTGAGCAACAGCGCGCTCAGCGAAAGCGGTCCCTCCCTGCTTCCGGACGGACGCATTCTCTACACGCGCTGGGAGTATGTCGACAAAGGCGCGGTGAGCGTGAAAGGCCTGTGGGCGATGCGGCCTGACGGCACGGCGTCCGCTGAGGTCTTCGGCAACGACATCGCGCTGCCGCCGACCCTCAGTTTCGGCCGCGTGATTCCTGGGCAGCCTCACGGCTATGTGGTCATGGGTGTCCCTCACTACCCGAATAATAACGTGGGGACCGTGATCCGTCTGGACCTCAGCAAACCCATCCGTACGCGCGCGCCGATGGCGTGGATGACGCCGTACGTCGATATCCGGGACGAGGGCGGGTTTCATTTTCTCGGTTCGGATGGGACATGGTCAAAAGACAAAAACGGATCGGGGCCTCTGTTCGCGGACGTCTACCCGCTTTCGGCCTCGCTGTTTCTGGTTTCGCACAAACCGGCGGGCTCGGTGTGGACGAACCCGGTCGGATATGGCCTCTACCTGCTCGATGAACGCGGTGCGGTCCGCGAGTTCTACCGCGATCCCGCCATTTCCTGCTGGCGCCCCATGCCGCTGCGTCCGCGGCCTGTTCCGCCCGTGTCGGTTTCGCCCGTGAAGATGGAGCTTGCGAACCGCAATGAGGCGGTGTGTATGGTGGCGGACATCTATCATGGCCTCGAAGGCGTGCCGCGTGGCGCGGTCAGGCATATCCGGATCCTCGAGCAGATCCCGCGTCCTTGGGCCGCGCAGTGCAGGGGCAACGTCGACGAGTATGACCAGCAGCATATCGTGATTTCCAAAGATACGCATCTGGCGCTCAAGGTCCAACGCGGCGTGGTGCCGGTTGAGGCGGACGGTTCCGCTCACTTTGTGGTTCCGGCCGACGCGAACATCATGCTGCAAGCCCTGGACGGCGACTACCTCGCGCTGCAAACCGAGCGGACGTTCGTGAACTACCGTCCGGGCGAGATCCGGGCCTGCATCGGCTGTCACGAGACTCCCGAAAGCGCGATGCGCCAAAATGGGCTTTCATATGGAACGGAGAAGGGGAAGCCGTCGGCATTTTCCCGCGATCCTTCGCGCCCGCTGCCGCAGCCGGGCGAGGCTTGCGCACAGCGGACGCTTCATTACCCGACGGATGTCCAGCCGATCTTCGACCGGCTTTGCGTCTCGTGCCACGGTAACGGCGAGTCGCTGGCCGGGAACCTCGACCTGCGCGGCACGCCGACGCGCAAGTTCTGCGTGTCTTACGAATCGCTTGTTCCCGAACGCCGACAAGGTTTTCGTGACCGGGGGCTGCTGGGGCTGGTCATCGGTGAAAACCATCCCAAAACGGGGAACGTGGAATATCTGCCTGCAGGCTCGCTCGGCGCGCGCACGAGTGTGTTGGCGGCGATGCTCAGCGGTGGCCGCATCGTGCTGACGGACGCGGCGCAGCGGGCCCGGGCTGAAAAACTGTCGGCCAAGCACAAAGAGGCCACCGCCCGGCTGACGCCTGCTGAATTCCTGCGGCTCGCGAACTGGATCGACACCAATTGCCAATACTATGGAAGCTATTGGGGGCGGCGTGACCTGAAGTTCAAAGACGCCGCAGACTTCCGCCGGGTTTATACTTTCGCCGAGGCCGTCAGTACAGCGGCACCCATGCCCGGCAAGTGAGACCGCCTGCGGCTTTTCGCCGCAACCGGAAGATTAGCGGCGATCCCGTCCTGCGCTCGCCTCCGCACGTTGTGCGGCTCGCTGCAAAGACGGCGTGCCGTTGACTGCCTGCGCAAAAGGTTCGGTTGATTTTGCGCAATCGGGCATTGTTTCCGTTGACCTCCTGCGCTACGCTGATCACAGTTGAAGTTCGGAAAGGGAGGATGGGCGTTATGCAACGAATGGGTGCGTCAGGGGTGGTGCTTGGATTTTGTTTGGTTGCGTCGCTGAATTTCGCCGGAGTGAAGATTGCAGAGACGACCGTCACGCTGCCCACGTATGCGCCGGGCGGGTATGACAAAACGCCGGTGTTCTACACCGGCCGCGTCTACCAGGGCGCACAGGGGCGCGTGTATCCCTATCCCATGCAGGACGTGCTGCACGACGTGAAGAAAGATGAGACCTACAAGTACCTCACCCTCGAGAACGATTGGCTGCAGATGGGTCTCCTGCCCGAGCACGGCGGCCACTTGCTGAACTTCACGGACAAGCAGACCGGCTTCGAAACCTTCTACCGACAGCACGTCATTAAACCCGCGCTGATCGGCATGCTCGGCGCCTGGACTTCCGGCGGTGTGGAATGGAACTTTCCGCACCACCACCGCGCGACGTCCGCGATGCCGATTGACTGGAAGCTGGCGTCAAATAAAGACGGTTCCAAGACGATCTGGATCGGCGAGACCGAGCTTCGCCGCCGCCTCAAATGGTCGATCGGCCTCTCGCTGTTGCCGGATCGTGCCGTCCTGCAAGCAGAGAACAAGTTCATGAACCGAGGCCCCTATATCGAGTCCATGCTTTACTGGGCCAATGTTTCTGTCCACTGTGGTGACGACTACCAGGTTCTCTTTCCGCCGTCCTGCCACCTCGGCTTCGACCACCACAAGAACTTCTGGACCTCCTTTCCGATCGGCCCGAAGTCGGTGGACCATTCGTGGATCCCGTCCCAGCGCTCCAAGTACGCCGATGATGCGGATGGCACGATCGACCTTTCCTGGTGGAAGAACTTCACCGCCGAGTCGCGTTCCATCTTTGCGATGGACCCGGAGAACGACTGGATCGCGGGTTACGACCACAAGAAGAACGCCGGCACGGCGCATGTCTCCAACCGCCACATCACGGTGGGAAAGAAGTTCTTTCTCTGGGGAAATTTCCCCGAGGCACACGTCTGGGACACCGTGCTCACGGACACGGACGGCCCGTACCTCGAGCTCATGGTGGGGTGCTGGAGTGACAACCAGCCGGACTACAGTTGGATTGATCCCTATGAGACACGTATAGTTAAGCAGTACTGGTTCCCGGTGAAGGGGATCGGCGGCGTGAAGAATGTCACGATCGACGGTGCCGTGAACCTCGAGCGGCAGGAGAAGAAAGACGAGGTCTTGCTCGGCTTCCATTCCACGCGCGCCTTGAAGGGGTGCACCGTGGAGCTGCTCGAAAACGGCAAGCCTGTCTTTACGGATCAGAAAGTCGCGATTGGTCCGGATACGCCGTGGTGCAAGACGGTCAAGGTGTCCGTAGACGTCAAGGACCAGGCGCTGACCGGCCGTCTGCTTGACAAGGACGGCAAGGTCGTCCTGGCCTACACGCCCGTTCCGGAGGATCCGCACGCCCCGTTGCCGCCCAAGGTGGAGAACCCGAAGCCGCCGGCGGACTATACGAGCGCCGAGGAGCTCTACCTGACGGGGCTGCGTCTTGACCAATTCCACAACGGTCTTATCGATCCCGTGCCGTATTACGAACAGGCGCTCAAGCTGGATCCCTCCTACTCTGCGGCGAATGTCGCCTGGGGTATCCGCCTCGCGAAGAACGGCGAATACGCGAAAGCCGAAACGTGCCTGCGCGCAGCCGTGGCCCGCGTCACCCGCAACTACACCCGCGCCAAAGATGCCGAGCCCGAATATCTGCTGGCGCTTGTCCTCGAGGAGCAGTCGCGCCTCGCATCAGACCCGGCCGAGAAGGCCGCAAAACTGAAGGAAGCCGAAGACCTGTTCTGGCGCGTCACATGGCGTGCGACGCTCTCCCGCCCGGCGTACGTTGAGCTCGCCCGGCTCGCCTGCTTGAAGGGCGATTGGGGCGAGGCCCTCGCCCGCGTGGACGATGCGCTTGACCGCGACGCGAAATCGGCCAAGCTCCATGTCCTCAAAGCGTACATTCTCCGGAAACTCGGCAAGCGGCGGCCCGCGTCTGAGTCCCTTCACACGGCGGAAGCCTGTGACGCGCTCGATTCCTGGGGCGTCGCCGAGCTGGCGTTCCTCAAGGACGGCGGCAAGAATGCCGTGGTGAACGCGGGAAGGAACCGCGGCCTCAAGGCGCAGCAACTGCTCGAAACCGTGTGCGACTATTGGGGCATCGGCGCATGGGATGAAGTGGCCGAGCTCTGCCGCCAGGCTGACGCCATCGCCGCGAGCGAAAAGCCCTACGCGACGGAGGGCGCGGTTCACCTGAAGGACACCGTGGCCGCGTGCGATTCGTACAAGTGCCCGCTTTTCGCCTACTTCGCCGGCTATGCCGCCGCGATGAAGGGGGATGCGCTCGGGGCGCGAAAATGTTACGCGGCGGCCGCCGCGCAATCCACGGACTATTGTTTCCCTAACCGCCACGAGGAGTATGCGGTGTTGAAGCACGCCGCGATGTTCAGCCCCGAGCTTGCCAACACGTGGTATTACCTCGGCAACGTGGAGTGGAACTGGGATCTCAAGGAGGCGGCACTCGCCAGTTGGAAGAAGGCCGCAAACCAGAACCCGAAGCACGCCCTCGCGCTCCGCAATATCGGTTTCGGCCTGGCTCACCCCGGCACGTATTTCACGAACACGGGCGCACCGTCGGGCGTGCTTTCGCGTGAGGCGTACGACTATTACTCGCGCGCCCTTGCGGCGGACCCCGGCAACTTCCGCGCCCTCGAAGAGATGGACAAGCTCGCCGAGAAACTCGGCGTCGGCACGGCGGAGCGGCTCGCCGCGATGAAGACCTACCGCGCGACGGCGGAGAAGTATGACGCCTGCATCCTGCGCATGGCGTACCTCTTCAATGAGGCCGGGAATTACGACGAGTCGCTCAAGATCCTGACCTCTCGCCGCTTCCACGTGTGGGAGGGCGGCGAAGGGCTCCTCACACCGTTCGTGGACGCGCTGTTGTTGCGTGGCCTGAAAGAGCTGGCCGCAAAGGATTTCGCCGCCGCGCAAAAAGACTTTGAAACGGCCCTCACGTATCCCGAAAACCTGCAGGCGGGCCGTCCGGGCGACGCCGGCATGGAACCCAAGGTGCGCTACTGTCTGGCGCAGTGCCGCAAGGCGCAGGGCGATGCCGCCGGTTACAAGTCTCAACTCGAGAACGCGCTCAAGGGCTGGGTGGCGCCGGGCGAGATGAACTACTACCGGTTCCGCGCACTCGACGAGCTCGGGAAGACAGGCGAGGCCGCCGCGCAGCTTGAGGAGCTCAAGAAGGGAATCGCTGCGCTCGAGAAGCCGCAACCCAAGGTGATCGACGCTTACGCCAAGTTCGGCGGTTCGAACACGCCGGCGGAGCGCGTCGGATACCGGACAGCCCAAGCGCTCTACCTGCGCGGCTTGGCCGCGCTGGCGGAAGGAAAAACCACGGAAGCCAAGGAGTTGTTTGGCCGGTCGCTCAAGGAGCGCCCGTCGATGATCTGGGCGAAGGCGATGGCGGACACACCGTGAAGAAGTGTTGATGCATTTAGTGGCGAAACCGCATTGAACGGACTGTAGGCGATTCCTTATGCGCAAATCATTTGCCTTACTGTTGTTGGCCGTTTCGCAATCCTGCTTCGGCGGAGAGGGCGGATATCGTTTGATCCACCGCGTGTTCGGCATCGAGGCTGAAAAACTGGAGGCGGCGAAGGAGGCGAACTCGGGTGTCTTCGGCGACGATGACGAATTTGTGATACCTGCGATTCCCTCTTGGTCTGCGGCCGTGTTGAGGTTGAAAAAATGAACAGACGGGATTTCATCGCCGGGATGGGCGCGGCCGCGCTGATGCCCGCATTCGCCGACGCGAAACGCGTCGGATCCGCATCCGGGACGTCTCGCCCCGGTCTTCGCCTCGGTTTCCAGGTTTTCGCCGTCCGCGACCTTTGCGAGAATGACTTTCCCGGCACGCTCAAGGCCGCGAAGGCGGCGGGATACGAAGGCGTCGAGACCGGACGCTTCTTTGGGCGCAGCGCGAATGAGGTGAAAACGATTTGCGATGACGCAGGTCTCGAACTTTTCGCCTTGCAGCTTTATCCGCACAACATCGTCGAGCCGCAGCTTGCGGAGACGATCCGCTTCTGCAAGGCGTGCGGGTGCCGCCGCATCAACGTCGCCTGGTACAAGGGCAGCGAGGAAAACCCGAACGACTGGCAGCTTCTGATCAACGTGATCAACCACGCGGCGGAGGTCTGCGCGCGCGAAGGCATCGCTGTCGCCTATCACAATCACGACCACGAGTTCCAGATGAAGTTCGACGGCATGTGTGTCTGGGAATGGCTCTGGGAACCTTCGCCGAAAAACGAGTCGCTTCGCCAAGTAACCGCGGTTCCGCGTTTTTCCCCGCGAGTGATGCAGGAACTCGATTGCGGGAACTGCGTCCTCGGCGGCGGCGATCCGGTTTACTGGCTCGACCGCTATCCGCGGCGCAATCCGACGGTTCACATCATGCCCGCGATCGACGGGACGGGAACGCGGCCGGGTGAATGCGGTGTCGGGGCGAAATCAGACCGCGCCGATTGGCCGCGGATCATCGACGCGCTGAAGCGTAGCGGCACCGAATGGCTGGTCGTCAAGCCTATCTCCTTCCCCGATTCGCTTGCAGATCTTCAGGCCAGTGCGAAATACCTGCGCGGCCTCGGTGTCGGTTGCGCGGGGATGAGACCGTGACCACAATTTTGGGATGAAAAGACAAAACGAAAAGGTGAAGTTATGCGCACAATGATCTTGATTCCCGTGTTGGTTTTGGCCGGAATGTCCTGCTGGGGCGAGACGACGCCGGTTTGTCCCCTGGGCGAAGGCTGGGCGTTCGCGCCGGAGTTCAGCGACGAGTTCAACGGAACGCAACTGGATGCGGCGAAGTGGTGGGACTTCAATCCCGAGTGGCACGGCCGCAAACCGGGCTTTTTCTCGCGCGAGAACGTGACGGTCCAAGACGGCCGCCTCTGTTTGGCGGCGCGCGTCCAGAAGCCGGAAGAGGTCACCGTTGAAAACAAGGTGCGCGGCTACGACCGGTTCACGACCTCGTCGGTGAAGAGCAAGGGACGCATCCTGTACGGGTATTTCGAGGCCCGCTGCAAGTCGATGCGGGCGAGCGTGTGTAACGCCTTCTGGCTCTACGACCCGCTCAATCCGCCCGCGAAATACCGCGAGGGCAGCTTCTCGGAAGAGATCGACATCTTCGAGGTCTTCGGCAAGCCGTCCAAAACCGAATACGACCGGGTCTACTGCGCGACGGTGCATCGGTTTTACACGCCGTATGTGGAGTCGATCGCGAATTTCAAGCAGACGCCGTTGCCAAAAAAGGCGGCGAAGCTGAAGGTGCCATTCGATTTCTGGGCGGACTTCCACGTGTACGGCTTCCTGTGGACGCCCACGGAGATGCGGTGGTTTGTGGACAACAAAGAGGTGTTCGCGCGCGACAACGACTACTTCAGCCAGGCGCTGTACATCATGTTCGACTGCGAGATCATGAAGGACTGGGTGGGATTGCCCGACCCGTCCGATCTGCCCGCCACGTTCGAGATCGACTACCTGCGCGTCTGGCGGCAAAAGGATCTGCCGTATCCGATGGCGAAAGGACTTTGAAAGGTGAACATGAAGCGAAACGGGCGAAGAAAATCGGTTCTGTGTGTGCTGGCGGCTTTTTGCGCGTTGCTGACGGCGGTGTCATGTGCGCCGCTGGCCGGTGAAACGAGGTTGGCGCGCGTACACCATAATGGGGACGAGTGGACCGTCGAAAGCGGCACGCTTCGCGTCAGCGTGAGTGAGGTGAACGCGGCGTGGACGGTGTACGACAAAAGGTGCGGACGCGAGTGGCGACAGGCGGCCGATACGAATGCGGCACGGGTGGTCGCGGCCGCACCGCTGGATGCGCCCTCGCCGGGCGTGGAACTCGCGCTCGCGGTTCCGAACGGCACGAACGCGCCGCTGGCGCTAACCGTGCGGGTCCGCCTCGCGCCGGAGGACGGCGATGTCCTGTGGGAGCTTTCGGGAGCGGCGGGACTGAGCTTCCGCGAGCTGGCGCTGCCGGCCCCGTTCGTGCTGGACGAGCCGGAGGGGCGTCTCGTGATTCCGCACAACGCGGGGTTGCTTTTCGGCGTCGGTGAGCTGGAGTGGGACGGCAAGGCACTGGGCGGGTTTTATTCGATGCCTTGGTTCGGCGCGGCCGACCTGGCGTCGGGGCAGGGGTACGTCGCCATTCTCGACACGCCCGACGACGCGTCTTTCCGGGGAAAGAAAGCCCGGGGCGCCGGGCGCGACGTGTTGTCGGTGCAGCCTTTCTTTCTGCCGCAGAAAGGGACGCTCGGCTATGCCCGGAAGGTCATCTATCACTTCTCGGACAAAGGCGGCTATGTGGCGCTCGCCAAGCGCTACCGCGCGTACGCCAGGGAGCGGGGGCTGCTGAAGACACTGGCCGAGAAGCGGCAGGTGCGGCCCTCCATCGACCGCCTGGTGGGGGCGGTCAATATTTACGGCAGCGAGTTTTCGAATGTCGAGGAGCTGAAAAGCCTCGGCGTCGAGCGGGCGATGGTGTCCGGCTTCGCGAAAGACCGCGTGAAGCAGATCAACGGCATGGGCTATCTGGCCTCGCGCTACGACATCTACACCGACCTTTACGCGCCCGACTCGCCGGCGGCCAAGTGGGAGCGGTGCGAGGGGTTCGCGTTTCCGCAGGACGCCATCAAAAAGTCAGACGGTTCGGCCCATGTGGGGTGGTGCCCGTATACCGATCCCAAAACCGGCAAGAAAGACTCCAGCTATGTGATCTGTTGGCGCTGCGGCCTGCGCACGCTGCGCGAGAAGATGCCCAAGCGGCTGGCGGAGTCGGCCTTTACGGCCTACTTTCTCGACTGTGTGACCGCCACCACATTGTACGAGTGCTTTGACCCTGCCCATCCGCTCACTCGAACGGAGGACCGTGAGACGCGTGTGCGGCAGCTCGACTACCTGACGCGCGAGCTGGGGTTGGTGGCGGGCTCCGAGCAGGGCCGCGACTGGGCCGTGCCCGTGGCGGATTACTTCGAAGGCGTGATGAGCACGGCGGCTTTCTTCGCCAACCCGAAGGAGATCCACGCGATGCCGTTCGAGTCGCTCGAGCCCGGCGAGCGCTTCGCGAAGTACGAGGAGTACGGCATGAACCCGCGGCGCCAGGTGCCGCTGTTCCAGCTGGTTTACGGCGACTGCTGTGAAACCACGTGGCGCTGGGGCGACAACAGCCACCGCATGCCGGAGCGCTGGTGGAAAAAGGATCTGCTGGCCATGGTGCACGCCGCCATGCCGACCTGGGTGCTGTGGAAGCCGCAGCAAGAGCTGTTCCGCGACCACGCGGAGCGTTTCAAGGATTGCTACGACAACGTGTGCCGCTGGCGCCGCGCCGTGGGCTATTCCGAGATGACCCGTCACGAGCGGCTCACGCCGGACGGGCTGGTGCAGCGCAGCACGTTTGCGAACGGCGCCTCGGTGACGGTCAATTTCGCGGACGAGGCGCGTCGGGTCGAGGGCCTGGAGCTGCCGCCGCACGCGTATGTGATTGCGGGCGTGGCGGCCGAAAAGGCGGGGTTGCGCGTCGGCGTGCCGGTGTGCGTTCGGTAACAAGGAGAAAAAAGGGATGAAGCAAATGAACAAGTGGGGAGCCCTGTTGGGGGGAGTCGCGTGCCTGTCGTTGACGGCGCGGGCGGCGGAGCCGGCGGCGCCGGATCTCAAGCCTTACATCGTGACGCCGGCAGCCGCGGCCGCGCCGCGCTTCAATGGCGCAGCGGTGTTCGGCGTGCGGCCGGGAAGCCCGGTCCAGTACACGGTGGCGGTGGCGGGACAGCGGCCGATGACGCTTTCGGCCGAAGGCTTGCCCGAGGGCGCGACGTTCGATGCGGAGAAGGGCCTGATCAAAGGCGCGGTGAAAGCCGCGGGTACCTATGTCGTCACCCTGCGTGCGGCGAATGCGGCGGGGAAGGCGGAGCGCGAGCTGAAACTGGTGGTCGGCGACACCTTCGCGCTCACGCCGCCGATGGGGTGCAACACGTGGGGCGGGCTCGGTCCGTTCGTGAGCGAGAAGGGCGTGAGGGCCTCGGCCGAGGCCATGGTGAAAAAAGGTCTGATCGACCACGGCTACTGCTATGTCAACATCGACGACGGCTGGCAGGGCGTGCGGGGCGGACCGCACAACGGCATCCAGCCCAACGAGAAGTTCGGCGACATGAAACGCCTCTGCGACGATCTGCACGCCATGGGCCTCAAGATCGGCAACTATTCGACGCCGTGGCGCACCAGCTATGCGGGGTTCGTGGGCGGATCCAGCGACAGCGCGGATGGCACGTGGGCGAAGCTGCCTCCAGGAGCGAAAAAGGGTTGGACCCACGGTCCGCACCGGTTCGAGATCAACGACGCGCGGCAGGCGGCGGAGTGGGGCATCGACTACTTCAAATACGACTGGGGCATCGACAGTGTGGCGCTCGCCAAAGCCATGGGCGACGCGCTGCGCGCGCAGCCGCGCGACATCGTGCTGGAGCTGTCCAACACCGCGCCGTTTCAGGACGCCGCGGCCTACACCTCGATCGGCACCCTGACGCGCACGGACGGCGACCTCGTGGACGTGTGGAGCAAGACCCAGCTCGACGCGGACAAGCAGAAGTGGGCGCTGGGCATCCGCGACTTGTGGATCGCGCACAAGAAGTGGGAGGCCTACAACCGTCCGGGGCACTGGAACATGCCGTGCCCGCTGCGCGTGGGGCTGCTGGGCGGCTGGGACAACAAGCCGCTGCGGCCGAGCCGGCTCACGGTGGACGAGCAGTTCAGCCACATCAGCCTCTGGTGCCTCTGGTCCGCGCCGATCATCATCGGGGCGCCGCTGGAGACGCTCGATCCCTTCACGCTGAGCCTGCTCACCAACGACGAGGTGCTCGATCTCGACCAGGACCCGCTCGGTCTTCAGGCGCGCGACATCGAGGTCGCCGGCGGCGAAGTGCTGATCAAAAAGCTTTCCGACGGCACGGTCGCGGTCGGACTCTTCAATCCCGGCGAAACGGCGGCAACGGTCTCGGTGACGTGGGCTCAGACCGGCGTGTCTGGCCGCCAGCGCGTCCGAGACCTTTGGCGACAGAAAGACTTGGGCGTGTTTGTCGGCGAGTTCACCGCGAAAGAGATTCCTCGCCACGGCGTGGTTCTGGTCCGGTTGTTCCCCGAGTGAGCCCGCCGAGCAAGCGGCCCGCCCTTCAAAAGCTGTAAGTCCAAGTTAGGGACGCGTCCTCTTCCGGGGCGAGTCCCCTTTGCGCTGGGCAGGCGGATTTGCTGTTGTTATACTGCCTGCGTCAACGGGCATGCACGTCGGGGGGCAACGCAAATCTTTTGCCGGTGGAGGGCGACCGTCTTGCCCGCGACCGGGGTTTTCTGCCGCCAGACGCCGAGAGGAGGGGACGACATGGGGCGTGGGGGGCGTTTTCTGGGTTGGGTCTTTTGGGCCGTGGCGCTGTGGGTCTGTCAGTCCGTGGCGGCCAAGCCGAATGTGCTGGTCATCCTGACGGACGATCAAGGGCGGGCCGACTACAGCGCCTGCGGCACGCCGGACATCCGTACGCCGCACATCGATTCGCTTTTCAGGGACGGGCTCACGTTCAACCAGTTCTATGCGAACAGCTGCGTGTGTTCGCCCACGCGCGCGGCCTTGCTGACGGGCTGTTATCCGGACCGCGTCGGCGTGCCCGGCGTGATCCGTGAAGAGACCCCCGACAATTCGTGGGGCTGGCTGGCGCCCCACGCGACGCTGCTGCCTCAGGTGATCAAGCCGGCGGGATATCACTCCGCGATCATCGGCAAGTGGCATCTGGGGCTGTCCTCGCCGAATACGCCGACAGAGCGCGGCTTCGACTATTTTCACGGTTTTCTCGGCGATATGATGGACGACTACTACACGCATCGCCGTCACGGCCACAACTTCATGCGAAAAAATCGGGAGACGGTCGATCCGCAGGGGCATGCGACCGACCTTTTCACGGACTGGGCCTGCGCGTATCTGGAGACGCGTGCGAAAGAGACCGCGCCGTTCTTTCTCTATCTGGCCTACAACGCGCCGCATGATCCGATCCAGCCGAAGCCGGAATGGCTGGCGCGCGTGAAGGCGCGCGAGCCGGGCCTGTCGGAGAAGCGCGCGAAGCTGGTGGCGCTGATCGAGCATCTGGACGATGGGATCGGCCAGGTGCTGGCCACGCTCGACCGCACGGGGCTGGCGGGCAATACGCTGGTGGTGTTCACCTCCGATAACGGCGGCGTGCTGCCGCTCGGCGCGAACAACGGCCCTTGGCGCAGCGGCAAGCAGCACATGTACGAAGGCGGCGTGCGCGTGCCGGGCGCGGCGCGTTGGCCGGGACGCATCCGGACCGGCAGCCGATCGGACCGGCTTACGCTGTCGATGGACCTCTTCGCCACGGTCTGCGCGGTGGCGGAGGTGCCCACGCCCGCAGGGATCGACGGCGTCAGTTTTCTGCCGGCGCTGTTGGGGCAGACGGAGCCGGAGGCGCAGCGCGCGGCGTATTTCGTGCGGCGCGAGGGGGGGATGGCCTACGGCGGAAAGACCATTGAGGCGCTGCGTCAGGACGATTGGAAGCTCGTGCAGGACAGCCCCTTTGCGCCTCTCGAACTCTACAATCTCAAGAGCGATCCTCAGGAGTCGGTCAACCTCGCGGAGGCAAATCCGCAGGTTGTCAGCCGGCTTGCGTCCGCGTTGCGGGCGCAGGTGCAACGCGGCGGTGCGGTTCCGTGGCAGCGTCCCGACCTGCCGGTTGCGGCCTCGCCAGGGAAAGGGCGCTGAGGGGGCTCGAGATAACAAGGAGTTCGTCTGATGCGAAAAGGCCATTGGCTTCTACTGACGTGCTTCGCCGCGTGGATGGTGCATGCGGCGGAGCGTCCCAACGTGCTCTTCATTTTGACGGACGACCAGCGCTGGGACACGCTCAGCCTGGCGGGCAACCGGCACCTGAAGACGCCGAACATCGACCGCATCGGACGCGAGGGCGTCTGGTTCCGCAACGCGTTCTGCACGACATCGCTCTGTTCGCCGAGCCGGGCGAGCATCTTGAGCGGCCTGTATGCGCATGCGCACGGCGTGGTCAACAACTTCACGGAGTACCCCTCGGCGGTGAAGAGCTTCCCGCTGGTGCTGCAGGGCGAGGGCTACGACACCGCGTATATCGGCAAGTGGCACATGGGCGAGAACAACGACATGCCGCGCCCCGGCTTCAATTGGTTCGTCACGCATAAGGGGCAAGGCAGCTATTTCGACACCGAGTTCTGTTTCAACGGCGAACGCAGGGCCGTGATGAACGGGTACTACACGACGGTGGTCACGGACCTTGCCGAGGAGTGGCTGAAGCGACCCCGTGGAGACAAGCCCTGGTGCCTCATGATCGGACACAAGGCGCCGCACAGCTTCTACACGCCGGAGGCGAAGTATGCGCACGCGTTCGACCAGGTGCGCTTTCCGTATCCGGAGACCGCCTTTATGCTGGACGACAAGCCGGCGTGGATCCAGGCGCGGCTCTCCACTTGGCACGGCATCTACGGCCCGCTCTTTGACTGGCGCAAAAGCTACCCGGACAGCACGCCGGAAGGCGTGTCCGCGTTTGAGGCGATGTGCCGCGCGTATTGGGCGACCCTCCTGTCTGTAGACGACAGCGTGGGCCGGCTGTTTGCCCTGCTGGAGGCGCGGGGCGAGTTGGACAAGACGGTCATCGTGTTCATGAGCGACAACGGCATTCTGAGCGGCGAAAACGGCATGGTGGACAAGCGCACGGCCCATGAGCCCAGCGAGCGGATCGTGACGCTCGTGCGCTTTCCGGGGCTGACCGCGGTCGACCAGCCGAAGGTCGTCGACAAGCAGGTGCTCACCATCGATGTGGCGCCCAGCCTGCTGGAGCTTTGCGGCGCCTCGCCGCTGCCGAACATTCACGGCCGCTCGTGGGTCAATCTCGTGCGTCAGGGAGATCCGGGCTGGCGGACCTCGTGGTTCTATTATTACAACTACGAGAAGCAGTTCCCGTACACGCCGAATGTGCGCAGCGTGCGGACAGAGCAGTGGAAGTATATGCGTTATCCTCACGGCGACGGAGGGCCGGACCGGCAACTGGCTGAGTTGTACAACATCGAGTTCGATCCGGAGGAACGCCACAATCTGATCGCGAATCCGAAATACGCGCCGGTTGTGAAGACGTTGCAGCGCGAGCTTGCGCGTCTGATGGCCGATACCGGACTCACCCCGGAGACGGACCGGATGCCGCTCGATGAGGGCATCAAGCAGGCCTTGCCGGACAAGGCGATCCGCTGACGTCGGCCGGCGTGCGGCGCGTGTCGGCTAGGAGCCGTTTCGGCTCCGTACGGCGTTGCGGAAAGCGCGCGGCGAGCGCTTGTGCGCCACTTTGAACTGGTGGTTGAAATGCGAGAGGTTGCCGAAGCCTGCCGCGAGGGCGATTTCGCCGATGGGCAGGTCGGTTTCGGCCAGCTGGCGGCAGGCGTACTGGAGGCGGACTTCGGTCACGAACTGGGTCACGGTCTTGCCCGTATGGCGCTTGAAGTGCCGCTCGAAGGTGGCTTTGCTCATTTTCGCGTCGCGCAGGATGTCCGAGAAGCGCAGCGGCTCGTGGAACGCGTTGAAGATGCGGTTGAGCGCCTTCTGCAATCCGAGGTAGGTGGCCTGCCGCACGGGGGCCGAGTATGCGGAGCGCGCCAAGGTTGCGCACCCGTCTGAGGGCAGCGCCAGCAGCGCTTCGAGAATGTTCAGAAAAAAAGTCAGCCGCGCGAGCGCTCGGCTGCCGGCCGCGCGCCGGATGAGGGTGCCGAGGGCCTCCCGGGCGGGGCCTCGCACGTGCAGCCCGAACTGGGCGGCCCTGCTCAAGCTCCGGAAGGTCTGGACTTCCGGCAGCTGCCAGAGCGGCTGATCTTCGCCGGAGGCGAACTGAAGCGCAAACCCGGAGGTGTCTCGCCGCATGTGCCAGTAGTGCGGCAGCCCGGGGCCGATGAGCACCAGGTCCGGCGCGTCGAAGGCCTCGATCGAGTCGCCGATGAAGCGCGTCCCGGAGCCGGCCTCCACCAGCGTCAGTTCCCAGAGCGTATGGACATGCCACTCGTGCCCGGAGCCTTCGAACGGCTGCCACGAGCCGTCAGCCGCGACGGCTTCGACGTCGTGCATGTTTCGCTGCCAGCGGAGCAAGCGGAACGACTCTCCCGGCTGGAGCCTGATGTTTTCGGCTTTGGGTCTCATGGCCTGACAGATGGCAAGGTTAAAGGCGAATCGTGCGAATCAGCCTCCATCATAGTGCGGTAATGTGTTCCTTAGCAATCATTATACGACGGAAATAACTGCATAGTTGAGACTGAAGCACAACAATTTGAGACTGAGCGGGGAGAAGACCGTGTGCGAATGCTCTATGATGAGGGCCTCAACATGCTAATGGGAGGACGATCATGCAGAGACAGTACCGTTTTTCATTCGGTCCCTGGAATATTCACGAGGGCGCGGACCCGTTCGGCCCCGCCGTGCGCGGCAGCCTGACGTTCGCGGAGAAGGTGAAGCTGTTCAAGCCGTTGGGGTACGACGGCGTGCAGTTCCATGACGACGACGCGGTGCCGGGCCTGAACGAGCTCAACGGCGCGGCCATCCAGAAGAAGGCGAAAGAGGTCAAGCGGATGCTCGGCAGCGAAGGGCTGGTCGCCGAATTTGTGGCGCCGCGCCTGTGGGAGGACCCGCGGACAATCGACGGCGGCTACACCTCGAACGATGCGGCCTGCCGCAAGTACGCGATCGAACGGAGCCTCCGCACGGTGGATATCGCGAACGCGCTGGGCACCAAGCTCGTCGTGCTCTGGCTGGCGCGCGAAGGCACCTATGTGCGTGAAGCCAAGGACAGCAAGCGTGCCGTGGACCAGCTGGTCAAGGCGATCGACCGCATGCTCGCGCACGACCCGAAAATCAAGATCGCGATTGAGCCGAAGCCGAATGAGCCCGTGGACCACACGTACATCCCCACGACGGGACACGCCATCGCGCTGGGGCATCTCTGTTCCGACCCGGCACGCGTGGGCGTCAACATCGAGAGCGCCCATGCGATTCTTGCCGGGCTTGACCCGTCGGACGAAATGGGCTTTGCTTTGGCCCACAAGAAATTATTCACCGTCCATCTGAATGATCAGAACGGTCTGAAATTCGACGAGGACCGCAGCTTCGGCAGCATCGATCTGCGCCGCGCCTTCAATCAGGTCCGGATCCTGGACAAGTACGGCTACGGCAAACGCGGCGAATTTGTGGGGCTGGACATCAAGGCCATGCGGACGCAAAAGATTGACGTCAGCACCAAGCACTTGTCCAACAGCCGCACCATATTTCTGAAGCTGCTGGACGTCGTGCGCAGCCTGAAGCAGAAGACCGTTGACGAATTGATCGCGGCGCGCGATTATGAAGAGCTGGATTTGCTCATCGTCAATGCGTTGATGGGGCAAAAATAACCGGCGGATCGGGAGGCGTGAGAATGAGTGCTTTGAACAGACGGCAGTTTGTGGCCTCGTCGGCCATCGGCGCGGCAGGTTTCTTCACGGGGTGTGCGTGCGTGTCGGGCAGGCGGGTCTCGCCGAACAGCAAGATCGCCCACGCCTGCATCGGCGTGGGCGGCATGGGGTACAACGACCTGACGAACTACAAGTCGCATGCGCGCACCGAGATCGTGGCGATCTGCGACGTGGACAAGAACCATCTGGACAAGGCGGCCGCGCTGGTGCCGGGCGCCCGCCGCTACAACGACTGGCGCGAGATGCTTGCCCAAGAGGGCGACAAGATCGATTCGGTCAACGCGTCGGTGCCGGACCACATGCACGCGCTGATCGCGACGAAGGCGCTTGAGGCGGGCAAGCACGTCTACTGCCAGAAGCCGCTCTGCCACGACGTGGCCGAGTGCCGCGCGCTGGCGAAGGCCGCCAAGCGCTCGGGGCTGGTCACGCAGCTCGGCACGCAGTTCGCGTCGGGCGCGGGCGACCTGATGGGCGTCCAGATCCTGCGCTCGGGGGTGCTGGGCGCGGTCAAGAAGGTTATTCTCTGCTCCAACCGTCCGGGCGCGATCGACACCTACCGGCTGGTGGGGCCGCGGCCGGCCAAAGGCGAGCCCGCGCCCGCGACGCTGGCGTGGGATCTGTGGCTGGGCACGGCGCCGGAGCGCGAGTATGCGCCCGGAATCTATCATCCGACCAAATGGCGGGCGTGGCAGGATTTCGGCACGGGCTGGTCGGGCGATATCGGCTGCCACATCTTCGACGCGGTCTGGAAAGGGCTCGACCTGGGCAAGACCGCGCCGCTGACCGTCACCGCCGAAGTGCAGGAGTCGTGGAAGAAGGACCCGGCGCGGCGCGCCGACGTGTGGCCGCAGAGCGACCACATCACGTGGACCTTCCCCGGCAGCAAAATAAGCGGTGGCAAGGAATTTACGATGGAGTGGTTCGACGGGCTGATCTTCCCGCCTGAAGAGGCGCAGGCACTTTCGCGCGAGGCCGGCTTCAGCGAATATCCGGCCGAGTCATCGCTGGTCATCGGCACCGAGGGCGCCATGCTGCTGCCGCACCAGGCCGGGCCGGTCTTGCTGCCCAAGGCGAAGTTCGCCAGCTACGAGCGGCCGAAAGTGCCCCGGAGAAACCACTACCATCACTTTCTCGATGCGATCCTCGGCGGCGAGATGTGCGAGTCGTATTTCGAGCAGACGGGCCCGATGGCCGAGACGATCATCCTCGGCACGGTGGCGATCCGGGTTCCGGACACGGTGCTGAAGTGGGATGCACGGAAGCTCCAGATCACGAACTCCGAGGCCGCGAACAAGCTGCTGCGCCGCACCTACCGCAAAGGGTGGGAAGTGCCTCTCGCCATCTGACCGGGCTTTTCCAGCCTGACCACGCAATTCGCTGTCACGCAGGGCCTGGAGCTGGCTGTTTCGCAGTTCCAGACCCTTTTTTTGCGCGTTGCCGGAATAATATCCTCGTCGCGCGCGTCTCGAATGGCGTACCCTAATGATTATTGATCATTCATGGGCACGTCAGTTCGGAGGAGCCATGCGAGGGGATAGCAACAAGATGAAGCGGCCGGGCGCATTGGCACTCGCGCTCCTGGCTCTCGGATGTCAAATCGCGCGGGGCTCCGTCATTCTCGTTGAGGCCGAGGGCTTCGCCGATCGGGGCGGCTGGGTCATCGACCAGCAATCGATGGACCAGATGGGGTCACCTTATCTGCTCGCGCACGGCTTGGGGGAGCCGGTGGCAGACGCCACGGCGACGGTTGAGATTCCGAAACAGGGCGGCTACCGCGTGTGGGTCCGCACGCGGGACTGGGTGGCGGCGTGGCAGGCTCCCGGGGCACCCGGAAGATTCCGGCTGGCGGTCAACGGGCGCGTGCTCGATACGCTGTTCGGCACGGAGGGTGCCGCGTGGCACTGGCAAGCGGGCGGCCAGGTCGATTTGCCTGCCGGTTCCGTCAAATTGGCTTTGCAAGATCTGACCGGATTCGACGGCCGTTGCGACGCTGTCCTGCTGTCCGACGACGACGGCTTTCAGCCGCCCGACGAGGGGGCGGCCCTGGAGACGTTCAGGCGTCAGGCGTCGGGACTTCCCGACGTGCCGGTGGATGCCGGCGAGTACGACCTGGTGGTGGTGGGCGGAGGTATGGCCGGTTGTTGCGCGGCGGTCAGCGCGGCGCGTCTGGGCTGCAAGGTCGCCCTTGTGCATGACCGGCTTGTGCTGGGCGGAAACAACAGCTCGGAAACGCGCGTCGGACTTTCGGGGCTGATCCACCAGCAGCCTTATCCGCGGCTCGGTGATCTGGTGGATGAGATCGGCCCGATCGGGCACTGGAACCTCCACGACGCAAAACTCCAGCCCGACCTGCCGCGCAGCCAAGAGGTGCTCGCCGTCATCGCGCGGCACCCCGAGAAGAAACAGCACAACGCCGGCGTGGCCAGCAACTATGACGACAGTCAAAAATTGCGTGTCGTGCAGGCCGAGAAAAACCTGCATCTTTTTCTGGCGACGCGCGTCATCAAGGCCGAGAAGAACGGTGCCCGCATTGCGGCTGTTGTGGGCCGTGACATCGTGACGGGACGCGACACGCGGTTTCGCGGAAAATTGTTCGCAGACTGTACCGGGGACGGCTGTGTCGGCTATCTGGCCGGCGCCGATTACCGCACCGGGCGCGAGGCGAAGCGTGTGACCGGCGAGGCGCTTGCTCCGGAGCAGGCGGACGAACTGATGATGGGGGTGTCGGTGCAATGGTATTCGGATGCCGAGGAAACGGCTTCGGCTTTTCCTGAATGCCCGTGGGCGCTGCCGTTCACGGATGCGACGGCCCAGGCGCTGACGCGCGGCGATTGGGATTGGGAGGCCGGCATGACCCTCGATTCGGTGCGAGACATCGAACAGATCAGGGACCTTGCATTGCGCGCCACCTACGGCAACTGGGCCTTTCTCAAAAACCGGGTCGGCAATAAGGCCGCCTATGCGAACCGTCGCCTGTCCTGGGTCGCATATATCGGAGGGAAGCGCGAAAGCCGTCGCTTGTTGGGGAATGTGATTCTTTGCCAGCAGGACATTGAAGAGCAGCGCGCCTATCCCGATGCCTGCGTCACCACGACGTGGGGGCTGGACCTACACTATCCAAATCCGGAAAACAGCAGGCAATTTCCCGGCTTGGAGTTCCGCTCCGTCGCGAAAATCAAGCCGATCAAGCCCTATGCGATTCCGTACCGGTGCCTGTACAGCCGTAATGTCGATAACCTGATGATGGCGGGGCGTGACATCAGCGTGACGCACGTGGCGCTCGGCACGGTGCGGGTGATGCGGACGGGCGGCATGATGGGCGAGGTGCTCGGCATGGCCGCTTCACTGTGCGCCCGCCATGACACGACGCCGCACGGCGTCTACCTTAATCATCTCGAATCCCTTCGGGCGCTCATGCGCACCGGCGTCGGCACACAAGCCCCTGCCGGTCTGTGAAGCGTGCCCGTTTCAAAAAAGGAGAGGCATCATGAGAATGTCGGCGAGGAAATTCCCGGTCTTGGTCGTCATCGCGTTGCTGGTCTATGGTGGCGTCTGGTGTGGCCGTTCCCAGGATACGGGCATCCCGCTGCCGGAACATCCCCGGCCCGATTTTCAGCGTGCGGAGTGGCATAATTTGAACGGGGACTGGGGCTTCCGGTTCGACAAGGACAATGTCGGGGTGGCCAGCAACTGGCCGAACGGGAAGATTGACTTCCCCCTTTCGATCAAGGTGCCTTTCCCTTGGGGATCGTCGCTTTCCGGTGTAAAAAGTCAGGCGCACATCGGCTGGTATCGCCGGACGGTAAAAGTGCCGGCGGAATGGCGGGGGAAACGCGTTTTCTTGATTGTCGGGGCGAGTGACTGGCACACGACGGGGTGGTTTGATGGCCACGAGGTGGGACGATACCAAGGCGGGTACACGCCCTTTGCTTTCGATTTGTCGGACCATGTGAAGTGGGGCGCGGAGCAACAACTGGTGCTCCGTGTTGACGATGCCCCGCACACTTTCAAGCTGTCGGGTAAACAGGGCTATGGAGATGTCAAGGGCATCTGGCAGACGGTTTATCTGGAAGCGCGGCCTGACGTGTCGCTGGAGCATGTGCATTTTCTGCCGGACATCGACGGAGGCAAAGTGACCGTAAAAGGCGCCTTGAATGTTCCTGCGAGGAAGACCATGCGGTTTACGCTGACGTTCAAGCCGGAAGACCGGTCGGAGGCCGCGTCGACCGAAATTGCCGCCGGACGAAGTGATTTCGAACTGCAGGTCCCGCTCAGTCCGGCCAAACTTTGGTCGCTGGAGAATCCATACCTGTATGAGGTTCAGGCCGCCCTTTCCGGGGACGGTTACACCGACACGGTGTCGACTTATTTCGGAATGCGCAAGATCAGCGTGACAGATCTGCCGGGGAGCGGCTATCCGTACATTGCCCTCAACAACAAGCCGGTGTATCTGAAATTGGCGCTTGACCAGAGTTATCACCCGGAGGGGTTCTACACGTTTCCGACTGACGCGTTCATGCGGGACGAGATTTTGCGGAGCCGCTCGATCGGCTTGAACGGGCAGCGTGTCCATATCAAGGTGGAGGTGCCTAGGAAGCTCTATTGGGCTGACAGGCTGGGCATTCTGATCATGGCGGACGTGCCGAACAGCTGGGGGCGGCCCGACGCGAAGATGCGGGCCGAGTCCGAGGCCGCGCTGCGTGGTATGATCCGGCGTGATCTGAACCACCCCTGCATCTTCAGCTGGGTGACTTTTAACGAAACATGGGGCTTGCAGTCAGAGAACAAGAAATACCTTCCGGAGACTCAGGAATGGGTTGCCTCAATGGTGCGGCTGGCTAAATCGCTCGATCCGACGCGGCTGGTTGAGGACAATTCGCCCTGCAACAACGACCATGTCTTGACGGACATCAACAGTTTCCACGCCTATTTGCCGGGCTACAAGTGGCAAGGACATCTGGAGACCGTTTGCGCCGAGACGCACCCCGGCTCGACGTGGAACTACATCGGCGGCCGCCAACAGGGCCGGGAGCCGATGATGAACAGCGAGTGCGGCAATGTCTGGGGATACAAAGACAGCACCGGCGACGTCGATTGGAGCTGGGATTATCACCTGATGATGGACGCGTTCCGCCGTCATCCGAAAGTGTGTGGCTGGCTGTATACGGAGCACCACGATGTGATCAACGAGTGGAACGGTTACTGGCGATTTGACCGTTCGGAAAAAACCACCGGGATCGAGGACCTCGTTCCCGGCATGAGCCTGCGCGATCTGCACGGCGATTTCTATGTGGCTGTCGGCGACGGGCTGTGCCAAGAGGTCAAGCCCGGTGCCACGGTCGCTGTGCCGCTCAATTTTTCTGCCCTGAGCGACCGCTGCGCAGGACAGAAGCTGACGTTCAGCGGAAAGTTGAGGAGATGGAACAATCTCGGGGAAGAGCATTGCGTGGATCTGGATTTTAACCGCTCCCTGATCTGCGTCGCGTGGCAATGTGGCGATTTGGCGCCGATTGACTTGACGATTCCGAAGGAAACGTCGGTCGCGGTCCTGTCGGTCACGGTAGAGGATGCCGCTGGCAACGCCTTGGCACGGAATTTCACGACCTTCGCGGTGCGGGACGGCACGCAGCCGCGGCAGGAGACCATTGTGCGCGGGAAACGACGGATCCGGATTGTGCGTGTGGCCCCTCGCGATTTCGTGAAGGCCGAATGGTCGGAGAAACAGTGGAACGTCCTGGACGGGCTCAAGGCCAACGGCGCGGGCAAAGGGTTTTTCGAATACCGTATCGCGTGGCCCGACGGATTGAAGGCCGCAGATGTCGAAAAAGCCTGTTTCAAGGCGGAGTTGTCGTCAAAGCCTCTTTTGGCGAAGGATGTCGCTGGGGCAGCCGGCATGGGCGGCGACTATATGCGGGGACTAGGTACCGCAAACCCAAGCCGTAATCCGAACTCGTATCCGATGACCGATACGCGGAAAAATGGTGGCGCTGTTCGGGTCACGGTGGATGGCGAGTCCATCGGGTGTTTTGAATTGCCGGATGATCCGGCCGACCACCGCGGCATTCTCTCGTGGCAGGCCCAGAAAAGGGATGGCACGCTGGCAGAGGCGGGCACGTACGGCTATCTGATCGCGGCGGACATCCCCGGACGGATTTTGGAGCGGGCGGCCCAGGCCGGAGGGTTGACCCTTCGGCTTGAGGCGGATGAGGCGCTGGCCAGCGGGCTCGCCGTTTACGGTGAACGCTTTGGGCGTTATCCGCTCGATCCGTCCGTCCTGTTTGTGCTCAAGTGAACGCGCATCTGAAAATGCGGAATGAGATGATGATCGGAAAAGGGTCGCGCACGCGCCGGATGCGCCCGTTTGGCGATTGCTGTTCGCAAAAAAGAGTGTCTGGTTCGCATAATGTAGATTGCGGAAAAAACGGGGCGGCTCTATAGTGGGGCATCTTCGGCGGCAACGTTTCCGCTGTCATCATGGAGGGGGGAGTTCGTTTTATGAAGGCAGGGCTGGCGGTGCTTCTTGGGTTCGCGACGGCGGTGTCGGCGCAGGTGATCGATAACACCGATACGCGGGTGCAGACGA
>CAZOIS010000027.1:0-39451 GCA_964579865.1 uncultured Lentisphaeraceae bacterium | reverse complement strand
GATGGCGTACCATGACCGCTCAGACGGCGGCGTTGTTGTAACGTTGGCCGAAATGGCCTTTTCCGGAGGCCGCGGCTTGAACGTCGAGTTGCCTGGTAAGGAGCCGCTTGGCGCGTTGTTCAGTGAAGAGCTGGGGGCCGTCCTGCAGATTTCCGAAACCAACCTGGATGCGGTGACGGGCGTGCTGGCCAAACACGGACTGGCCGGCGTATGCTCGAAGATCGGATGTCCGACGGAGTGCCGCGCCTTCCGCATAACGGTCGCAGGGAAGCGCGTGGTGGACACCACGCTCACGTGGCTGCGGCGCACCTGGTCGGCGCTCACCTGCCGCATGCAGGCGTTGCGTGACAACCCCGACTGCGCTTGGCAGGAGTATGACAACGGGCTGGATGAGACGGACCCGGGAATGACCTTCGCGTTGACCTACGATCCGGACGAAGAGGACATCATCGAGGTCAAGCAGAAACCGCGGATGGCGATTCTACGGGAGCAGGGCGTGAACGGTCACGTTGAGATGGCCGCGGCTTTTACTCTTGCGGGATTCGAGTCTGTGGATGTTCATATGACCGACCTGTTGGGCGGACGGGTCGATTTGGCCGCTTTCAGCGGGGTGGTGGCGTGCGGCGGCTTCTCGTACGGCGATGTCTTGGGGGCGGGGTCCGGCTGGGCGCGGAGTATCCTCTATAATGCCCGTTTGTACGACATGTTCTCGCGTTTCTTTGCTCGCCCGGACACGGTAACGCTGGGTGTTTGCAACGGCTGCCAGATGGTGTCGCAGCTCAAAGGCATCATTCCCGGTGCGGAACATTGGCCACTCTTCCGCCGCAATGTTTCGGAACAGTTCGAGGCTCGCTACGCAACGCTGGAAGTGCTCGACTCCCCTTCTGTCCTGCTCAAGGGCATGGCCGGGTCCCGGCTTCCGATTGCGGTCGCGCACGGCGAGGGACTGGCGGTCTTCGAAAAACCGGAGGACGAAACACACGCCATGGCCGCACTGCGCTACGTGGACGGAAGAGGACAAGCGACCGAACGGTACCCCTGGAACCCTAACGGCTCCAAGGGCGGCCTGACCGGGTTCACGTCCCGCGACGGGCGCGCGACGATCCTGATGCCGCATCCGGAGCGCGGGTTCCGTTCGCTGCAGCTCTCCTACAGGCCCGCCGACCTGTTCACCGGAGAAGCCGGACCGTGGATGCGTTTGTTCCGTAACGCCTACGCGTTTGTCGCAAAACGATGAGACGTACGCGCATGCCTGTTGGGTTGTTGCGATTGGTGAAATGGGGTATAGTACCGCTCATGATACGAACTGGAATTGGGTATGATTCCCACCGTCTGGCCGAAGGCCGCCGACTGGTGTTGGGCGGTGTTGATATTCCGCACGAGCGGGGCCTTTTGGGGCACTCAGACGCGGATGTGCTCATCCATGCGCTGTGCGATGCCTTGCTGGGTGCGGTCGCGGACGGCGATATCGGCCTGCATTTTCCCGACAAAGATCCGCAATGGAAAAATGCGGACAGCACGGTGCTGCTCGGCCGCGTGGTCGAGCGTCTTGCCCGCGCCGGTTGGCGGATTCTGAACACCGACGCGACGATCGTGGCCGAGGCCCCCAAGTTGCAGTCGCACATTCCCGCCATGCGGGTACGGCTTGCGGAGGTGATGGGGATCGACGTTTCCCGCGTTTCCGTCAAAGCCAAGACCAACGAGGGCATGGATGCTGTGGGGCGTCGTGAAGGCATCAGCGCAATGGCTGTGGCCACGGTTACGCAACAGCCAGCGGCGGGCATTTGATTTTTTCAAGGAGAAGAAAGACGATGCAGGTCTACAACAGTCTGACGCGCAGCAAGGAAACGCTGCTGCCAATCGAGCCCGGCCATGTGAAGATGTATACGTGCGGTCCGACCGTCTACAACTTCGCGCATATCGGTAATTTCCGCGCCTACACCTTCGAGGACATTCTGCGGCGCGTGCTGCAATTCAACGGTTACCGTGTGACGCAGGTGATGAACCTGACCGATGTGGACGACAAGACGATCCGCGGCGCGACGGCTGCGGGGGTGCCGTTGAAGACCTTTACGAAGCCCTTCATCCAGGCGTTTTTTGAGGACCTCAAGACTCTGAACGTGCAGCCCGCCGAGGTCTATCCGGCGGCGACCGACCACATCCCCGAAATGATGGCGCTGGTGGAAGCGTTGTTCAGGCGCGGCTTGGCCTATAAGTCCGAAGACGGCTCGGTCTATTTCAGCGTGGCTAAATTGCCCGGCTATGGCAAACTTGCGCATCTAGATCGCGACAACCTGAGGGCCGGAGCGCGTGTGGCTCAGGACGAATACGAAAAAGAGAGCTACGGCGATTTCGCTCTGTGGAAGGGGTGGGATGTGAACGACGGCGAGGTGGTATGGGATTCGCCGTGGGGGAGGGGGCGCCCCGGCTGGCATCTCGAGTGTTCAGCCATGTCCATGAAATATCTGGGCGAGACGTTCGACCTCCATACCGGCGGCATCGACAACCTATTTCCGCATCACGAAAACGAGATCGCACAGGCGGAGGGCGCGACCGGCAAGCCGTTCGTGAATTATTGGATGCATTGTGCTCACCTTCGTGTGAATGGCGAGAAGATGTCCAAGTCGTTGGGCAACTTCTTCACTTTGCGAGACCTCGTGCAGAAGGGGTGGTCCGGCCGCGAGATCCGGTATGTGCTGATCAACGGGCACTACCGGCAGCCGCTTAATTTCACATTCGACGCGTTGGATGCGTCGCGCGCGTCGCTCGCGCGCGTCGACGAGTGTGTCGATGCACTCACCGCACGGGCCGGCTCGACGGCGGCGGGCGCGTTGCCGCTTTGGGCCGCAGAGTCCCGTGACGCTTTTGCGGCGGCCGTCAATGACGACCTGAACTTGCCGGAGGCGTTTGCAGCGCTCTTCGCGCTCGTGCGCGAAAGCAACAGCGCGCTGCGTGCGACGTCGTTCGGTTCCGAGGAGGCCGCGGCAGTGCTGACCGTTTTCGAGGCGCTCGACACGGTGTTCGGTTTAATTCGCTTTGGACGCGTCGCAAACGAGAGCGCTCTGTCGCCTGAAATCGAGGCGTTGGCGGCGGCGCGCGCGGCGGCGCGCGCCGCAAAGGACTGGGCCGGCTCTGACCGCATTCGCGACCAACTCTTGGCAAAAGGGTGGGAAGTGCGCGACTCCAAAGAGGGGCAAAAGCTCAAGAAGATTTAATATGGCGCGCGGAAAGTTCATTACGTTTGAGGGGCCTGAAGGCAGCGGAAAGTCAACGCATATCCGTTTGCTGGCCGACTATTTGCGCGAATGTGGAACGGATGTGGTTTGCACACGCGAACCCGGCGGGACGCCGATCGGAGAGGCAATCAGAAATTTGTTGCAGCACGACGGGTCGGGCGAGACTCCGGTTCCGCGGACAGAGGTCTTGCTGTTCCTTGCAAGCCGTGCACAGCACGTTGAGCGTTTGATCCGTCCCGCGCTGGGCCGAGGGGCTTGGGTCTTGTGCGATCGTTTCGACGATTCGACGCTGGCATATCAGGGATACGGTCGCGGCTTCGACTTGGAAGAATTGCGTGCCGCAAACCAGTTTGCCACGCACGGGCTGCGGCCTGACTTAACGTTGCTTTTGGACGTGACACCGCAAACGAGCCGAGCGCGGTTGCTGGCGCGGCAGGCAACGACGGCTGTCGCGCCGGACCGCATTGAATGCGAGGCCGATGAGTTCCATATCCGGTTACGAAACGGTTTCTTGACGTTGGCGAGGCAGGATCCCGCACGATTTGTGGTTCTGGCAACCGAGCGTGAACAGGAACTGGTTGCGTCCGAAATCCGTGCCGCGGTTGTTCAGCGCCTCATGGGAGACACGGATGCGCATTGATGACACCTTCAAGATGGTGAGGCGGGCTCTCGACGTCGGGCATCCGGCCCACGGCTATCTGATTGTTGGCCCGGTCCGCGGTGTCGCGATGGACCTGGCCGTGCGCATCTTGCAGGTGCTGTTTTGCCGATCCTCCGAAAAACCGTGCGGAACATGCGACGGCTGCCGGCATGTAGTTGACCGTCAGGAAGTCGACATCCACTGGATCTTTCCGGAAAAGAAGTCGCGGATCATCAGCGCCGATCAGATCCGCGAAAAATTGATTAATGAAGTGACTCAGACCTCTTTTTCGGGAGGGTGGAAAGCGGGCGTGCTGGTTGGGGCGGACCGGCTGAATGACGCATCCGCGAACGCCTTCCTCAAGACGTTAGAGGAACCTCCGGAAAAAACCCTGTTTCTGTTGCTGTCGGATGCGCCGCAGCAATTGTTGCCGACGATTGTTTCGCGCTGTCAGCGGATCGATCTCGATGAAGTGCGGGGACTGAGCGAGCCTTGGAGGAGCCGCGTGACTGAAACGCTGGCGAGCCCGCTGCTCTCCCGGACGATGGAGAAACTCGCCATGTCCAACGTGCTGTTTTCCATACTGGCGGACATGAAGGGTAAAGCCGAGCAGCTCATCGCGGAAGAAGAAGCGAACAGCGAGGTCGCGGACGAAGATGGCAAAGAGGTCTTTGAAGCCAAAGTCAGTGCGCGATACCGTGAATTGCGGACGGATTTCCTTTTGGAGATGTTGCGCTGGTTCAGGGATCTGTTTGTCTTGAAAGCGGGGGGGGATGATTCCTTGGTGCATAACCGCGCGAATCTCGAAGTGCTCAAAGAGCGTGTCGGAAGACTTACGCTGGTGCAGACGATTTATAATCTGAATGCCGTTGAAGAGTTGGCCCGGCAGATGGAAAGAAACCTGCCTGAAGAGACGCTTTTGGGCTACGCGCTTGACCGCATGAATCACGGCGTGGCCTAGGAAGATGGAAATGCAGACAGTCGCCCGCATACGGATGCCGGAAAACGGCGTGTTTCTTTGCCGAGTCTCGCCGGCGTTAGCGCTTCTGCCGGGCGATTCCTGTATGGTCGAACTCGACTACGGTAAAGATTTCGGCATTGTTCTCGAACTCTACGGGCTCAATGAGAACGCGACAGGCGACGAGAAACTCCCCGCGTTCCGTGTGATTCGCAAGCGTGACGCGGATGACGGAAAGCGTTTCGCTGAAAACGATGAGCTCGCCGCGAGAGCAAAGCAAGCGTTTACGGTTTCCACGCAGCACGAGAAAGGGCGTGTCAAAATCCTTCACGCCCGTTTCTCTTACGGACGCGACAGGTTCTTTATCCGCTACGCTGCACAGGTCCCGGTGGATCTGCGGCGTTTTGTCGGGCAGTTGCAACGTGATTTCAAGACGCATGTCGACCTGTGGCAAGTGGGGGTGCGCGATGAGGCAGCCCTCGTGGGATGCCTTGGCCCTTGTGGCCGCGCGGTGTGTTGCAACACGTGGCAGCGGCAGTTTCAGTCTGTGAATGTGAGGATGGCAAAAGCCCAAGAGATGTCGCTCAATCCGGTGACGATTAACGGAAGTTGCGGACGTTTGAAATGTTGTCTTCGGTTTGAGTACGAGCAGTATCGTGCAGCAGCGTCGAGGCTGCCTGAGAGCGGCAGCTTGGTGGCCTGTCTGAAAAATGAAAACGCGGAGGGGATCGTTGTCGGCCGCGACGTCATGCGCGGCAGAGTGACGGTGCGGACCCGTGACGGCCGTTTTCTGACGGTGTCAGCCGACTCGGTTAATGTGGTGCGGGGCGCTTCTTTCAAAGTTGAAGACAAGGAGTATACGGATGAAGATTCTGCTGGTGAATGGCCCGAATCTTAAGGCGCTGGGGACACGTGAACCTTCGATTTACGGGCGAGAGACATTGGATAGTATTGTCCGGCGTGTGATCGCGTACGCTTCCTTAAAAGGGGTGACCGTCGAATCGTTCCAGAGCGATGTTGAAGGTGAATTGGTCGCCGCAATAGGAGCCGCCCGGGGTGTTTTTGACGGTATTATCATTAATCCCGCCGCCTATACGCATACTAGCGTGGCTTTGCGGGATGCGCTTGCGGCGTGTGGACTGCCCGCGGTGGAAGTGCATCTTTCGAACACGCATAAGCGAGAGTCTTTCCGGCACGAGAGCCTGACCGCACCCGTGTGTGTGGGGCAGGTCATGGGGTTCGGCGGCGCGGGCTACGTTTTGGCTCTTGAAGGCCTTCTGCAACAGCTCGCAACCGCGCAACAGGAAGTGGTGAAATGAAGCGTACGAAAAATGTTCCGGTGAAGTTTTGGATAGTGGGTTCGGTCGGTATTGACGATGTGAAGACGCGCTCTGCCGACCGCAAGAATCTGTTGGGCGGGTCGCTGCCGTTCAGTACGGCTGCGGCATCGTTCTTCGCGAAGACCGGTGCGGTAGGGGTGGTGGGCGATGACTTCCCTGCCGCGTTCGATCGCCGCTGGCAGGCGTTCGGGATCGACCTGGCGGGCGTGCAGCGCAAAGAGGGGGCCACTTTCCGATGGGCTTGCGAATACGATGCCAACATGATCGAGCGGGCCACGCTGAAAACCGAGTTGGGCGTCTTTGCGGATTTTATGCCCGAGCTCCCCGATGCTTATCGGCAGGCCCCTTTCGTTTTGCTGGGAAACATTCAGCCTGAGCTCCAGATGCATGTTTTGAAGCAGGCCAAGGGCGCGAAGTTCGTTGCGCTCGACACGATGAATCTTTGGATCGATATCGCGAAACCCGCTTTGCGTAAAGTCATCCGGCATGTTGACCTCTTAACGGTCAATGACGGAGAGGCCCGAATGTTGACCGGAAAGTGGAACCTGTGCGATTGTGCAGCGGCGATTCTGCGAATGGGCCCCTCCTACGTTGTTGTGAAAAAAGGGGAACATGGCGCTTTTCTCTTTTCGCGTAAAGGCGTGTTTATCGTGCCCGCGTATCCAGTCCGCCAGCTGGTGGATCCCACGGGGGCAGGGGACTCGTATGCGGGTGCGTTCATGGGCTATTTGGCGCGTGCCGGCAGAGTGACGGAGGGCCTGATGCGCGAAGCGTTGGTTCATGCTAGTGCGGTGGCGTCGTTCGGCGTGGAAGGTTTCAGTCTTGAGCGTTTCGAGAGCCTGACGCAGGGGATGATCGAGAAGCGGGTCGTTGAGCTGAAACGTATGATGAAGGTGTGAGCCTGTGAATTTTTCGCTGCTCATCAAACCGGCTTCCGCAGACTGCAATCTCCGGTGCCGGTACTGTTTTTATCTCGACCGTGGCCGACTGTATCCGGAGACGAGCCCGCATCGTATGGCGGAGAACGTGCTTGAGCGGTTGATCCGGAGTTACTTGGACTCCGCGCAACCGGTTTATTCGTTTGTTTGGCAGGGGGGGGAGCCGCTTCTGATGGGGCACCGCTTTTTCGAACGAGTGACGGATCTGCAAATGGCTTACGCGCGCCGCGGCGCGGAGGTTTCGAACGCCGTTCAGACCAATGGTATGCTGCTTGACGACCGTTTAGCGCGGCATTTCAGAGCCTACCGTTTCTTGACAGGGGTTAGTCTCGACGGTCCGAAGCGGCTTCATGATGCGGCTCGGCTGGATGCGGCGGGACACGGCTCGCACGAAGCTGTGGTCAAGGGTGTCGAATGTCTGCGCCGGAATCATGCCGAGTTCAATATTCTGACGCTGGTCAGTAAACATAACGTGGCAAACCCGGTGGAAATTTACGACTATTTGACTCAAGAAATTGGTGCCAATTTTCTTCAGTTCATCGAATGCGTCGAATTGGACGGGGAGGGGAGGGTTGCCCCCTACTGTATCGAGCCTCGCGAGTGGGGGGCTTTTCTCTGCAAGGTCTTTGACCGCTGGTATGAAAAGAAGGATACTCGGAAAATCTCGGTGCGCCTTTTTGACACAATCATCGCAAAGCTTGTGGCCGGAATGGACATTTGTTGCACTGCGGGGTCGGATTGCCGGCAATACTTTGTCGTCGAGTATAACGGTGACGTGTATCCCTGCGATTTCCACGTGCTGCCGGAGTTGAGGCTCGGCAATGTCCTGACGCACACTTGGGACGAGCTGGCGGATTCCGCAATGTTCAAAGCGTTCGGTGCGCGCAAGCGGGAGACGCACAGCACCTGCGGAAGTTGCCCATATTTCAGATTCTGCGCTGGAGACTGTCCGAAAAATCGTGTCGGGCACACAGGCGTGTCCGCGAAAAAGCTGAGTTATCTTTGTGAAGGATGGCGGATCTTTTATGGCCACACGTTGACTCGTTTCGAGAAATTGGCCGCAACGGTCCGTTCGGAGGAGGGGCGGCGGAATGTGTTTCACCGGCTCGATGGTAAGGCGTGAACTTTACATAACATATATTATGCGACGTTATACATGGTTTCTAAAACATCCCCGTTTTTCGCATCGTACAAATAAGCTCTACAGAGTTATGCTTCGACCAGACCGCGAAGACGCATAGATCGCTTGGATGATCTCAACAGGGCGACGAGCTGCTTCACCGCTGATGCTGAAAGTTCGTCCCTGCTTCAGCGCATCGATAAAATCTCTGAAACACGCCGTATGTAACGCGTGTGTCATGGCGGACGGATCGCATACCCCATGAGCTGAGCCGCCGTTTCCGTAGCGTTGCAAAATCGTGCTATCGCCGGAACGCTTGTCGCGGAACTCGAAAACCGCAAGATGCTCATCCTCCAGAACCACGGTCCCGTGTGTGCCGGTAATCTCAAGTCGTTTCGCCTGTCCCGGCCACGAGGCGGTGCTGCCGTATATGATGCCTAAAGCCCCGCCCTTGAAACGCAGCGAAACGGTTGCTGCGTCCTCTGTTTCTATGCCGGGGTGACCGATTGAGGCAATATGTCCGACAACCGATTCGACCGGAGGCAGGAGATTGCACAGAAGGTCGATCATGTGGATCGATTGATTCATCAGGGCACCTCCCCCATCGAGCTTTTGCGTACCGTGCCAGGCGGAGTCGACGTAATACTCGTTCGTGCGCCACCAGGGGACATAGGCGCCGGCATACGTGATTGTCCCAAATCTTCCTTCATGTAACGCCTCACGGATCGGCGTCAATGCCGGTGTGTAACGGAGCTGAAACGTACATCCCAGCCGTGTGCCGGCATCGCGATGCGCCTTGATCATCGCGTCCACGCGATCCAGCGTAACATCCAGAGGTTTTTCGCACAGCACGTGCTTGCCGGCGCGGGCAGCGGAAACGGCCGACTCCATGTGCAATCCCGAAGGTGTTGCGATGACGAGGATATCGACCCCAGGATGCGCGAGCATCGCATCGAGATTGTCATACGCCTCGCATGCGAATTCGGCCGCGAAGGCCAACGCCCGCATTTTCTCGCGGCTGCAAACAGCAATCAATCTCGCCCCCGCGATGTCACGGATCGCACGCGCGTGAAACTTGGAAATCAGGCCCGTTCCCAGAATGGCAAAGCCGTAGACCTTTTGTTCGTGAATCATTTTCAACGTCACCCTTATTATTGATCACTCGCGCTGTCCCAGACCATCCGGCCGTTAAAATAGGTGCGCAATACTTCACATTTTTCGATTTCCAAAGTCGCAATCTCTCGCGGATCGCGATCAAGGACAATGAAATCCGCGCAAAAACCCGCTTTCAGCGCACCGAAAGCGGATTCGCTTCTCATCAGATATGCACCGTTACACGTGTAACTTGACAACATGCGCTCCACGCTCACGCGTTGTCCTTTCCCAAGGAGATAACGCTTGTTGTCGGCATGGGTGATATCGCTCACGCCATGCCATTTTGCGGCAGCAAGGTTCCGCGTCACGCCTGTTTCGATTGCAACCAGCGGATCAGGCTGTACCGTGATGGGATGATCCGATGACGCCGCGACCGTCACACCGGCGTCGAAAAAGGCCTTCAGCGGATATTCGCGGGTGGCCCGCCGCGCGCCTAACATCGAGGCGTCCACACGCCGCCACCAGTTCGGTTCCTTCATGTGCCAGAAAGGCTGGAGCGACGCAACGACTCCAAGACGCTGCATGCGCCGGATATCCTCCGCACGCACCAATTGCAAATGGGAAATGACCGGCCGGGCGTCGCTCCACCGCGCGGCGCCTGCTAAACGCAACGCGTTCAGCACACGGCGCGTGGACGCATCGCCGATCGAATGCGTAAAAATCTGAAAACCCGCCCGGTGGGTAGCGTTGAACGCATCTGCCAGCTCCGTGAGTCCCCAAACGGCCTCGTTATGCGCGTCGCTCTCGCGACCGACCTTTGCCGCATACGGGGCCTGAAGAAAAGCCGTCCCCCCCTCCACCACCCCATCGGCAAAAAATTTTGCGGTGGTCACCTTGAACAGTTCGCCGTCATACATCGCTTTCAATTCTTTGAGCGCGGCCAGCTGTTCAGCGACCGAATACTCGGGGCTGATCTCTTGCGCGAAATGGATCCTCAGCGTCAGCGCCTCATCTTTTTCAAGACGCGCGAAAGCTTCGGCGGGAGCGCCCAGTCCCGCGCCGCAAATGCTCAGGATGCTGGTGATGCCATACCGGTGCATGCGCGTCTGGTAGAGTTTGAGCGCGCGGAGATATTGCGGCATGGAATAGTTTTTGGGAGGCAGAAGTTTGGCGGCTTCTTCCTTTAGCGTGCCCCACAAAGCTCCGGTGTGGGGATCGCGTTCGATCACTCCCCCCGGCGGATCAGGCGTGCGGGGGGTGATGCCGTAACGTGTTAGGGCCGCGCTGTTCAGCCATACCGTATGTCCGTCATATGAACGCAGGATGATGGGAATCGCCATTGAAATCTCGTCGAGACGAGCCTTGCGCGGGCCGTGGATCAACTCTTTATCGGTGAAACCCGCAATATCCCAACCGGCACCACGGATCTCTTCAACCTCAGGAAAGTCTCTCATGTAACGGCGGATAGCTCGACGACAAGCCTCGGGCGACTTGCATGAATAAAGCGAGACGTCGAAAAGGTCAGAAAGGGCCGTCCCCGGCGCATGCACATGCGAGTCAATAAAACCAGGCATGACAAAACGTCCGCGCAAATCTTCGATCTCGGTGCCGGGGCCTGCGCATGTCAGAATTTCGGCATTGGAGCCCACCGCCAAGATGCGGTCCCCCTTGACCGCCAGTGCGGTCGCAGCGTGTTCCATCCCGCCGCGCCAAATGTTTGCGTTGGTAAATATCCAATCGGCGGTCGGTCTCCCTTGTTCTGGCCTTGGCAAACGCCCTCCTTCTCCCCGTTTAGAACAAACACAAATCGGACTGTCGAAATAGAGAATCGTGCAATAATAGACGATATGCAGGAGAAGCGGAAGTCTGCAAAACAGCAGCCCAATACGAGAAAATCGTGTTCGCGAAAATTTGCGGTTGAAATGCCGTCGGATTTTGCTATTGTGTCTATCCACATGTCAACACGATGAAGGCGGACATGAAGAGGAGAAGAGGCGTAAATGAGTCAGCATAGCAGCTTGAAGGGTTCGGGCAAGATTACGGCAAAGCGCAACGTGTTGAAGCGTTTCGAGCGCGTCAACCTGTTGAAAAAACGCGGTCAGTGGAAAGATGGCGACCGTGGTTTGGGTCTGCGCAAGACTAAACCGGATGCCTAATAACCGCGACGTCGGATTTAGTTTGTTTGTTCCTTTTGCCGCAGGCGTGTCGTTCTCCGTCGGAGACTATCGCGTGCGGCTTTTTCTGTTACTGTCACTTGTCCGCTCGAAGTATTAGGCAACCGATTATGGCGCGCGCGCGGAAACTGGTTTCTTGGTTTAATCGACTGGCATGCCTGCTCGCCGGGTGCACCGCTGTCGCTCAAGAGGCGGCGCCCATCCGCGTCAGGGGAATCGAAGGTCGTATCGCGATTTACGCATCAACGAACACGCCCCGGGAGGCGGTGACATGGGTTCCTGCCGAGACGATATTGACCTTGGATGGCGAACTCACCGATGAACCGTGGGTCCGCATCCAGCCTCTCGACTCGATCAGTGTGTGGATTTACCGTGAATTGGTCAGAGACGGGGAGGTGCTCGCGGACAAAAGCCAAGTCCGATCCGGCGCAGGAATGTTCTTCCGACCTATCGCAAGCTTGGACAAAGGCGAACGGGTCGAGGTGCGGGGCGTCTATGGCGATTGGCTCAAGATAAAACCTTTTCCAAGCCTCAGGTTTTGGGTGTTGCGCGATCAGGTGGAACCGCTGGCCACGCCTTCCGACGAAGTCGAGTCCCCGATGCCCGATGTTTTCACCAACATTCTCGACGCGCTTACCAACGACACGCCGGCGCGCGCCAGTTCCAACATTTTGTCACCCTCCCCTCTTCAGGAGACGTGCCCATCACCCGTTTTGGGCTCCGATCTCCCTCCCGAATTGTCCGGTTTCGTTCTCGAAGAAGCGGATAAACAGGGAGAAAAAGTGGTGCTCACGGGGACGCTCGATTGGGGCGGGGTCAGTTCGGTTTCTGCTCCGTTCTGCCTTGTGAAGCGACAGCCGGACGGCGATACCATGCCGGTCTGTTATCTGCTGGCGCCTGAGCTGACTTACGGTCCCTACATCGGCGCTAGCGTGACAATTGAAGGAACCCGATGGCACGTGAAGGGGGCTAATCTCCCGTTCGTGATTCCCCGGTCTCTGCGCATCAGCGAATAGCTTGAGGTGCGAGTCTGTTTCTTGGGGTTGTGGCCAATGCTGTCTCGCAATCCCAACACTTTTTTACTATACTTTTTTTCATGAACGGCAAATTGTGTTTTATCTGCGGAGACGACGACTACCTCGTCGATTCGGCGGCTCGCGAGCGAATCAATCAGCTCGTGCCGGCATCGGATCGCGCGTTAGGCGTGGAGATCGTCGACGGGCGCAGAGACACGGCAGACGAAATCCGTCGCGCGGTGGATGCCTGCATGGAATCCGTCCAGACTCCCGGTTTTTTTGGCGCCGCAAAAGTGACGTGGTTCCGCGACGTGACGTTCCTGACCGGCAGTGGCCGCGTTTCGGAAACAGTTGCGGCTAAAGAAGCTGTCGAAAAATTGACGGAGTGGATGAAAAAAGGCCTCCTCGAGGGACAAGTTCTGATCCTCACTGCCGGCAAGGTGTTGCGCAGCTCAGTTTTTTTCAAAGTGTGCCAGAAACAGGGCGAAGTTGAAGACTTCGGCGGGGGGCTGAAAAGCTGGGAACGCGAGAAACTTGCGGATCAGAGGCTGGAGACTCTTGCGAATAAAGCGGGGCTTGTTTTCGACACCGATGCGCGTACCGAATTTCTTAACCGTGTGGGCTTCGATACGCGGTCACTCGTGCAAGAGATTGAGAAGTTGCGTCTTTACGTGACGGGGCGGGATCGTGTGACCGTAGCGGACGTGCGCGAGATCACCTCGATTGGCCGCGAAGCCGAAGCCTGGGATCTCCTGGACGCATTCGGAGAGCGAGACGCGTTGGGTGTGTTGTTGACCCTGAAGCGCCTGAGCGGCCAGAAAGGTGTCGGTATTATGCTGGCCGCCATGCTTGAAAAAAATGTGCGCGAGCTGCTGGTGTTGCGCGAGGCCTATGATCGGAAATGGGCCTATGGCAGCAAAGGCGGATCCTGCGGCTGGAATGCCAGTCTGCCGCCCGAGGCCGCAGCCCTCTTGAATGTGTTACCCGTCAATCCGAAATCGATGAATGCCTGGGCGATGAAAAAGAAATTGCCGCATGCGCTCAATTACACGGTGCAGGAATTGCGTGTGGCGCGTTTTCGCATTCTTGAGCTGCGCGAAAAAATGGTTTCCACATCGCTTCCAGAGATGTTTCTGCTGGAGACAGCGTTGTTGCGGATTATCGGCAACAAACAAATGGCGGTTGCGACGTCGCGCCCGATGCGGGCAGGAGCGCGATGACTTTGACGGCGCAAAAGACTGCAGTGTGTGCGTTTATCCTTTGTTCGGCCATCACGCCGCTTTGGGTGTCTGCCGCGGATTGGGATGGGAACCGGGACGGGATGATTCGGATCGCCTTGCTTTCGACGCCTCAGCAATCCGGCAACATCGACGCCGTGGATATCTGTGCCGACCTCGAAAACATGATCAAGGCTTCCAAGCCGGGGAAACCCGTCAGGGTCACGCACGAACCCGTCACGTCACGGAACCGATCCCTCATGGGCTGGTGGTACAATCCCGACATGCAGACCGCCCGTGCGCAGCTTTTCGCGGGGCAATACGACCTGCTGCTGATGGCGGAAAACGACGACATGGTGCGCGGGTATCCGGAGTTCTTTTTCGAAGGCGTGCGCGCGGTCAATCGCGAAGCGAATACAAAGGGTATCCGCACGGCATTGGTGCTGATGTCAAAGCCCGGAAATTCGTTCCGCGACACGCGCGTGCAAGCGGTGGCGGAAGTGGTCTACCGGGTTGGAGACGGATGCGGTGTCGAAGTGATCCCGGCGGCGTTCGGTTGGCGCGAGACTTTGGCCAGAAACCGAATGCCGGGGGATTCGCCCGTCAAAACCCGCGCCTGTGCCTATCTCACTGCCGCAGCGATCTATTGTCAGTTGACTGACAGCCGGGTCCCCAAAGGATCGCTTGAAACATATTGGACCACAAAGAAAACCACCGAAGTGCTCGCCCTCTCGGCCCGTGAGGCGATTGAGAATGAACGCGTGAAAAAACACTACCAAGGGCCTTTCGCCGGCGTGGTCCGCATTGAACCCCGGATCACGAAGCGCCTGAAAGTGTTTGTGCCCAACACTGCCGATGAAGATCCAATCCGGCAGAATCTGCAGTTCATTCTTGACGAAGCCTTTCAGGATTGGTTCTGGAAGACGCCTTCGGATTGGTACCGCGACGGTTTTGATCGCTATTCGTCTACGTTCGATCTGGTTTATGGTGACATGCAGCAGATGAATCAGTATTTGGACCAAACGCTTTACACGTCGGCCAATACGGTTCCCACTAATCAGGTGCGACCCTGCATGGCGGTTTTCTGCCGCAATCCGGCCGGCGATTCGGAAGGGCTCGATACGCTGCGGAATATGGAGTCCATTTTGATGGAGGGGTACGACTACGCCAAAAGCCGGAAACTCGTTTTTATCCCCTACCAACTCGCGTGGGCACGTGTCCGGCAAGCGGATGCGCGGCTGGCGCAGGCGGAACCTTCAGGGAGGGCCAATGATTGGTTGGACTACATGATGGCCAATATGATTTACACGTTGGTCACGGATCGGTACCAGCCGCCGCCTGACAAAGCGAAACCCCGGTATGCGAACGCCAGCCATCCTCGAGGTTTTCATGATGTGTGCGCCCGGATCGGCTACGAGACGGTCATGCAGCTGTCGACTCTGGCCGAACCCTTGAATGCCGTCTTGATGCGGACAGAGACTTACCGCATCACGGCCGACGATCCTGGGTTCGTCGGCATCCGGTTGCTTGAACGCCCTGCGCAAGAAGTCCGCGTTTTCTGCGCGACCGACATTCCGGGGGTGACAGCGCTTTCACGTGAGGCGTTGATTTTCACACCGGAAAATTTTGACATCGAGCAGACCGTGCGCGTCTTGCCTGCCACAAACACACCTACCCTCTTCTTCCATTTCATGGCCAGTGCGCAGTCGGAGGACAAGGCAATTGAGGGGGCGAATGACCTCCGGCCGTTTATTCTCAATTTCGACGAGAGTAATGCGGGAGCTTTTGCGTTTGACCGCACACGTGTTTCGCCCGACACCGGTTTCGTCGCGCTGCTCCGCCCCGTCCTGCGTCCATGCGACATGGTCTGCGCCAGTATTGTGCAACATGGGCAAGTGACGGAAGAGATCTATTTCAGTCCGAACAACTATCAAGGCAATACGGTCAGGCTCCACCCCACAGCCGACGATTATCAGAAGGGCGTGTTGTCAGTTATGGTGCGAACGGTGTCCTCCGACTTGCGGTACAACGGCAAACAGTTTAATTACGTGTTCCAGGTGACAAGTGCGGGAATTCCGGTTCCGCGTGTCGCGATCACTGCACCGGCTGAAGGCAGTGTGATCGACGGCCCCGCCTTCGTTATGGCGAGGGCTAGTGCCGGCGTGACGAACGGAATTCAGGCTGTGGCAGTATATCTGGGGCATAAAAAGCTCGGCCGTGCAACTGCGCCGGTCTGTTCGGTTGCAGTCGAAAGCGGTCCGCCGCAGACCCGCTTGGGGACCGGCACGTATACGCTCTGGTCCGAGGCCACCACCACAAACGGGTTGACGGTGACTTCTGACCCCGTCACTTTCCATGTGCGTGATGCCGGAGAAAAGGCCGGCATTTCATCGGACTGACCGAGATGACGGACCTTGGGGCCTTGGCACGAATGCTTACGGACGCAAATCATATGGGGGCATGATGATAGGGATTTCAAAATTGTATCTGGGAAAAGTGGAAGTGTCGGATCCGTTGCGATACGGACGCAAGTCGGTCAGCCTTCCCAGCCATTTGCTGCAGTTCTCCGAGGACAAGAAACCGGTCGTCGTCTGGAACGTGACCTCGCGGTGTAATCTCAAGTGTACGCACTGTTATGCCGCCACAGAGGGAACGCCGGAGGAACTCACAACGAACGAAGCGCTTGCCGTAATCGACGATCTGGCTGCGTTCGCCTGTCCCGTCCTTCTTTTTTCCGGCGGCGAGCCGTTTGTCCGCCCCGATATTTTGACGCTTGCGCACCATGCTGTCGCGAAAGGATTGCGCGTCGTCTTCTCCACGAACGGCACGCTCATCGACGAGCGGTTGGCGGCGGAAATCAAAGCTGTCGGCGTCTCTTATGTCGGCATCAGCATCGACGGCATGGAGGCTGTGCATGACCGGTTCCGTGCCAGCCCTGGCGCGTTCCAGCGGGCCTTGGCGGGCATTCGCCACTGCCGCGATGTGGGCGTGAAAGTCGGGTTGCGTGTGACCATGACAAAGGACAACGTCGGCGAGATTCCGTCGATCTTCGACTTGATGGAGGCTGAAAGCATTCCCCGCATCTGCCTTTATCACCTTGTGTATTGCGGGCGAGGCGCAGAGATCGCGACACATGATCTGACGCACGCGCAACGCCGTGAGACCGTCGATCTGATCATCGAACGCACGGCCCAGCTGCACGCGCGAGGCTTCCCTGTTGAAGTCCTCACCGTAGACAACCATTGCGACGGCCCCTACCTCTATTTGCGCATGACGCGCGAAAACAATCCACGCGCCGAAGATGTGATGACGCTATTGCGCATGAACGGGGGAAACAGCACCGGACATGGTATCGGCTGCATCAGCTGGGACGGGACCGTTTATCCCGATCAATTCTGGCGCAACAAACCGGTCGGAAACGTGCGCGTCAAAAAATTCAGCGCGATCTGGGGGCAGCCTGAGCCGGGCAGCCTGCTCGCGCTGTTGCGCCAGAAGAAGAACCACGTGACCGGCCGTTGCGAGTCTTGCCGATTTCTCGAGGTGTGCGGCGGAAACTTCCGCGCCCGCGCCGAGGCTGCCACCGGTGACCTTTGGGGGGTCGACCCCGCCTGCTATCTGACGGACGACGAAATCGCGCGCCACCTCGTAGTATGAACCATCACCACGCACAGCATGTCTCCCTTATCAGCGGCTTCACCGGGCCTTGCGGGCCGCGTGTAATCGCGTGGGAAATTACGCGGCGCTGTCCGCTGGCCTGTCGGCACTGCCGCGCCGGCGCGAAGGACTGCGCGTACCAAGGGGAGCTGTCGACCGATGACTGCTTGCGCGTTCTCGATTCTCTGGCGGCTTTCAGCCGTCCCATGATCATTTGGACAGGCGGAGAGCCCATGTATCGCCCCGACATCCTCGAGCTGGTGCGTGGCGCGACGTCACGAGGATTGCGCTCCGTCATGGCCCCCTGCGGCACGCTGGTGACGCGCGAGGCGTTGCTTGCTCTCAAAGATGCGGGTGTGGCGGCATGCAGCTTTAGCCTCGACGGTTCAAATGCCGCTTCGCATGATGCATTCCGCGGCGTAGCGGGGGCGTTTGAGAATGTGACGCGCGCGATGGTCGTCGCCTCCGAAATCGGCATGCCGTTCCAGGTAAATACCACGGTTTCGCGTCTTAACAAAGATGAACTGGCCGCTATTCGGGAGGTCGCCATCACGCATGGTGCGAGGACGCTTGACCTTTTCTTTCTTGTGCCAGTTGGTCGCGGCGCGGAAATGCGTGATTTGTCGTTGCCGCCCCGTGATGCCGAGGCGGTTTTGCGCTGGGCGTTCGACATGGATCGGAAAGGCCCAATCCATGTTCGAGAAACGTGCGCGCCACAAGCAGTGCGCGTCTGGCATGCGCTGGGCAGCCCCGGCAGGGAGCCTGCCGGATGTATGGGAGGCCGCGGTTTTGCATTTATTTCGCACACAGGCGTTTTACAGCCGTGCGGCTTTCTGAATGTGCCCAGCGGCGACTTACGTGCGTGCGGGTTCGACTTTAGAATGGCCTATGAAAATTCGGCTGTGTTTAACGATCTCAAACGTCCTGACCGATATGGCGGCGCATGCGGCACGTGTGCGTTCCGTTTCGGTTGCGGGGGCTGCCGGGCGAGAGCGTATGCGGCAACGGGCGATTATATGGCGGCTGAGACGACTTGCCCTATAGCTGCTGTGAAAGGAGATCAATCAGAATGACGAACATCCGGCATATCCTGCTCGTGTGCCTAATGACGGTTTCATGTGTTCATGCCTCGAGTCAGGTTTTTGACGTCCGCACTTTAAAGAGCGAAATCCTTGCCAAGGACATGAAATATGCGGTTTACCTTCCTGACGGATATGCTTCTTCCGAGCGCAGTTATCCGGTGCTTTATTTGCTGCACGGCTACAGCGACGATCAGACCGGATGGCTCCAGTTCGGCGATGTGCAACGCATTGCGGATCACGTGATCGCCGAGGGGCGCGCGGCGCCCATGATCATCGTTATGCCCGATGCGGAAACCACGTGGTATATGAATGACCTCAAAGGGGGGTACCGGTTCGAAGACTATTTCTTTGGCGAATTGATTCCGCATGTTGAAGTTACCTATCGTTGTAGAACCAAAAAGGAATACCGCGCCGTTGCGGGGCTCTCGATGGGAGGCCTGGGCTCTTTCATCTACGCGTTTCGGCATCCCGACCTGTTCGCGTCAAGCTGTCCCCTGAGCGGCGCTCTATGGGACAGGGACGCCATGATCAAACGGATGAAACTGAACGAGGCAGGCGCATCGGAAGAACAGCTGAGCGCTTATCTTGACCGGTACTGTCCTGTCACGCTGGTCAAGCGGCTGTCCGAAGAACAAAAGAAAGCGGTCCGTTTCTATATCGACTGCGGCGACGACGATTTTCTGGCGACCGACAACGCGCGGATGCACATTCTTTTGTTAGAAAAACAAATCCCGCATGAATACCGAACGCGGGACGGCGGTCATACATGGGAGTATTGGCGCACAGCGCTTCCTTCGGTTCTGGAATTTGTCTCACAGACGTTTCACCGCTAAGCTCAGCGCGCAAGAAATACCGTTGCACAAGACCATCGGCTTCCAGTCTCGCGAAACGGATACGGCTGGAAATTCTGTTGCGCAAACCGGATCATGGTTTGTATAGTATAAAAAATTCTAATGAGGAATCTAAAGGAGCAGAAATGATGAAATTGACGGCAAAGCAGATTGCGGGGTCGTGCTGTGTGTGTGTGGCCTTGATCGTCGGAACGTCTCTTCTTTTTACAATGGGGTGTAAGCCGTCAAACGAAAAAATTGCCGCGCGGACGGCATTGCTGAACCAAGAGATTGATTCGCTCTTTACGCGTGTGCAGGAATTGCAAGCGTCAAGCCAGACTGATGAGGCCCTGAAACTGATCGATAACGGACTGCTAAACCCGAAATACCAAGGGCAGAAAGGCCGTTTTTTCACACAGAAAATAGACCTCCTGCTGGCGCAGAACAAAGATAGCATTGCGTGTGAATTTATTCTTCAGGCATGGAAAGCAGAACCCGAACTTGCGCGTGCAGTTTTCGGAAAGATTTATGCCCATTACCAGCAACGGAACAGCCATTTGGAAATCCGAAAATGGTGCGGGAGTCTGCTTGCGCTCGGCGCAGATCTGCCGGCCGATTTGCGTGGTCAGGTCTTGAATTGGCAGTTGTCCGCCTCATTGGCCATGGTTGACCAGAAAGGGGCAGAAAAGGATCTTGATGCCATTCTCACCACGCTTAAACCTGAGGATTCGGTGGCCATTCTGCAGCAAACGCTCGGCGGATTGGCCGAATCAAGTCAATATGCGTTCGTAGCCCCCCTCATCCGATATCTTGACGGCAAAAAAATCGACTCGCCCCTCTATCGCGAGTTGTTGGTCATCTTGTCGGTCCGGTGCGTCCTTGCGGCTAAAGAGTGGGACAAGCTGCCCCCCGCTTTTGACGCGTGCGTTGTTCAGCTGCCCGATGCGCAACTGGTCAAGCTGTCACGAATCGTTTTCTCGACAATACAAAAGAGCGGCAAGACCGACCTTGTTGAAATGCTCAGTAAGCAGATTGTTTTCAATGCAATCGAAAAGACGAACGCGGTGAATTACGCCTCGCGTATTTGGGTAGAAAACGGAGTGGTTGGCAACAAGAAAGTATTGCCCGAACGCCTTGACGCATTGCTCAGCGCAAAAGTCTCTCCGGTTCAGGTCGGAAACTTGTTTGATCGCTATTTTTATGAAATGGTCGACGATCTTGAGCTGATCAGAAGGCTCTGTTCATTGGGAGAGCGCATTCTGGCGGTCTGTTCGGACCAGACCACGGTTAACAACATTAAGGTCAAGATCCTTGACGGCGCGTTTATCACCGACAATTTCGATCTCGCGGTTCATATGCTGGAACAGGGGATACCTGGCAAAGACAAGCTTTGGCACGACATGTCACTTCCCAAGGTCAAAGCGCACCGTGCCATGGCCCAAAAGAAACCACGGGAAGCGGTCCAATATTTCCGCGAGTTCATGAATGCCTGGATTTCGTCCGACCAGAAAGAGGAGTTCGATCCCACAAGCGGTATCGCATACAGCCGCGAGTGGATTCTCGGCCGCAACGCAAATCGTATCGCCGGGATTCTCGACTCAATTCCAGACAAGGCGGAAGCCGACAAGGCGCGCGCCGAAGCCAAGGCGTATTTCAAAATCGCGCTCGAAAAGGCAGCGAACGATGCTGAAGCCATGAAGCTCCTGAAAGAGGAGACGAAAACGATGGGGTTGTAAGAACTCCGCGCCGCCTCACGCCCAATTTTCGACGAGCCCGACGATTGCTTCCAGGGCGTCCGACTCCGGCAACGTCTTGATGCGCTTGCCGCGGATGAACAGCGCGAAGGTGTTGCCATTGCCGCCGGCGACGGCGATATCGGCATTCCTGGCTTCCCCCGGGCCGTTCACAACGCACCCCATCACCGCCACATGCGGCCGTGCCGCATGTGGGTGTTCGCGATAGAAGCGCTCCAGCCTTTCTTCCACACGTGTCGCCAGTCCGACCACATCGACACGTGTCCTGCCGCAAGTCGGACATGACGTGACCGCAGCCCCGGGCTCGCGCAGGCCAACGCTGCGAAGCAATTCCACTCCGATTCGGACCTCCGTGGCGGGCGCGTCGGTGAGGGAGACACGAATTGTGTCGCCGATGCCCTCCAACAGCAGGGCTCCAATCGCCACGCAGGAACGGACGGTTCCGGGGATGAAGGTGCCGGCTTCGGTCACGCCGAGGTGTAAAGGATAGACGGTCTGCTCGGACAGCAACCGGTAGGCCGCAAGGGTGCGCGGCACATCCGATGCTTTAACAGAGATTTTGATTTCGCGGTAGTCCTCTGCCTCCAAGAACGCCACATGGTGCAACGCGCTCTCAACGAGCGCTTCCGGTGTCGCTGATCCGTGTTTTGCGAGGATATCCTTTTCGAGTGAGCCGCCGTTCACGCCGATGCGGATTGGCACCCTACGTGTTCGCGCCGCATTGACCACCGCGCGCACACAATCTGGCCCGCCAATATTGCCAGGGTTGATGCGCAATCCGTCGGCACCTGCGTCTAAGGCGGCCAGGGCTAACCGGTAGTCAAAATGGATATCGGCCACCAAAGGCACGCGAGACTTCGCCCGCACCTGCTTGAACACTTCCGCCGCTGTCTGGTCGGGAACTGTCAAGCGCACTATATCGCACCCGAAGTCAGCGGCCTCGCCGATCTGGCGCAGAAGCGCGGCAACATCGTGCGGATGCGCGTTGGCCATAGTCTGCACACTGACCGGGGCTCCGCCGCCGATCGCCACAGATCCTACCATAATCCGTCGGGTTTCTGTTCGGGGCCGTAGCATTCGGCTTAAACCTCCCCCCCGTCACGGCTGAATCGCAGCGGGCGCATTTGTGACCGCTTCACGCGCCGTCGCTTCACGTTCCAGCGACCGCAACGCCTTGTTGAGTTTCACGCGTTTGGCAATATCGCTATAGACCAGTAGAGCCATCAATCCAATCAGCAAGACGGCACAGGCGTTGACCAAAACCGCAACCACTTTGGGATGCGGCTTACGGCGTGTGACAATCTCGAACAAAGCGAAGAGAATGTGCCCGCCATCCAAGACCGGCAGCGGCAAAAGATTCAGGATCGCGAGGTTCACGCAGATCATGCGCAAGAACCCAAACCCGTCCATCAGGTCGCCGCGCACCGTGTCATAGAGTCCCAGCACGATGGCGACAGGGCCGCCGACATTCTTTGCGACCGCCTTGAATTCCTTGGGCGTCACCATCGCCTGCAACACGCGCACCACCGACAGGGAATCCCACTTCAACTGCTGCCAAGGATCGCGATACATCATCCACCCTTTCACGCGCTCCATTCCGTCGCGCGGCCGAATTCCGATCAGGTGTCGGGCTTCCTTCTCGTCGTATCGAGGTGTCACGGTTACACTGAACTGTTCGGTCCCGCGTTTGATCGTCAACAGCGCCTCGATGCCGCCATTCTGTTTGATGAGGGATGAAAAATGGTATGCGCCGAAGACAGGAATCTTGCCGATCGCTTGGATGACATCATTGGAACGGAGGCCGCTTTTTTCTGCCGGTGACCCGGGCACGACACTTGAGACAATACAGAGCATTTCGGGATGGACCCCCTCCAACACCCGTAACCCAACAAGGTTGTTGGTCTGGAACGAGAGTTCGAACTCGAGCCGCTCCGATCCCCGCAGGATGCCGAACTTGGCATGTCCGGATTCCCCCGCCAGCTGGTTTTCCACCTGCAAGTCGGTCCATGTCTTGACCGTTTTTCCGTTCACTGTCAGAATACGGTCGCCGGCTCGGAGCCCCGCCTTCCATGCATCGGACGATTCCTCAACCGAACCCAGTCGCGTGTCGACCACGCCCGTCTTTACGCCGGGCGCGAAGAAAAGCAAATACGCCAGAAAAACCGCCAACACGATATTCCCAAAGGGGCCGGCGAAAGCCACCACGATCCGCTTCCAAGGCGCGATGTCTGGCAGGTCCCGCGTGCTCTCCTTATCCCCATGATTTTCACCTTGTACCTTCTCCATGCCGGATGGGTCGAGTTGAGGTAACGCCACATAACCGCCGAAAGGAATGCATCCTATTTTGTACTCTATCCCGTTGACGGTGCGTTTCCACAGGGCTGGGCCAAAGCCGATCGCGAATGCGTCGACCTGCAGTCCTAGCCAGCGGGCGGACAGGAAGTGCCCGAACTCGTGGATGAAAATCGCCAAGCTGAACAACAGCGCGACGCAGATGCCTGCCAAAATCGACCAAACTAATTCCATCGTTTTATACCTGTCCCCTGCAGTGATTTGTCCGTAAAAACACCGCAAGCTCACCCATCATTTCTGTAAACCGCACGCTTCGGACGCCTGTTGCCGTGCCCAAGTGTCCGCTTCGAAAACAGTTTCAAAGTCTGCGCACGGCTGAACGGAATGGGCTGACATCACCCGCTCCACGGTCCGCCAGATTCCTGCGAACGGAATGTGCCCGCCTAAAAACGCCTCAACAGCCACTTCATCTGCCGCATTCAGGACCGCAGGCATGGTCCCGCCCGTCTGGGCCGCATCCTTGACCAACTGCAAACACGGGAACCGCGTTTCGTCCGGCGCATGAAAAGTCAGGTTCTTTTGCCGCACGAGATCGAGAACCGGCATCGGTGCGGCCATGCGGTCCGGCCACGTCAACGCGTATTGGATCGGAAAACGCATGTCCGGCAATGAGAGTTGAGCCATGAGCGACCCGTCCACAAAAGTCACCAGAGAATGCACGATGCTCTCCGGATGGACCACCACGCCGATTTTCTGGACCGGAATGTTGAATAGCCAGCGCGCCTCCAGAATTTCAAGCCCTTTGTTCATCATCGTCGCGGAGTCGATCGTCACCTTACGGCCCATGCACCACCGAGGATGGGCTAATGCCTGTTCCGTTGTGACGCGTTCGAAATCCGTGTCGGGATGGGTCGCAAAGGGCCCGCCAGAAGCCGTCAGGACGAGACGGGCCACACGGTCTTCAGCCCTCAGTCCGTCATCGCAACGCCGCACGCAGGCAGGGGTGTAAACGGGCGACTGTAAACACTGGAACAACGCGCTGTGTTCGCTGTCAACCGGCAAAAGACTCACGCCGGCCTCCGCCCGCCGCCGCATGACCAACTCGCCGGCAGAAACCAAAACTTCTTTCGTGGCCAGTGCAACGTCGTGACCTGCCGCCAATGCCGAAAGCACTGGTCGCAGTCCGGCCAGTCCCACGAGGGCACACAAAACAGTGTCCGCTTCCGCCAGAGAGGCCAGCGCCGAAACACCCTCGGCTCCCGCCCAGACCGCAATGCCATGAGGTCGCGCCAACGTTTCCGCTTCGCGCGCAGCATCGAGATTCTCGACGGCGATGACCCCCACCCCGAACTGCAACGCCTGGTCAATCACGCGCGTCACTTTGCTCCGCGTCGCAAGCCCGACCACCCGTACGGCCGCAGGCAACGTTTCGGCAACTTTCAGGGTGCTCTCGCCGATCGAACCGGTGCTTCCGAGTATGACGACCGACCTCATATTGCCACCGTTTGTCCAACAAACCAAGCCAGATAGAAATAAAGGACCGCGGGCGTGAAAGTCAGGCTGTCGAACATGTCCAAGATGCCGCCCATGCCGGGCAAGAGCCCGGCAGAGTCTTTGATGTTGGCAGAGCGTTTGAACATGGACTCGATCAAATCACCCAAGACCCCCACCAATCCCAAAACTAAGCCGAGCATCAGCGCGTGAACGGCGTTCAGTTCCTGCAGCGGCCCGCCCGGCAGACACGTGAAGTGTTTTGCGGCTTCGACCATTGCCAGGCTCACCGCCATGGACGCGAGGATGCCGCCAACGAACCCCTCCCATGACTTTTTCGGCGAAATGCGCGGAAACATCTTGTGTTTGCCGATTGTTACGCCGACAGCGAACGCGCCCACATCGCTGAATTTTACGACGGCCGCCATATACGCCGCCAAATACACGCCCCCACGCGCGCAGGGAATCTCAAACATTTCGTCCGCTCCCCACTGCGCCAAACGGATGAAGAAGCTCAACATGAACGGCAGATAAAAGAAGCCCAGCAACGTTACGCCAATATGCTCGACCGGTTTCTGGATGCGCGAGTCGAACAGCACGCGCAAAAGCAAGGCGAACACCAAAACGGCCAACACCAACGTTTCGAACTGATGCCCCATCGGAAGTTCACGCGCAGCATACGGCGGGAACGCGTAACACGCGGCTAGCCAGACAATGCCCATGGCCATGCCGCAGTTGCGGCTAACCGGATGCCCGTTGCGCTTCATCATCTGGTAGAACTCGTTCTGACAGACGCACGACATCAGCAGCAACACGACGAACAGCATCCATCCGGGCATGTAACACAACCCGAACAACCATGCCGCTCCGACCAGAACACCAGCAGTAATTCTACGGATCAACACGAAGGGACCTCCCGAGCATCGGCGATTTTAACGCCGCCGAAACGGCGGTCGCGTTTAGCATAGGCGGCTAAAGCCGCATCGAAAGAATCTTGCCTGAAATCGGGCCACAGAACCGGTGTCACATAAAACTCACTGTACGCGCACTGCCACAGCAAAAAATTGCTGATCCGCATTTCGCCGCTGGTACGAATGATGAGGTCGGGGTCAGGCACGTCCGGCGCGTACAGTCGTGAAGCGATGGCCGCCTCGTTCACCGCCTCAGGCGCAAGCGTCCCGCTCCGCACCTCTTCCGCGATCAAACGGGCTGCACGGGCCAACTCGCTGCGCCCGCTGTAACTCAGGGCAATAATCAATTGCCGTTCGAATTGCGCCGTTTCCCGTTCCAAACGCGCCAAGACGCTTTGCAGAGTTTCCGAGAGATCTTCCCGGCGCCCAATGACGCGCAGCCTCACCTGCCGATCGATCAGCTCCTGTTCGTGGTTCGTGATGAACGCGCCCAACAGCGACATCAGGCCCAAGACTTCTTCCTGCGGACGAAACCAATTCTCGGTACTGAATGCGTACAACGTCAAATACCGGACGCCGGCGTCGCGGCAATAGTTGAGCACGCAGCGCACCGTTTCCGAACCGGCCTCATGTCCGGCCAAGCGCGGTTTACCTCGCAGCTTCGCCCAACGCCCGTTGCCGTCCATGATGATGGCAATGTGCGTCGGCACTCTGTTCGAGTCGGTCCCCATGATTGTGATGTGCGTCGCCTGCTTCGTCAGTCCGAGCTGCTATAATCCCATCCGCAACGTGGTTTCTCGTGCGGGGCCGACAGATAAGATACCCATCCGGCCGCCGATCAGGGCCACGAGGCGCTCAACATAGGCCCGCGCCTTCAGCGGCAAGTCCTCATACCGCGTGATATGACTGGTCGGGGTTTTCCAGCCCGGCATCTCTTCGTAAACCGGAGTGCACCGCTCCAACACGCTCAGGTCGGCGGGGAACGTCTCATAACGCTTGCCATCGTCGCGCTGGTAGGCGGTGCAGATCTTGACAACCGGTTGCTCGTCCAACACGTCCAGCTTGGTCAAAGCCCAAAAATCGACGCCGTTCACCATCGCAGAATAACGCCCCACCACCGCGTCGAACCAGCCGCAACGACGCGGGCGGCCGGTGGTGGCACCAAACTCGCCGCCCTTCTGCCGCAAGTGCTCGCCCGTGGCATCCGTCAGTTCGGTCGGGAAAGGTCCAGCACCCACGCGCGTCGTGTAGCATTTGATGACGCCGACGACCCGATCGATGCGGCGCGGCGAAAGTCCCGAGCCCGTACATGCGCCGCCGGAGGTCGGGTTGGACGACGTGACAAACGGATACGTTCCGAAATCGATGTCAAGCATCGTACCCTGCGCGCCCTCGAGCAGGATACTTTTACCCGCGCGATCAGCCTCGTTCACGAACGCGACGGTATCGGTAACATACGGCGCCAAGGTCTTGGCAACCTCCGCGTAATTCTTGACCAGTTCGTCCGCGTCCAGCGTCGGCGCGTTCCACGCGGACAACGTCTCGTTGGCCTCCGCAGTGCTGGCTTTCACGGTCTCAAGAAAGGCCGGGCTGAGCATATCACCCACACGTACGCCGGAGCGCCCCATCTTCGCGCCATAGGCTGGGCCGATGCCGCGGCCGGTGGTGCCGATCTTTTTCGACTGGGAGCGGCGCGCCTCATCCGCCGCATCGAGGGCCCGATGCCACTTCATGACCATGTGGGTCCGGTCACTGATAAACAGCCGGCCGGCTGGCTCAATGCCCTGTTCTCGCAACCCGCAGATCTCCTTGATGAGATCGAACGGGTCCATCACCACGCCGTTACCGATCACGCACTGCTTGCCAGGGTGCAGGATGCCGGAAGGAATCAGGTGTAATACATATTTCTTCCCGCCCGTAATAACCGTGTGCCCGGCGTTGCTGCCACCCTGATAACGCACAATCACATCCGCTTGAGACGTCAGGACATCGATTACCTTCCCTTTACCCTCATCGCCCCACTGCGCACCCACCAAAATCGTATTCGGCATATAAGCTCCCAATGAACTCACGACGGCACCGGACTTTCCGGTACAACGGGTTATTAGTATATCCTATGAAATGCCTCTTGGGCAACCCTTGACATTGGCGATTCCGGGACGGCCATGGTTTGCGTCGAGCGGATGACTTTGTTATTGTTAGCTTCACAAATGACGCAGGTTCCAACGCCATGATGATGTCCTTCATCATGGGGGACAATGTCATTTTTGCCGGAAGGAGAATCGCGCGATGGGTTCCTCAATCTTCAAAATGCTTGCGCCATCCCTGCGGACGCCGCTGATTCTGGCAACGCTTCTGCTCTTTTTCATCGCCTGTCTTCTGACGGATTCAGCCGATAAATGGACCGCCCCCCTTGTTGAACGCAATCAGGCGTATCTGGACGCATCCATCAAAGACACGGTTCATCTCATGTTCCCTGTCGGTGCCGCGAAAGCGGCGGCGGATGCGGTCGAAGGTTCAACCATCAACATTGAGGCCGGCGCCGTTTTTGCCAAAGCAGGCATGAATATCGAGGCTGGGGATACGATGCAACCCATGCTCGACTACATCAATATTGCGTGGCGGCTGTTGCTGATCAGCCTGATCTATCTGGTGACCGCTAAAAGCATCCTCGCCGGAACCGGGTCGATCGCCTTGCCGCTCCTGATTGTCGCGCTTTGCGCCTTGCTCGGCAACAGCCTGACCGCCCGGTTCCTGCGTGGCGAAAATGCCCTCCGTCAAGTGCTGCAACGAATCGGGGCGCTCTTTCTCCTCTGTTCTCTGCTTTTTCTTTTGATTATCCCTTTGACCATCACCGGCACCGCCTGCCTGTCGCGTCACACGACCGATCCCATGCGGGCAGATGTCCGTGCTTCGTTTGACAATATCGGCACGGTCTTTTCCTTGGAAAAGTTCCATGAAGCCGAGGATTTGAAAGATAAGGCTGTTGCCCTGAACGAGAAGATCGTGGAACTCGGTGAATACGCGAAAGCGTCTATGTCTGACGTCGCCGTCGCCGTCTGCAAACTGGTTGCCGTAAAGCTGTTGAACGGTATCGTTTTCCCGCTCGCGTCTTTCGCTTTTCTCGTCTGGTTGGTCAGGGGGTGTCTGGTTCCCGTGCTCGGCTTGGGGACCACGCTGCCGAATCCCCGTCCATCGGATGCCAAAGCGGTCGCGTCTGATTAAACTTTCCGTCCGTTATGCCTGCTCTTTCCGTCTACACCACCACGCTTACGGATGAGGCTGAACGTCGCGGCATCCGCGTCACGGTCATCAATCCGGATCCCGACTTGCCGGTCTTCGATCTCAGCAAGAACGGCAAAACCGTGCGGTGTTTCAATGCGCTGACGGATCTTGTGGGCGCCGCCACATATCACCTGGTCAATAATAAACGCGCCTGCCACGACTGGCTTGCACGGCACCGTGTCCCGGTCCCCGCCCAAACGATCTATGACGATGCGCATCCGGAAACTGCTCTCGATTTCTTGTGCCAGCATTCGCCCGTGGTTGTGAAACCCTGTATGCAGTGGGGCGGCCGCGGCGTGTCAATGGGGGTCCGCTCTCCTGATGATCTGTCCGCCGCGGTACGCTTTGCCCGCCGCTATGAGCCCGATGTTCTGCTTGAAGAGACCGTCCCAGGCGATGATCTGCGGGTGATCCTTGTGGGCGGCAAACTGGCGGCAGGGATCCGGAGGCTGCCGGCGTGTGTCACCGGAGATGGCGTTCACACACTGCGCCAACTCATTCTTCGGAAAAATGCGCTTCGCCGAGTCGAGGATGCCAGCAACATGATCCCGTGGAATGTGGAAACGCGACGGAACCTTCACGAACTTGGCCGATTGCCCGAGGAGATCCCCGCGAAAGGCGAAAATGTCCGGGTACGCCTAACCAACAATTATCACACCGGCGGCACCGTCGATGTCGTCACGGATCGTGTGCCGGCACGTGCACTCCGACTCGCACAGAGGATCGTGCGCGAACTGAATCTGCCTTTGGCCGGCGTGGATTTTCTGATCGACCCCACGACCCGCCGTATGACTGTTATCGAGGTCAGCCCCGACATGGCCATCTCGCCTCCTGAGGGCGAATCCGTCGCCCGGCTTTTTCTCGATTTCCTCTTTTCGCCTTAACTTCGTCATTCGCATCGAACCGCAAATGCCGTACAATGTCTCAGCTGTGTTCATTAAACGGGGGATTTTGTTATGCGGCACATGATGATGTGGATCGGAAGCGTGTGCACCGCTCTGTGCGCCGATGCGGATGTTTTTGTCGAGCATCGCTATCTTGACGGGCTGGCCATGCCGAAGCGCTGGTCGCCGGCCGAATGTGAAACCTCAGCTTCGACTCACAAAGTCTGGGAGCATCCCGCGGTCTGCATGCATATCCCCGTCGATTTTAAAACGGGTGAAAAGCAATATCCTATCGGCTGGCCGCGCATGTATCTGAACCTCCAGCCGGACGAACAGGGATGGCGCGACTACGACCGCTTCGAATTCCAGCTTTTCACGGAGACCTCGCGCCCTCACCTGCCTAAGCGCCCGTTGATTTTCCACCTCTATGATGACCAAGGACAAAAGAAACTGGTCACGCTCGACTTCGCAGCCGTCGGCGAATGGAAAACATTCAGCATCAATCTTTCCGATGTCGGGTTGGCCGGTGATGTTACGCGCCTGGGATTTAACATCAACGAGTCAGACTATTGCGACAAAGACGTGATCGATTTCCATTGTGGCGGTTTCCGCTTAACGCGGGCCACCGTCGCGCAGGTGACGGAGCTTAAAGCCGTTACGCCAGCCCTTTTCTGCGATAGCCGGGTGTTGCCTGTGGAATTGGTCGTCGAAGGCCCGTCTGAAAAACTGGCGGCGGGCATTCCTTTCCAGTTCCGAAAAGGTGACCGTGTCGCCCTTGCTCACACGATGCCCGTCACCCGCGGACGACAGGTCGTTTATCTCCCGATCGCCGATATCAAACTCGAACCCGGAACCTACGCACTGATCGTGTATCCTGAGGCCCCCGCGCTCAAAAAAGAGGTCCACGTCACCCTCACCTCTTCCCCTTGGCAATGCAGTGCCATCCGGTAGGGACCTCGCCTCGAATCGTCCGGAGTGAAAAACGGTTTCAAATCGAAATCAACTGAAGGGATCCCATGAACATTTCATATTGCTGTACGATTCTGCTCTGTCTCGGTTTTTGTGCCAGGGCCGAAACCTTCCTTTTTGACTTCGGCACCAAAGATTCGCCGTTGCGCCAGGGCGCAATCCGCATCACGGAATCCGGCGGTGAACGCGTCAAATGGGCGTCGGGATCACCGCGCCGAGCCGGCACCAATGCGATTAAACGCGAATGGACCGAGGACAAATATTCAGGCCGGCAAACACCGCCAGCCTCTTTCCAGACCGATCTCACCTGTGACCATGTTGCCGCAGATCATGCCGACGCCTTGATACTCGATGTCCCGCCGGGGGCGTACAAGCTCTTGGTGTTATGCGGACGTTCCGGCGGACGCGCCGAAGCCGTTTGGGACGTGTGTATATCAACCACGGATGGCGTTTCCGCAAAGGCAACGTTCGCGGGCGGTCATGAATTGCGGGCGCTTTACCTCGATGCTGTGAGCGACAAGCAGGGACTTTCACTCGCCTTGGCCACCCGGAGCCGTTGGCTGATCAATTCCCTGATCGCCGTGCCGGCCGCCGAGTGGGCTGCGGCTCAAGAAAAAGTGATCGCGCCCATACTGGCCGAGTCGTTCGTGTTGCCGCCTGAAGAATTGGCGAAATGGAAAGAGACGCCGCGGCGCGATACCGCGCTGGAGCCGAAATGGACTGAGAAGCAGAAGCGCGACGGAATGGCCGTCTACTCACGGCCTTGGTCCGAGCCGGTCTGGCCCGACCATTTCCCGCGACAGCATGAAATCGACGCTCCGGTCCGCGCCTTCGCCTCATGGAATGAGTATGAGCCTCTCACTTTTACGCTCTATGCGCTCAAGGCTTTTTCCAACATCAACGTGCAGGTCGAGTCGCTCGTCAGCACCTCCGTCGCCGGCTGCGTCGCCATCGCCCCGCAGGACATCGATGCGCGCTTTGTCCGCTATATGAATGTGCGCCCGAACTATAACACTTTCAATATTTATTACCGTGCGCCCGACGTGCTGATGCCGTGGCAGCCGCAACCGCTCGCAAAAGGCGAGAACCTGAGGCTCTGGTTCACGGTCCACATCGGACTCGGTCAACCGGCCGGACTCTATTCCGGCAACGCCGTGGTTACCGCCGACGGTGTCAAGCTGCTCGTACCGCTCACGTTCCGCGTCCTGCCGATCACGCTGCAAAAAGACCAGTCGCTCGTCTACGGCCAGTACTACCATCATCCGCTGCGCAATATCGCCAATGCGCCGGACAACTTCTCTCGGTCTTGGTGGCAGCACAAGGCGGAAGCCGAGCACATCGACATGCGCGACCATGGGCAGAATACGGTTGTGTTGGGCCTGAGCGGCTATTGGAAAGAAAACCGATGGATTTACGCGTTCGACTCGCTGCAGCGCGATATCGACCTTGCCCGCAGTGTCGGGTTCGACAAGCCGATCGTTTGTTCTTTTCCGTGCGGCGCGCTGTATGGCAAATACATGAAGGCCGGCATGGGCTCGCATCTCAGCCAGATCAAGATGCCACCAGACGTTTTCTTCGATGAGCTGACGGCCATGGTGCAGACCATCGAAAACGAAGCGCGCCGTCGCCAGTGGCCGGAACTGCTTTACTATCCTGTCGACGAACCTTCCACCAGCCCCGATTCGGTGGGTTTCATGACGCGCGTCATGGCCGCGATCAAAAAAGTGCCGAAGGTGCGCACCTACATCACCGCTGATCCGGAACACGAACAGTTCGGCCCCCTTCACCCCTACGTCGATGTCTGGTGTTGCCAGCCTTTCTCGCTCGGGCGCGTGGCGATTCTGGCGGACATGAAAGCGCGTGGCGTGGAGTACTGGTGCTATCCCAACCACATCTCCGGCGAGAACGACCACACGCCGACCACCGGTGCCCGGATGACCTATGGATTCGGTTTCTGGCAGTCTGGCTACCGCTGTCTGATCCCCTGGATATATCAGTCGATCGGAGGGGATCAATGGAACTATCTCGACGCCTCCACATCGGATTTTTTTAACCGGTCCGACGACGACGGGTCCCCTATTCCCGTCACCTTGTGGGAAGCCTATCGCGAAGGCATCGATGACCACCGTTATATCACGACATTGGAGAACACCATCGCACGCGCCGTCGAGGCTGGGCATACGGAGGCCACGTCAAAAGCCCGCGCGACTCTTGACCAGATTCAGGCTGCGATAGACGTGCAGGCCAAGTACAAGGATGAGGCGCTCTGGTCCCCTGCGGCTTTCGACGCCTGGCGTTGGGCCATCGCCGAACAAATCATGGCGCTACAAACACGGCTCGAATGACGGGACGGAAGGGAGAAAAAGGGACGTTATGCGAGGGCGTCTTGGGCTTCGCTCTGTTCGCGCTGGAGACGGTCGAGTTCCGTCGCGTCGCGTTCCCATTCTTCCGTAAACGCGCTGAGCTGGTCCTGCACGTATTTGAGCCGTTTGTTGGTGGACGCGAAATCGGTTTCTGGCGTGGGGTTGAAGAGCGCGCCCGAGAGTTCTTCCAGTTCGGCCTCCAACTCCGCGATCCGCGCTTCGGCCTTTGACACCTTGTCCTTCAGTGTCCGGATCGCCGGCTGATTTTTTGAACGCGCTTGTGCGCGGGCGCGGCGAAGATCCTTGCCGCTGATTGGCGCATTCGCGTCATTCGGTCCCGGCTCGGAGGCTCTCTGAACCCCATCCGTCTCTCGGTTCTCACCTGCGATCTTTTCGCGATAATAATCATAGCCGCCGGGGAAACGGCGCACGCCCATCGGTGAGATCTCAATGATCGAGGTTACCGTGTTACGTACGAATTCGATATCATGGCTGACCAAGCAGACTGTGCCGTCGTAGGTGTGAATGGCTTTTTCAAGCGTAGCACGACCCTCCAGATCCAAGTGTGTGGTCGGCTCATCGAGCAGCATGAAGTTGGGCGGCGCGAGAAAAAGCCGTAGAAAAGCGAGGCGGATCTTCTCGCCACCGCTCAACACCCCGGCGGGTTTGCCGATATCGTCCGCGGAAAAGCCGAAGGCCCCAAGCTGAGCGCGCAAATCCCGTTCCGTCGCGGCAGGCTTGCAGCGTTTCGCGCACTCGAAGACCGACACATCCGGCGGAATCGTTTCCGAGAACTCCTGCGAGAGGTAGCCAGGCATGACCTTGTGACCCAACGTACATACACCGGCGGTCGGCGCCCTTACCCCGGCCATGATACGCAGCAAGGTTGTCTTGCCCATGCCGTTAAACCCCACGATCGCGACCTTGTCTCCGCGCGCGATGCTGAGATTCACATCGTGCAACACGTTGCGTACGCCGTCATAGGAAAAGGACACCCCTTCAATCCGAACAATTTCAGCGCCGGCATGCGGGGCGGGCGCGAGGCGCAAATATCCGGCAGCCAGGCTGCGTTTGGGCAAAACGATCGCTTCTTCGTCCAGCTTTTCGATCATCTTCATGCGGCTTTGCGCCTGCGTGGACTTGGAGCTGGTCGCTTTAAAACGCTCCACAAAACGTTCAAGTTGTTCGCGACGGCGATCCTGATTCTCTTTAGCCGCAAGCAGGTTGGCATGGCGGATTTCGCGCTCGCGCAGATAGAAATCAAGGTCGCCATTGTAACGCGTGGCGGTATGGGCGTCCACCTCGACCGTGGTGGTCGTGAGCGTGCGCAACAGATAACGGTCATGCGAGATGAGGATCAGCGTACCTTCGTAAACTCTGAGAAAACGCTGGAGCCATTCGATGGCGGGAAGATCGAGATAGTTGGAAGGTTCGTCGAGCAACAGCAGATCGGGATGCGAAGCGAGCACGCGCGAAAGTTCCGCACGCATTTGCCAGCCGCCGCTGAAACTTTTGAAGGGTTTATCGAATTCCTCGTTGGAAAAACCGAGTCCGCCCAGAGAGACTTTGACGCGCGACTCGATCTCGTAGCCGCCCAAGTGTTCAAATGCAGTCTGGACATCGCCGATGCGGCGCAACAGGCGGTTGCGTTCCGATTCATCCTGCGTGGCAGCCAGCTCAAGCCCTAGCGTATGGATCTCGTGATCCATCTCGGCGAGTCCGGGAATGCCCCGCAACGCGTATTCAAGCAGGGTCTCCGTCTCAGACTCGGCCGTGAGGTGCTGACGGATATGTCCGATACGGGGGGATTCTTCAATGACGACGTCACCCGTGTCGGCAAAGGCCTCGCCAAGGATCAGGCGGAAGAGCGTGGATTTGCCGGACCCGTTCGGTCCGACGATGCCGACGCGCTCACTTTTATTGACACGGAAATTGACGTTGCCTAAAACTTCTTGCGTGCCGTAACGCACGCCTATGTTGCGGAATTCAATCACGGCGGCGTATGATGCTAAAAATGCGGCGGAATGACAATCAAGAATGTCGCATTTCAACCCCGCACCGGCAGATGGACATCGCTTCTCCCCCGAGGGGATTCCGCGAGGGAAGAGGCGGCTTCATCAAGGAACGGCGGCTTTCTCTGCCACAAGCGTACGCGTGGATGGATGCGTTAAACGCCGGTTGTACTCCAATAGCGCGGGGTAGAGCTCCGGCGAGGCTTCGCCGCTGGAACGGGTGATGCGGCGCGTGATCAGGATTTCGACGCGCCCGCCGGGTGCGGTTTGCTTCCGGACGGAGAAATCCAGTTTTCCCAAGCCGTTCGGCAATGTCCAGCTGCGGGATTCCGGAATGAGCCGGATCCGCGAGTAACCGGCGGGCAACAGGATTCTGCAGATCAGCTCGGAATTGCCATGGGTTCCCATGAACAATGGATTCATACGCGTGTCGGCCCGAAGCGGGAAAATGGCGCCGGCGACTTCCGGTATCAATAACGTGAGCGCCCCGTTTTCAACGACCGCGTAGTTTTCAGCGTCAACGGCGAAAGCGCTGAAACAGGGATGGGGTCCGGTTTCCGTCACCAGTTCCGAAGCGGGTCTCGCCGATTTGGATATCATGCCGACCAGTTCAAGATGGTGACGCCGACGGTCCTCCGGCAACATTTCCTGATACTGTTTCCGGAACACGCCCGCTTTCGTGCCGAAGGACCAGTTGGTCACGGTGATCCGCGCCGCCCCCGTCGCGTCGAGGTCTATCGTCCATTCGCTGCGATCCCTGTCCTTCACGGTGTCGGCGACCGACACCGTGAACGGCTTACCGTCAGCCAAGGACAGCGCGGGAGCGCCATCGAGCGAAGAACATCCCAGTTCGTCATATTGATCGCCTTCATTCAGATACACGGTCGTACCCTGGAATTTTACGGCAACCAGCGGATGACAGTAGAAATCGAGCTGCGGGATATCACGCGAGGGTTGAGAAAGCGCGGGGTACCGCGACACATCGTCGGAAGCCAGGACGAGCTCCGCATCGAATCCGGCCGCATCGAGCATCGCGGCCAGAAGAATCGCACGGTCCGCGGGATTACCGTACTGGTCGGCCAGCGTGCGGTCGGGCGAAGAAAAAGTGCCGGGGGGCAACTTCAGGAAAGAGGGCCCAGCCGGACGTATCGTGCGCAGCACCTCGTCCCGGACGGCCAACAACCGGTCACGCGGCGCGCGGATGCCTTTGACCAACTCTTTCGCGCGCCGGCGCGCCGCGGCGTCATCGTCGCTCACGGATCGGATGGCGCGCCGCAACCCGCGTGAATGCGTCCGCCAGTCGCCAAACGAGACGAACAGCGTGGGCCTGAAGAAATGCCAGGGCGGCATCAGCTCTTCCGCACGTACGGCGGGCTGCGCGGGGGCATGCCAGGTGTGAACGACCGACGTCATGTTTGTCTCGGCACCGTATTCCACCGGACCGGAGCAAAACAGACGGATACCCGGCGTCAAATCCTTGGGGCAGATGAGCCGATACGTTTCATCCCGCACGGGCTCCGTGCCGCCGAAGGCGTAGACACGGCTGTAGAAATAAGCGTTCGTCTGGACGAAACGCGTCGTGACGGTGATCACGCTGCCGGTCTCAACGCCCGGCAGGTTCACCACCAGCGTTTTTCCGGCGGGATAGCGCGGCGCGCCCCCGGCCCACGCCGCATCCATGAGGTTGATCTCTTTGGGTGTCACGGCATGAACCGCCCCGTCCACGTTCGAGACGGTCGCCGAAACCACTTCCATCTTTTGAAACACGGGGTTGAATCCGAACTTCAGTTCCGCGCCGTTCTTTTTGCCGGCATAGGTCAGAATGCGCTTGGAGCTCGTACAGGTCGTGCTCCACTCCCGAGGCGAGATCAGGCAGGTCTCGGTTGTGACGGACAATGTTTCCTGATCGGGAGACACGTTGCCTGCCGCATCGAAAAGCAGACGGTGGCGGCCGGCCTCCTCAATCTCTTCCTGGATCTTTTTGAGTTGCAGATAGTCGGCCGGCGAAAATTCCGGGGCCTTGAGCAGATACAGCAGGCGTCCCGAGAGCTTGCCGCCGGCCACGGTCTGGGACATCTCGAACCGGACACCAGACCGGTCGATATTCACGGCCCGAGGCGAGGCATGGCAGGCGCCAAGACCGGCGGAGATGTCCAGATTGACACGCTCTTCCGACCCGCACGTGATTCCGGTCTCCATGGTATAACGCCGCTCCTTGAGGCCGGTCTGGCCGATGACGAAGTTCGCGTAGCCGAGGGCGGTGCCGAGCCACGGCACGGAAACCAGATCGAGCGTTTCGCCCCGCACCGGAAAATCAGGGATACGGCTGGTGATCGAGACGGAAAGGAGCGAGTCGGTATCCTGCAGGTTCTCGGGCGAGATGACGCATTCGACGATTTCCGCGCCGGAAAGCCGGCTTTTGAGCACGCCCTCGAAAAACTTGCGCCGCTGCTCGGATTTCAAACGCAAGAGATGGCCGCGGTACGCGTTGTCATTGATGCCTTCGAACACGATCTTCGACTTGAGCAACAGCGAGCCCGTCGCATCGAGCTTGCCGTCCGTGACGATGCGGGTCAGGTTCTTTTCCGCCGGATACACGTCCGAGACCAGGAGGGTCTCGCCTTCCGGCCGCGCCACCAGGTAGCTGCGGTTGCACAGGTAGGCCGGAAACAAATCGCGCGTGTTCTCGTCCGTCGGATCCATCAGGACATACCCGCCCCCGGGCTTGTCGACGGCGGTGATCGCGTGGTTGAAAAACGGAAGCGGGACATCGGGATCCATCTTGGCGCCCGCGTGAATCAGCACGGGATAGGCGGGGATGTCCGCCAGCCGCAGCATGGCCGCCAAGAGGGCGGCTTTGTCGCGGCAAACGCCGTAGCGGTTCGCAAAGGTCAGGCTCACTTCGTGAGGCTCATAGCCCGGAGCGGTATCCTCCGCCGTGATGCCCATATAACGGATCTCTTGCGAGACGAACTTGAAGAGGCGGCGGACCCGTTCGTCCCGCGTATCCGCGCCCGCGATCAGCTCGTCGACCTTTGCGCGCATCGCCGGGGTCGTCTTGGCCAGTGCCGGAAGGCAAAGGTCCCAATACCAGCGCGAGACCGTGCGCCAGTCCTTAATGGTGCTGAGGAGCAGACGCTGTACCTGCGTGTGCAGCGGCGGCATGTCCGGCTCGGGAAACATCTGCGGGACGTGAGACACATGCCACGTGTGCAGCGTGCGGCCGTCGGGCAAGCGGTTCTCCGCGTAGGAGACGGTGTTGGAGACGGGTGACCGCAGCACCTTATGGAAAAGCGGAAGGTCCGGGGGAGCCGAAATTTCGTAGTCAAGCTTCACGATCGGGGTATCGTATTCGAACACCGAATAGTCGCCCCAGGTGCCGGGCATGCGCGCTTTCGTCGTTATGCGGCACGTGATCAAATGGCAGAGGTCGCCAATCTCAAGTCCGGGCAGCGAGAAACTCAGCGTCTTCGAGCTCGGATCGTAGATGTTCGCCCCCATCTGGCCGGTATCAATCATGACGCGCGAGTACTTATCAGCATCAACAGCGAGGACACGTCCGTCGGGCTTGATGATCTCGGCACGATAAACGAACGAGGTGCCATAGTGCAAATCGAAGGGCATTTCCAAGGTTGAGGCGTCGCGGCGTCCTTTTTCGGTCAGGACCTTGGAATATTCGTCATCCCAAAGCACAGACTTCCCGTCTTTTTCATACGTCTCCAACACGTGATCATCAACCAGCACGCGGTCGGCGTCCGGGAAACGGGCGGCGTCGACCGTTTTTGCGGACTCGACAACCCGTCCGGCATCGAGCAGGAAACCTTGCGGCGGTTCGGACGCGCAAAACGCCCCCGCCGCGATAAAAGAACCGAGCAGACAATGGAAGCCTGTTTTCATCCTGTTTACCCCTAAAATCATGAAATGTAATTAAACCACAGAAAGGGAGTCCTGCGCCAGCCTTTCGGTTGTCGGGCCGGCACGCATCTCGATTTTGTCAACTCTGCATCTTGTGGCTCTGTTGCGTCGATACCGACAAAAAAGCCGTAAAGCGGCATCCAAAAAAGTAACGAGCGACATTTATGGCGTCTTTACTCGACTGCCTAGGCGCAAAATGGCATAATAGTCGCCCGATTGCGTGCATTGTCCCGTCTTCGAGTTGGCTCGGACCTGCGGGACAGGTGTATAAGTCC
>CAZOIS010000026.1:0-41195 GCA_964579865.1 uncultured Lentisphaeraceae bacterium | reverse complement strand
AAGAACGCGCATGAGGCCGCGCCGCTCGGGACGCACGTCTTTTCGGGCGTCTCGAGCGGACTCTTGGCGGTTGCCGTTGCCTGGGCTTCGTTCAAACTCTACGATCTGCCCGTTCGCACGTGGCTCTCGGGACTTGGCGCGGCGAAAGAAAGGGGCGACAGGTGAAGTCTGACAAGATGGTTTCGGATGCTTTGGGCGCGGAGACGAAACGCGTCGTGTTCCTTGATTATCTGCGCGTGATCGCCTGCTTCATGGTCATCCTGGTCCATGCCTGCGAGCAGTTCTATTTCAACGCCGAGGGGTCGTTCTCGATGGCCACCAAGGCGAGCGGGGCGTGGGCGGTTTTCGTCGACTCGTTTTGCCGCGCAGCCGTTCCGCTCTTTGTGATGGCGAGCGCCTACCTGCTCTTTCCGGTCACGCGCCCGACGGGCGAATTCTTCCGGCGGCGTCTTGTGCGCGTCTTTGTGCCGTTCGCACTTTACGCCTGTGCCTACAGCTGGTGGTTCGAGGGCAAGTGGACGAGCCTCCTCTTCAATTTCCCGGCGGCGACGGGCGGACACCTCTGGTTCGTGCCGATGCTCCTCGGGCTTTATCTGCTGATGCCGCTCCTCTCGCCCTGGGCGGAAAAGGCGGGCGAGAAGGAAGTGCGCGGCTGGCTGATCCTGTGGCTGGTCACGACGACCTTCCCCTATCTCCGGCGTCTGTCCGCGGCTCTTCTCGGCGCACCCTTCTACGGCGCGGTCCCGTTCCTCTACGGCGAGTGCCCGTGGAATTCCTTCGGGACGTTCCAGTACGTCAGCGGCTTCTTCGGCTATCTGTTGCTCGGGTTCTGGTTCCGTCGCTTTGCACCGGCCTGGTCCCTCCGCCGGACGCTTCTCTGGGCGCTCCCCACCGGGCTCGCCGGATACGCGATCGTCGCGCTCGGCTTCTGGCTGAGGATCCCCTTTGACGGCACCTGGCCGTTTACGCGGCCCTATTCGTTTGCCGTTGACGTCGAGATGAGCTGGGAGTTCTGCTCGCTGGGTGTCGCGATGATGACGATGGCGTATTTCCTGCTGATCCGCCGCTTCACGTCAGAGGGCGCCTTCTATCGTCGTGTGATCCGTCCGCTTTCCGAGGCGAGCTATGGGACATATCTCGTCCACATTTTCTTCCTGGTGTCCGTGATGCCGATTCTCAAGTCCTCCGTACCGACGCCCGTGGCGATTTTCGGCGCGGCTGCCCTGACCTTTGTCGGCTCTTCGCTCTTCTCGATCCTTCTTCGCCGGCTCCCCGTCGTCGGGCGTTGGATGTAAGGCCGTTTCCCGGAAACCGCCGCGGACGGTTCGGAGAGCCGTCCCTACCCTTGCGGCCACACGTTTCATGTAACCGGCCTGACCGTTCGCGGGCGCTTCGCGCACGGCCTTTTTCCGTCCCGGAAATCCTGCGGGAACAGCGGGGCCCGCCTTTACACCAGACCCTTGAGGAACTGCCCCGTGTAGGACGCGGCGCACGCCGCGACCTTTTCCGGCGTGCCGGCCGCCACCAGCCGGCCGCCCTCATCGCCGCCGCCGGGGCCGAGATCGATGATGTAATCCGCGCATTTGATGACGTCCAGGTTGTGCTCGATCACCACCACCGTATTGCCGGACTCTCGCAGTTGCAGGAGCAGATGCAGCAGCTTATGGACATCCGCGAAATGCAGCCCCGTGGTGGGTTCGTCGAGCAGATACAGCGTCTTGCCGGTCGCGCGCTTGGAGAGCTCGGCCCCCAGCTTGATGCGCTGCGCCTCCCCGCCCGACAGCGTCGTCGACGACTGTCCCAACCGCACATAGCCGAGCCCGACTTTGGAGAGCGTGTCCAGTTTGTTGGCGATGAGCGGGACGGCCCTGAAAAACTCCAGCGCGTCATCGACCGTCATGTCCAGCACGTCGGCAATGTTCTTGCCGCCATAGCGGATCTCCAGCGTCTCTTTGTTGTAGCGCTGTCCGTTGCACTGCTCGCACGTCACGTACACGTCCGGCAGGAAATGCATTTCGAGGCAGCGCATGCCGTCGCCCTTGCACACCTCGCAGCGGCCGCCCTTGACGTTGAAGCTGAAGCGGCCGGGCCCGTAGCCGCGCACCTTCGAAGCCGCCGTCTTCGCGAACAGCTCGCGGATGTACGTGAACGCGCCGGTGTAGGTGACCGGATTGCTGCGCGGCGTGCGGCCGATCGGGCTCTGGTCGATCTCGATCACCTTGTCGAGCAGCTCCAGCCCCGTGATTTTCGCGAACGCGCCGGGGCGCTCCTTCGAGCCGTAAAAATGCCTGAAGAGCTGTTTTTTGAGGATATCGCCCACCAGCGTGGACTTGCCCGAACCCGACACGCCGGTCACGCACACGAAGCACCCCAGCGGGATCTCGACATCGATCTTTTTGAGATTGTTTTCCGAGGCCCCGACAATTTTAAGGCGGTTCTTGCCCGGCTTGACGCGTTCCGCCGGCACGTCGATGCGCTTGCGGCCCGAGAGATACTCCGCGGTCTGCGACCGCCCGCACGCCATCAGCCCCTTGAAATCCCCCTGATAGACCACCTCGCCGCCTTGGCTTCCCGCGCCGGGCCCGAGGTCCACGATGTAGTCCGCCGTGCGGATCATCTCCTCGTCGTGCTCGACGATCACCACCGTGTTGCCGCGATGCTGCAACTGGTGCAGCATGTTGATCAGGCGTACGTTGTCGCGCGGGTGCAGGCCGATGGTCGGCTCGTCCAACACGTAGAGGACCCCGACGAGGCCCGAGCCGATCTGCGAGGCCAGCCGGATGCGCTGCATCTCGCCGCCGGAAAGCGTCGAGCTCTCGCGGTCGAGCGAGAGATAGTCGAGTCCCACGTCCGACAGGAATGTCAGCCGGCGGCGGATCTCCTTCAGCACCTCCGCGACGGTTTTCTCCTCCGCCGCCGTCAGGGTGAGGCCGCGGAAGAACGCATCGCTTTGTTTCACGGTCATGGACATCACGTCCACGATGGACTTGCCGTAGACCGTACAGGCGCGGGACTCCGGGCGCAGCCGCGCGCCGTGGCACTCGGGACAGATCTGGCTGCTCATGAACTGGCGCAGCTTCTCCCGCACCTCATCGATTTCGGATTCGCGGTAACGCCGCTCCATGCTCGGCAGGACGCCCTCGAACGGCTTCTCGGTCTTGCGCCACGCCCCGCGCATCCAGAACTTCAGAGGCACCGGCTCCTCGCCCGACCCGTGCAGCAAGACCTGCCTGAACGCTTCGGGCAGCTCCTTGTACGGCGTCTCCATATCGATCTCGTACGCCGCCGCCACCGCCTTGAGCAGATGCTTGTAGTAGACGATCATGCGGAAACCGCCGCGCCGCCACGGCAGGATCGCGCCGTCCGCCAAAGACAGCTTCTTGTCGGGAACGACCAGCTCCTCGTCGAACACCAGCTGCGAGCCGAGTCCGGAGCAGACCGGACACGCGCCGTACGGGCTGTTGAAGGAGAACGAGCGCGGCTTCAGCTCTTCGAAGCTGAGCGAACAGTCCGGGCAGGCGTTCTTCTCGGAGAAGAGCGCCTCGTGCTCCTTGCCGTCGGGCAGAATGGCCTGCACGCGGACAAGCCCCTCGCCCTGCTTCAGCGCCAGCTCGACGGAATCGGTCAGGCGCGCGCGCACGCCCTCCCCCGCCACCAGCCGGTCCACCACCGCCTCGATCGTGTGCGTCTTGTTCTTGTCGAGCTTCGGCACGTCGTCCAGCGCCAGCATCGCGCCGTCCACCCGCACGCGCACGAAGCCCTGGCGGCGGATCGACTCGAACACCTCCTCGTGCCGCCCCTTCCGGCCCTTCACCAGCGGCGCGAGCAGGATCAGCTTCGTGCCCTCCGGCCGCTTGAGCAGCAGGTCGACGATCTGCTCCGCGCTCTGCTTCTGCACCGGCTTGCCGCAGGAAGGGCAATGCGCCTGGCCGATGCTGCCATAGAGCAGGCGCAAATAATCGTGGATCTCCGTGACCGTCGCCACGATGGAGCGCGGATTGCCGCCCGAGGTGCGCTGCTCGATGGAGATCGCGGGAGACAGCCCCTCGATGTGGTCCACGTCGGGCTTCTGCATCTGGTCTAGGAACTGGCGCGCGTATGCGGAAAGGCTCTCGACGTAGCGCCGCTGGCCCTCCGCGTAAAGCGTGTCGAACGCGAGCGAGGATTTGCCGGAGCCGCTCAGCCCCGTCACGACCGTGAGCGAGTCGCGCGGAATGCGCACGTCCACGTTCTTGAGGTTGTGCTGACGCGCGCCGGTGATGATGATGTCGGACATAAGATGACCTTTTGGATTTCGAACGCGGGCCGAACCCGCAACCCGACGGGAAAAACGGAATAATGGAATGGTGGAACGTTGAAAGATCACTGCGGCTAAGTCGGTCTCACCCCCCAGCCTTCCTCCATCCCAGTTGGAGTGCGGCTCCTCCCACATGAGTGTTTTCCAGTTACGCATATTGTTTTGTCAGACGCAATCCAAAAGACGCATCCGATCGCGCGCGCCCCCGGATCTAGTCCCCGCCATTAGCGTATCTGATTAACCATGATCATGTTATCTCTATCAGACAAAACCATTGACTGCCACTCACGTACATGTTACAAGGCCACTACAAGTTAGGCTTTTCCTGTTCGAGTTAGGTCTAAAATACGTTCGCCATTCGGAATATGAAACTTCGCAACCTAATCCTTGAGAACTTCGGGCCGTTCCGGTCCTACACCGTACCCTTCAATCAGGACGACTCGGTCTGTCTGTTACTCACTGGCAGGAACAACGAAGGCAAGAGCAACATCCTCTCTGCGCTCAAGTTCCTGGCAATCGCCACGCGCACGATCAACCGAAACCAGTTTCGGGTCGTCTTGGATGACGAGGCAGTCTATCGGTTCCCACGCCAAGAGACAGAGGGTGTGGTCATTGGACGCCTCTTGCACAACTACAGAGGCAACCAAGCCCGCATAAAGGGAGAGTTCGATGGCGGATTGCAAATCACGGTAACATTCGACGAACTGAACGACATGATCTATTGCGATTACCGTGGGCGAATACACAAAGGGATCGAGGACACATTCGGCATTCTACCCCCGCTTGGTCCCTTGGCTGAGCGCGAAGAGTCCCTAGGCATCAAACACGTTCGTGCGAGCATCGGCACAACACTCGCCCCTCGTCACCTGCGAAATCACTTTGCCCACATCCTGACAACAGACGAATATCGAATGGTTCAAGAGATCATCGGTGACTCGTGGCCTTCGATCAAGTTGCTTGATTGGGAACACCGCACGAATGACAATACCCTCGTCTGTTTCTTCAAGGAAGACGGCGTTGAACGTGAGATATGTTGGGCCGGACAAGGACTTCAGATATGGTTCCAGATCGTCACTCATCTCGTGCGCCTCCGACACACAGACACGATTGTTCTCGATGAACCAGAGATTAACCTCCATCCCGAAAAGCAGAATGATTTGATACGGCTTTTGCGTGAGTATCACGCCGGGAGTGTCGTCGTGGCGACTCACTCCGTTGAGTTGATGAACAATGTCAACGTAAGTCACATTCTTCACGTTCAGAAGGCGCGTCGCCAACCGCAGATCAAGGCCACGACTGACAGGGCGTATCTCGACGTTGTCAGATCACAGATCGGAAGCAACTTCAACCTCATTGCCTCCCAATTCGAGACCTTTGACCGTATTCTCTTCACAGAGGACACCTCGGACTTCGAGTTGCTTGTGGCCCTGGCGGAGGCAGTTGGTCGTCGTTGCTCCTCGTTCAACATCCCGCTGCACGGCTTCAGTGAATACTACAAGGCCTCCTCCTACCGCGAGGCCTATCGTTTGCTCATCGGCCGCGATGTTCTCTACAGCATGGTTCTGGACAGAGACTACTACCCGGAGCCGTACTTGAAGAAGGTGTCGCAGGAGGTAGGTGACGCAGGGATTCGGATCATCTTCACCCCAGGCAAGGAAATCGAAAACTGCTTCCTAAATCCCTCAACACTTCGGACGCTCTTCGCGAAAGACGTCTGGAATGATTTCGCTGCATTCTGGGACGGCGTCTTTGTCGACGAGCGCTTGGACTGCTACGGAAGCTATCTCACATTGCACGAGAAGTTTATTATCCCACGGCTTGACACCAAGACCGTGACGACGCGGTACACACCAGCGTTTGATAAGCAGTGGCAAGATCCTGCCGAACGGCATCTTCTGATCGGAGGCAAGAAGGCGCTGCAGGCTCTCCGTGGTTACTACCGTGCGAAATGTGGAAAGAATCTGACGAAGAGCGTACTCGTAGCCGCTGCGGCCAAGGCAGCAAAGACAGATGTTCAGCGATTCGTTGCGGAAGTGTTCGATGTGAAGGTGTAGGAATTGAAGACAGCCAGACGAACAACCGGCGGAACCGTACGCCGCTAACGCGTCGCCGGTTCGTCGGGGCCTTCGCCCGATTTAAGGAGAATGAATGATTACCAGATTCAAATGTTCCGCGTGTCTCGCGGCCTTCATGACGATGGCGTCAACTGCCTTTGTGGACGCTGCGACGAACGAGCATTCTGCGGCAGCTCTGCGAGAGGCGCAATGGAGATTGGTATGGAGCGATGATTTTACGGGAGACGCTCTGGACAGCGCCACGTGGGCACGTTGTCCGCGCGGCAAGTCGGACTGGAATGACACCATGTCGGACGATCCCCGTCTCCTGACGGTAACGAATGGTGTGCTTCATCTCAGCGGGATTGTCGATGACAGAGCGGATGGCACAACATCCTACCTGACGGCCGGCATTACCAGCAGGGGTAAGTTCTCTTTCCTATATGGCAAGGTACAGATTCGCGCACGATTCAAGAGCGCCCAAGGGTCATGGCCGGCGCTCTGGATGCTGGGGGCGGAGGGCGGATGGCCCGCTAACGGGGAGATTGACCTGATGGAACATCTGAACTTTGACCAGAAGGTCTACCAGACGGTGCATTCCGAATACACGGTCAAGATCGATATGACCAATACGCCAATGAAGGGAGGCACGGCCGAGATCAACCGCGATGACTGGAACACCTACGGCTGCGAGTGGGATGCGGACAAGATCGTCTTTACCGTCAACGGCAAGCCCACCCACACCTACCCCCGCCTGCCAGACAAGGGCGATAAGCAATGGCCATTCAATCAACCGTTCTACTTCATCCTTTCCATGCAGATCGGCGGCAAGTGGGTCAATGGCTCGGGGCCAACCGATCCCGCGCATTATCCTGCCGGAATGGAGATCGATTGGGTACATGTCTACCAGCGCAAAGAATCATCCGACAAGCCGGATGCGGGCGACGGCAAGTAGCCGCACCTGATCTGTGGCGGTCGGAAAGGGACCGAAAATGTCCGATGTAAAGAAATCCGGATGGGCGATGGCGAGTCGGGTTGTGCTCGTAATTGATGTGCTTGGGCTCACTCTTCTGGCCATAACGACGGCCGCCACGAGAATTAAGATAGCCGAGCTTTACCAAGACATGGGGGCCACTTTACCACGGCTTACGCAAGCATTTCTGACACCCCCCTCTACGGTTTACGTCGGGCTCTTTGGTGTTGTCGCTGCGGGCTTGTTGGCCAAAGAAATCATCATGCAGAGGAAGAAGACAACGTTCACCATAAATTTGATAGGCCTTGTGGCTGGCGCCGGTTTCGTTCTACTTTTTGTTGTGGCGATTTTCGCGCCACTGTTCACAATTGTCGAATCATTGGGAAAGTCACATTGACTCACCCGCGGCGACACCCAACGGCGACACCGCGCCGTTGGTGCGTTGGCGCGCCGCAACGTTAAGTGCCACATGTGAGGGGGAAATCATGGACGTCATGTTGAAGCGAGCGTATGAACATCCGGCCAAAACCGACGGTCAGCGGATTCTTGTAGATCGGCTCTGGCCGCGCGGATTGGCCAAGGCTAAAGCTCAGATCGACCTCTGGCTAAAAGACGTGGCACCCTCCACCGAACTTCGCCAATGGTTTGGGCATGACCCAGAGAAATGGCCGGAGTTCAAAAAGCGATATCGCGCTGAGCTGAAAAGCAATCCCGCATTGTCAGCTCTACAAGCTCTTTCGCGCCAAGGAAACATCACCCTTATTTACGCAGCCAGGGATCAGTTGCACAATGAGGCGGCGGTGCTCAAGCAGATCTTGGACCGTAGCACCTGACAATTCATTCAAGCCGACACCGCTTCGCGGCGCGGCTCACTTCAGGCGTTCGGGCAAAAACATGAAAACAATCTGTCGAACGATTGCGATTCTGATTACTGGGGCTGTTCTTCTTGGAACCGGCTACTGGGTCGGAACCACCCACGGCTTTCTCTCTCGCCTGTGGACCGGCTCGACTGTGTCACAAAGCACGACGAGAGCGGCCACGCTTTCAACGCAATTGGGCCAGATCAACGATGGGAAGATTGATGACCTGAGGAACTTCCTTACCATCCAACTCGACGGGGAAATCGTAACGCTTGGCACGCTCATCGACTGGGAAACCCCCAGCGAAGGCGATTTGACGGCAATCAAAGTCCTGCGAAGGATCGCAAAACAACGCACGGATTTCGGCCACCATAACACGGACGCCACCGTTTCAGACCAGCTGAACACGATTTTAGAAAAGGTGAAAGCCTATCCGATACAGGGGAATCAGAAACCCTAACCCGCGACGCCACCGGACGGCGCTAATCGCGCCGTTGACGCGTCGCAACGTTCGGCAAAACAGGGGCAGAAGTCAGGGCCGACGCATCAAAAATTGACCTTTTTTGACTTGCGGAGGCGGGGACAGGAAAAAACGAGTAAGATTAGGAGCAGGATTACGATTATGAGTGGATCCCGGTTGTCGTAATAATATTCGTGATCGTAATCCTAATCGTAATCTCCTCCCGTGGCATTCAACGACGGACAAAGGACGCGATGAAAAAGCGATTAAAGGACCGTGTGGCTGCCTTTCGCAGAGAGATCGGAATCTACCGTTCTGTCATGGCTGACCCGCGATGCCCCCGTACGGCCCGGTGGCTGCTCGGAGGCGCGGTCGTCTACGCCCTCTCGCCCCTTGATTTGATCCCGGATTTCATCCCCGTGCTCGGCCACCTTGATGACGCCGTGATTCTCCCCGTCATGGTCTATCTGGCGATCCGGTTGATCCCCAAGGAACTGATTGCCGAACACCGGGCAAAGAGCGAATCACAAAAGGTTCTGCTGAGAAGTGTTGAAGATTAGGCGGCAAGCCGTACCGGCTTTGGAGTGCGGGGACAAGCGCAGCGCGGCACCGCTTTCATGGGAGTCCAACAAAAGCGGCGTCGCACGGGATACCGCTTGCCGCCGCACTCCAGGAATCCTCAGCGTAACGTGGGCAAGTGCTACCCCCATCGCAAAACGCCAGCCCTTCGTAAACCAGAGCCTTTCCGCTACTTCAGCACCACGAAACCGGGAAGGCCGCGCACGCCGAAGGCGTCCAGCATTTCTTTGGCCGGGCTCTGGTCCGGCTTTTCCGCCTGGACTTTCACAACCACGTAATTCGCGAGCCGCGCTTTCACGCGCGCGTCCTTGAACGTGGTCTTTTCCATCGCCGAGCAGTTCTTGCACCACGTGGCCCAGAAATCCACAAAGAGCGGCTTGTCTTCACGCTTCGCCTGCGCGACTTTCGCCTCCCACGCGGCACGGTCGCCCGCCGCGATCGAGCCGGCGCGCGCCACGCGCGCTGCCGGGAGGAACCCGACCGCCGCCAAGTAGAAATAATAGGCCGACAGCAGCGCCAGGAAGACGCCGAAGGCCTGCTTCACCCGCACCATCCACAGGCCGGGGCTCGGCAGGACGGAGAGCCCCGCGCCCGCGAACGGCCACGGCAGGGCCATGCCCAGGCCCAGCACAAACGGCAGGAACTGCGCGCTGGCCGCGCCGCCCGCATAGAGCGTCCCGGCCAGCAGCAGCACCGCCAAGACCACCGGCGCGACACACGCCCCGGCGAGCAGCGCCGAGAGCGCGCCCGCGGAAAACGCCGCCACCGCGCCCTGACGCTGATGACCGTTCTTCGGCGTCAGGAAGCGCGTGAAGTCGATCACAAACACGTCGAAAAGCGCCAGCGCCAGCGCGGAAAAGATCAACGCCACGGCCAGGCTGAACCACGGGGAGGCCTGCAGCGCGCCAAAAAAGAGCCCGCTGCGCAGGATGATCCAGCCCAGCCCGCCATAGACCAGCACCATGCCCGCGCCGTAGGCCATGCCCAACAGAAAACCGCGCCCGCGTGTTCCCGCCCCCGCGCCGAGAATCGCCAGGTTGATCGGGATCATGGGCAGGACGCAGGGCGTCAGGTTCAGCAGCACGCCGCCGACCAGCACCAGCAACAGCGTCAGCGCCAGCCCGTGCGCATGGAAAAAAGCAACCGGGTCGCGCAGGAATCCGGAGAGCCCGGCGCCGTCCGCGGCGACCGGCTGCGCACGGCCTTCCGCCCCGTCGAGAAACGCGAGGAACTCGGCCGCGCCCATGTAGCCGCCGCCCGTCACCACCGCCAAGCCCTGATCCCACGCGCCGGAGGGCGTCGCCGGCTCCGGCGCTTCCCCGGCAGACTCCACGAACCGGCCCGCCTTCTCGTCGAAGCGGAAAACGCGCGTTTCCGGCATGAAGCAGACCTTGTCGTCGCACCCCTGATAGGCCACCGTCAGCCGCACGCCGTCCTGCGGCGGGGAAACCCGCCAGAGCGACTCGAACGGATGCGCGTAAACGCCGACCTGCCTGGAGGGATCGGACGGGTCGGCCTTGCGCTCCGCAGGCGGCTGCTGCAGGCCGGAGACGGACGCCCCCCCGCCGCCGGTCACCTTGAACGTGTCGGCATAGATGACGTGCTTGTCCGGCACCGAAAGCGAGACCCGCACATCCACGTGCGCGGGCGCAAGCGCCGCGCGCTCCACTTTCAGCGTGAACGGGCTGTCGCCCCACGGGGACGGCGCCTGCGCCAGCGCCGCCAAGGCCCCGCAGCCAAGCAGCGCCAGGGAGAGAGGTTTTATATGACCTATAGCACGTATCGGGCCCATAAGGATTTCTCAGGCTTTCAGCGCGACCTCGGCCAGCGCGCGCCCGGCGGCGCGGCATTTGGACAGCGTCGCGGCGTCCGGCGCAAAGCGGCAGGTCAGCGGCTCGCACACCGGACGCACCTGCATCGCCTGCAGATACTGCGCGACCTCCTCGGCGCCCTTCGAGGCCCACCCGTAGGAGCCGAACGCGAAACCGGCCTTGCCGAGCGGTTTGAGCCCCCGCAGATAGGTCAGCGTCGCGGCCAAGCGCGGCATGAGGCCCATGTTCAGCGTCGCCGAACCCGCCGCGAACGCCGCGCAGTCCATGACCTCGGTCACGACCTGCGTGTCGGAGGTCGCGTCCACGTTGATGAGTTTGACGTCGACCGGAAGCTCCTCGGCCCCCGCCGCCACGGCCTCGGCCATGGCGCGCGTGCTGCCCCACATGCTGCAGTAGGCGACGACCACCTTCTTGGCCGGCTTGCACACCATCCACGCCTGATAGGCCTCGAGGATTTTGGCGAAGTGCCCGCGCCAGATCACGCCGTGGCTCGGCGCCACGATCTTCAGCTTCAGCCCGCCCAGGCGCGCCAGCGCGGCGGCCACGGGGCGTCCGTAGGGCAGCACGATGTTGGCGTAGTAGGTCTTGGCCTCCTGCATCACCTCGCACAGGTCCGACTCGTCGTCGAAGCGGAAGCCCGAGGCGTAGTGCTGACCGAACGCGTCCATCGAGAAGAGCGTCTCGTCCTCGACCAGATAGGTGGCCATGGACTCGGGCCAGTGGACCATCGGCGTGTCGAAAAACTGGAGGGTCTTGTCGCCCAGCGAAAGCGTCTCGGCATCCTTGACCACCTGAATCTTCCAGCCGCTCACGTCGTAATGCCGCGCCAGCGCGTCCTTGCATTTGGCGTTGCAGAGCAGCGTCGCGTTGGGGCAGGCGCGCATCGTTGCGGGCAGGCCGCCGGAGTGATCCGGCTCCGCGTGGTTGCAGACGATGTAGTCGACCTTCTCCAGCGGCAGATGCGCCCGGATATTCTCAAGGAGCGTCGCGACATAGGGCGCCTTCACCGCATCGATGAGCGCGGTCTTTTCCGCCCGGACCAGATACGCGTTGTAGGTTGATCCGCGGCTCGTGGTGTACCCGTGAAAATCGCGCACCGCCCAATCGACAAACCCCACCCAAAACACGCTGCCGGTCAACTTCGTATCCATGCTCGTCCTTCTCCTTCCGCGTTAAACTGAAGGAAAGAAGTATATCTTTTCGGCGGACGGGCATCCACCCTAAAAAGAGACGGCCAAGTCGCGGCGCACGGCATCGACGACCGTGGCGTCCGGGCGGAAACGCAACACCGCGTACGGCACGGAGCGGAGGATCGACTCCAGCGACCGGATCAGCGGATCGAAGAACGCGGCGTCCATCCACGGCACCAGCGCCACGTCGAGCAGGCGCAGCACCGCATCGCGCGGAGTCAGGGAAACGATCTCTTGTTCGGCCCCGTGCTCAATGAAATAGATCTTTTTCAGCGGGGCCGAGGCGTTCAGGACGAAGTTGCCCGCGCTCGGCCACGGCGACCCGTAAACGAGAAAGCCGGCCTCGGCGGAAGCCGGGCGGGGCCGCACGACCGGCCGTTCGTCCGTCAGCACGGGCACGCCGCACCGGTCGAACAGCCGGGAGATCGTGCTCTTGCCGCGGCCCGACGGCCCCGTGCAGATGATGCCCTGTCCGTCCACCACCTGCGCGGAGCCGTGCAGCACAAGCCCCCCGAGGGGCAACAGGCGCAGCACCAACGCCAAGATGGCGACGATGCCGTACATCCCGTAGACCTCGTTGCGGTACATCGCCTCGAAGGCCGTCGGGTGCCACTCGAAGCGCAGGCGCTCATAGGGGACCGCGCCCGTCATGCGCCACATCACGACGCCGTCCGGGTCCGACCCCATCAGACAGGCGCGGCCCTCCCGTTGCGAGAAATGCCACGCGCCGTCGGCGCGCAGGTCGTCCAGTTCCTCAACCGGCCCGGCGCACTCGATGAGGCATGTCGCGGAGACAGCTCCGCCCCGGGAAAGAAAAGGCGTGAAAAAAGAATTGAACGCGTCAGGAGGCAGCGAAGAAAAAACAAAACGGATATCCGCCAGATCACATATTAGCTGCGGATGGGACATGAGAACTATTCGAACGTCGTGCGCACAAGAAACACTTACTCTACGCTGCCAGAGTTGATTCCCAACGTGCCGACCTGCTCCGCCTTAAACGTGCCACCCACGCCAAGCTTCACTTCGTTGGCGGCCGCCACTTCAAACCGTTTTTTGGATGTCGCGACAAAAGCATCGGATTTGGCCATAATTCACCTCTCTGAAATAATCTGGATATACTTTACTCCTTATCGCCGAAGCGCGTCAACCCCTCTATCCCAACTTTTTTTGCCTCGCACCGGGCACTTGCAATCCTTCAGAGGGGTGATAAACTGCTTCCCCATGAACGCCATCCGGATTCCGCTCGCTTTCGCGCCCGTCTACAAAGACTACCTGTGGGGGGGCGCCCGCATCGCCTCCGCCTATCGCCGCAGCGGCACCCCGCAGGTCTGCGCGGAGTCGTGGGAAATCTCGGCCCATCCCGACGGCGCGAGCGTCGTCTCCGGCGGGCCGTTCGCCGGACGCGACCTGGCGGGGCTGGCCGCCGCGGCCGGCGCGGCGCTCACCGGATCGCGCGCGCCCGACCCCCGCCGCTTCCCCCTGCTCTTCAAACTGATCGACGCGCGCGACCGCCTGAGCGTCCAGGTCCACCCCAACAACGAGAACGCCGGCCGCACGGGCGGCGAGCCCAAAACGGAAATGTGGGTCGTGCTCGACCGCACCCCGGGCGCCAGCCTCTATGCGGGACTGGCGGAAGGCGTGACGCCGGCCACCCTCCGGGCGGCGCTCCTGGACGGCACGGCCGCCGCGCAGCTCGTCCGGCTGCCGGTCGAACCCGGCCAGGCGCTTTTCATCCCCGGCGGGCTGGTCCACGCCATCGGCGCGGGATGCCTGATCTACGAGGTGCAGCAGAACTCCAACACCACCTACCGCCTCTTCGACTGGGGGCGGACCGGCACGGACGGCAAGCCCCGCCAGCTGCACATCGAGGAAAGTTTCAAAACCATCGACTGGTCGCTGCCCGCGCCGCAGATGACCACCCCGACGCCTCGCGCGGCGGAGAACGGCAACCGCTGGGCCGACGTGGTGTCCTGCGGCTTCTTCACCTTGCGACAGCTCGACCTCGCCGCGCCCTGCCGGATCGCCGTGGACGGCACCACCTTCCACGCGCTGTTCGTGACGGCGGGTCAGGCGACCGTCGCCGCCGGCGGCGAAAGCATCGTCTTGAACGCCGGCTCGAGCGCGCTCATCCCGGCGGACGCGCAGGCATACACGCTCAGTCCCGGCGCGGCCAGCACCCTCTTGGTCACAACCTTATGATAAAGTCTTCCTACCAGCTCTGCACGGTTTTCGGCATCCCGATCAAGCTCGACTTCTCGCTGATCGTCCTGCTCTTCCTGATGATCACCAACTACGGCGACCCCGTTTACGGCATTGCGGCCGGCATCGCCCTGCTCCTCTCGATCACCCTGCACGAATTGGGGCACAGCCTCGTCGCCATGGCCTTCGGCTGCCGGGTCCGCGACATCACCCTCATGATGCTGGGCGGGTGCGCCACCCTGCTCAGCATGCCGCGCAAGGCCTGGCAGGAATTTCTGGTGGCGGCGGCCGGACCGGCGGTGAGCGCCCTGCTGGCGTTCCTCGGCCTGTGGCTGCCGCACCACCTGCCTGCGCTCAAGGGGACACCCGCCGCGTTCGTTTATTATCAGATCGGCTGGCTCAACCTCGGGCTCTTCACCTTCAACCTGTTGCCCGCCTTCCCGATGGACGGCGGCCGCATCCTGCGCTCGTTCCTCCAGCAATTCTTCATGACGCGCGTGCGGGCCACCTGGGTCGCCTCGCGCATCGGACGCTTCGTCGCGATCCTGCTGGGGCTTTCCGTGCTCTATTCCCTTTTCACGCACACGGTCGAAGGCTACATGCTGATCCGCGTGCTGATCGCCTTCTACATCTACCAGTCGGCCGAACGCGAATACCGCATGGTGCTGATGGAGGAGGGCGCGGCGCGGCGCAATCCTTTCGCGGGCTTTCCCTTTTTCGGCGGCCCGACGACAAGCACGCCGCCGCCGGACGACGGCAAAGCCGTGGTGAGCCCGCCGCCCTACGCGCGCGGCGGCGCGACCCGCGTGGACGTGCGCAAAGAGGAGTAGCTCAGCGGTAGAGCGGCGTGCGCGGACGCCCGGTGAGGATGTTATAGTGGCGCATCGCCATCTTCCACCACTCGGGCAGCTGACGGTCCGGCGTTTTCCAGAGCCGGTCGTGGATCTCGGTCATCGAGTCCGCGTTGCGCAGCAAGGCGAGCAGCTCGCGCCGGTTGAGCGCGGCGGGCCCCTGCTTCAGCAGCCGCTCGCTGAGCTTGTGGAAATAGGCCGTGATCGGATAGCTCAACTTGCGCTTGGCGTGCAACAGCGAGACGTGCGCGGCGTTGATGTACGGGTCGAGCACCACCTGCGCCACGCCGTAGTGCTTCTGCAGCCATTCGGGCGGCGGCAGCTGGCTGCGGCAGACATCCAGGTTTTTCTCCATGTGCGTCACCATCATCGGAGGCGCCGTCTCGGGCGGCGTGCGGAAGAGGCCGATGCGGTTTAAGAAACGGCCGAACGGCTCATGCCCCAGCAGCGCCGAGAGCGGGATCGAAAACACCAGCCCCAGCGTCACCGGCAGCATCCACCAGAAGAACGCGGGATGGATGCGGTAGACGACTTCGGCGGCGACCAGGCCGGCCGCGGTGTGCCACGCGTGCGCCCGCAGGATGCCCGGCCAGTCGATGCCTTCCGCATCGCGGCGCTGCGCGCCCCACGAAATCTCGCGGCCGATCAGCACGAAGGTCACGGAGAGCGAGGTGAAGAGCATCAGGATCGGCGCCATCAGCGCGGAAAACAGGTGCTCCGTCAGGAAGCCCAGCACCGCGCGCGCCCCGCCCCCGAACGCCCGGCGCTTCGTGCGGTCGATCAGGACCAGCAGCGTGGCGAGGACTTTGGGCAGGGTCAGCATCGCCAGCGTGGCGAGGAAGAGATACAGCGCGAGACGGCCGCCGCCGATGTCGAGATACGAGGAGATGCCGATGTCGGCGTCGAAGGAGCTGCCGGGGGTCAGCATGTCGCGCCGGTACTGGATCACGCCCAGCAGCATGAAGATCAGCCAGAGCGGGGAGCAGAGGTAGGAAAGGATCCCCAGCGACAGGTGCAGCCGGTTGATCGGCAGAAGCCCCTGCGCCATCAGCAGCCAGCTGTGCTGGAAGTTGCCGCGGCACCAGCGGCGGTCACGCTTGGCGCAGTCGATCATCGTCGGAGGCAGGTTCTCGAAGGAGCCGCCGAGCGTGTAGGCCAGCCACACCTCGTAGTTGGCCTTGCGCATCAGCGCGGCCTCCACGTAGTCGTGGCTCATGAAGCGGGAGTGCTTGGAGCCGGGCATCGCGGGCAGCGCGCAGTGCTCGATGAAGGGCGCCGTCCGGATGATGGCGTTGTGGCCCCAAAAATTGCCGTTGTTGGACTGCCAGAAGTTGAGCCCCGCCTGGAAGATCGGCCCGTAGCAGTAGCCGGCGAACTGCAGCATGCGCGCCATCGGCGTCTGCGCCTGGATCGGCTGCGGGGCCGTCTGCAGGATGCCGGTCTTCGGGTTGGCCTCCATGAGCTGCACCATGCGGGCCAGCGTCCGCGGCTCCATCAGGCTGTCCGCGTCCAGCACCACCATGTAGCGGTAACGCTTGCCCCAGCGCCGGCAGAAGTCGCTGATGTTGCCGCTCTTGCGGTTGAGGGGAATGTGGCGCTTACGGTAGAAGATGTGGCCGAAGCCCTTGAGCTGCTTGCAGAGGTCGATCCAGCCGACCTCCTCCTCGATCCACTTGTTCGGGTCCGTGGAATCGCTGAGGATGAAAAAGTCGAAGCGGCTGATGAGCCCCGCGTTGGCCAGGGCCAGATACATCGACCGCAGACCTTCATAGACGCGGCTCACGTCCTCGTTGTAGATGGGGATGAGCAGCGCCGTCGCGGGAAGCTGCGCCGCCTGCGGCTCTTCGGCGGGCAGCGTTGCCGCGATGTCATAGGAGTCGCGCTCGCACAGCAGCACGCAGAAGCCGACGGCCGCCTGCGTGAAACCCAGCGCGACCATACCGAAGAGCGGAACGAACAGGATCAGCATGGCGGTCTCCAGACCGGTCAGGCCGCCGCGCCAGAGAATGTCCGCCATCAGCCAGGTGGCCATCGAGGTCAGAAACAGGACGCTGGAAAAAAAGAGGATCTGCCGCCGCGACGAATGCCGCGACGGGTTCACCACCTGCACAGGAATCTGCGTTGAAGCTTCTGTTGTCATATCCACACGCCACCCTAACGGGTATACCAGAAGAGAAAACCCAGCACGCCGAGGAACAGCAGCCAAGCCACGAGCGTCTTCAAGACCGGCAGCGCCTCGAAGGATTCCATCGCGCTGCCGACAAGCCCGGGCATCAGGCCCAAGTCCATCTCGCGCGGCACCATGCTGCTCACCGCCAGGTCCGGGCCGGCGCGCACCACGCGGGCGCTCAGCGCCTCGGCGTATTCCGCCGGCATGCGGTGCGAATCCAGAAAGGCATAAGGCCAGCGCGTCGGCCCGTCGCACAGGTAGATCGCCAGCATGCCCTCGCCGAGATTGAGCGCGCTCCCGTCCGCGTGTGGCGGGAGGTAGTGGCTGATCCATTCCGTGACGCGCTCGCGCACCTCCACAATCGCCAGCTCCGGCAGCGAGGTTTCCGCGACCGACGGATCCGACTGCTTGCGGTCGTAGACACGCTGCAGGACGAGGGCGATCAAGCGCGCACGCTGAAGGTGGCTGCTCACGCGGCAGGCGCGGAGATAGTTCTCCACCTTCTCGTAAGCGTCATTCCACTCTTCCGCCCGAACCGGATCCCACGGGGGCAAGCTTATGGATTCCAGAGATAAATCCATGTTTCCGTCACCGGCTGGTTGTCCCGTTTCACGAACGCGCGCAATTCCGCCGTCTGCCCCGCCGCAGGCACGGTGACGCTGAAGAACACGCGCCACGTGCGGTCATAGGGGTTGTATTGCTCGACCGGCCTGGAAAGTTTCGCGCCCTGCACGCTGACCGCGGCATTCAACTTGCCCTTCTCCGCATCGGCGGCCACGGAGGGCCACGCGAAATCGAGCACGAACTTGCGGGTCACCGTCTTGTCGGACTTGTCCTTGCGCCCGTAGTCGGGCAGGTCCGCCACACGCGTCGCCACCGCGCGGCCCAACTGCGGCAAAGCGGGATCGTCATGGAACCAGCGCAGCTCATATGCGTATTCGGCGCTCTGGCCCGCCGACAGCGGCCGCTTCGGCTCCCAGAAGGCCACGATGTTGTCGCCGAACTCGTCCGCGGCCGGCAGCTCCAACAGCCGGACCGCGCCTTCGCCCCACCCCCCCTTCGGCGTCACCCAAGCGGACGGACGGTCCTGATAGTGCGCCTCCAGGTCCTCGTACGTCGCGAACGCGCGGTCGCGCTGCAGAAGCCCGAACCCCTTGGGCTGGTTGTCCGCGAACGAGCAGAGCCGGAACTTGCCCTCGTTGGTCAGCGGACGCCACAGCCATTCGCCCGCGCCGTTATTCATCAGCAGCCCGTCCGAATCGTGGACCTCGGGCCGGAAATCCGAAAACCGCAGCGCGGAGTTCTTGCCGTACCAGTACATGCTGGTCAGCGGCGCGATGCCCAGGTGCGCGATGTTCGTGCGGGCGTAGACCGCCACGCGGTTCTCCATCACCGTCACCGCGCCCGGCCGGATCACGAACTCGCCCGCGCCCGCCAGGCTCGGGCTGTCGAACAGGCCATAGATGCGGACAAACTCCTCCTTCGGCTCGGGGCGGCACACCCAGAACTCGCGGAAGCGGGGAAATTCCTCCGGCCCCGGGCCGCCGCAGTTGACCGCCACGGCGCGCGCGGAGAGCCCGTAGACCAGGTTCTTGGCCAGCACGCGGAAATAGGTCGCCCCCTGAAAAACGGCCAGCTCGTCGAGATACTCTGGCCGGTTCAACGGATAATGGATGCGGATCCCGGAGAAGCGCATGTTGTCCGCGTCGATCTCCCCCACCTCGTTGGTCCCAAAGTCGAACAGGTCGCGGTCATAGCGCACGGCCGACACCTTGCCGTCGTTCACCACGCTCACGTCCACCTGGTCGTTCTGGATCCAGCCGGGGTGGAAAAGGTGCATCTGGAAAGGAATATGGTCGTACCGCCAGACCGCCTTGCGCGGATTGAACCGGATGTCCCGGTACTGGTCGTACGTCAGCTTGGGCATCGATTTGGACAGATCGCGCGACCAGTCTTTATAGGGGGTACTGGCCAACTGCGCCGCCCGGGTTTTGACCTGCTCAAAGCCGGAAAAGGCCTCTCCAGCTTGAACATGGACAACCAGGGTGAACAGAACCAACACAGACCTGCAGCAGGGAATACTCGTTCTCATAAATTTGCCCAGAGTTTACCACATGCGCCGCGCCGCCGCAATCCTGTCGCCCGTGTTTAAAACAGCCCCGCGTCCCGGACGGCGTTCACCCCATCATCTTCTCATCGGCAAACTCGTTGTCGGCCAGCGCCGCCGGCGACACGTCCTTCTCGTCCAGAGTGCCGGCGTAAACGACGCGGCGCACCTTCATCGTGGAGGTCCGCTCCAGCGGCGTGTGCAGCACCACGATCTTGCGCGGCATCTTGTAGTCGGCGATCTGCTTCCGGCAGCGCTCGATCACCTCCTCGCGCAAAAAGGCCTCCGTCGCCGCGTCCGACAACGGCGTCCCCTTGTGCCAAGCCGTCACCGCGTCGACGTTCGGCACCAGGATCGCACCGACCCGCTCGCCGCTCTCGTCGCCCATGCGGTAGCCGAGCACCAAGACATCTTGAACAAAGGGGCACTGCTCGATGAATTGCTCGACCTCTTCGGGATAGATGTTCTTGCCCTCGCGGTTGACGATCAGGGCCTTTTTGCGGCCGCAGATCGTCACGTTCTTCTTGGCGTCCAGCCGCACCAGGTCGCCGGTGTGGAAAAACCCCGCGTCGTCGAACACCTCGGCCGTCGCCGCGGGGTTCCTGTAATACCCCTTCATCACGTTCGGGCCCTTCACGCACAGCTCGCCCGCGCCCGAGGCGTCCACGTCCGCCAGCTTGTACTGCATGTTGGCGAGCACGGGGCCCACGGTTCCGGGCACAAACGCACTCAGAGGAGGATAGGCCACGCCCGGCGAACACTCGGTGAGCCCGTATCCTTCCAGGACCGGGATCCCCACCTCGAGAAAACCTTTCAGAACCTTCAGCGACGTCGGCGCGCCGCCGATCCCCAGCAGCCGCAGCCTGCCGCCGAACGACTCGATGACTTTCTTGCTGATGACCTTTTTCAGGCCGATCCCCAGCAGGCCGCGCGCCACCAGGCTCTTCTTGAGCTTTTCCGCCACCCGCGCATACAGCTTTTCAGCCATCAGCGGCACCGCCAGCAGCACCGTGGGCTGCAGGGCCTGCATGTCCTCCGGAAGGGTCCGCAGCGAGCGCACGAAACTGCAACACGCCTTGACCCCCAGCGGCAACATGAAATTCGCGGTGAACGAAAACGCGTGGAAAAGCGGCAGCACGTTCAGGAAGTTGTCAGCCGGATAGAAGCCGACGCGCTCGACGGTCGCGGCCACGTTCGAGGTAAAGTTCCCGTGCGTCAGCATCGCGCCCTTAGGTTTGCCGGTCGTGCCCGAGGTATAGATGATCGAAGCGACCGTCCCCTCGTCCGGGCGGTGGATCTCGAACCACTGCCGCGCCGCCTCGCGGGCGGAAGCCGCGTGGCTCATCATGGCCTCGTACCCGTGGCAGGGCCGGCCCGCGAGTTGCGGCGGCCCCGCCGGCTCCCCCTCGCCCACCCAGACGCAAGCCCGCAGGTGAGGAAGGTCGGCGAGCACCCGGCCCAGCAGGTCCTGCAGCTTAGGCCCCGCGAAGACCGCGACCGCCTCCGAGTCCCTGAGAATGTGCGAAACCTCCTGCTCGCGCAGCTTGGGGTCGATCGGCACCACCGTAACCCCCACGCAAGCCAGCGCCAGATAGATCTCCTGCCACTCCGGGCAGTTCTCCAGCATCAGGGCCACATTCTGCGAACCCGGCTTGATCTCCAGAAGATGCGCGATCGTCGTTGCGCGCACGACCCGCTCTTTCAGAGCCGCGTAACTCCTCGTCACCCACCGCCCCTGCTGAAAGAACCGCTGCGCGGGAGCTTCGGGCGTCTGACAGACCGCCTCTTCTAAAAATCCGCGAATCGTCATTTCATTACTCTCCGTCCATTTCGTATGGCGTAAGCATACTCGCAATCCTTCGTTTTGGCAATCATCGGCAAGCCGCCCCTTTTCCGCACTTGGTCCCAGCCATAAAATGGGCTATGCTTATCGTCATCCTCAAAAATGGGGACCGGCTTCCAAATCCAACGCACAAGGGCAACGCAATGAAACGACTGGGATACTCGTGGGCAACCGGCTTCTGCCTGCTGGCCGCTTCCGCGCAAGCGGCGGTGAAACTGCCGAACATCTTCAACAACGACATGGTCCTGCAGCGTGACATCCCGGTCCCCGTCTGGGGATGGGCCGACCCCAGCGAGAGCGTGACCGTCGAGTTCGCCGGGCAAACGAAAAAAACGACGGCCAAAGCCGACGGCACGTGGCAGCTCAAACTCGACGCGCTGAAAGCCTCCGCCCAGCCGGCGGTCTTCAAAGTCACCGCCGCCAACGTCATCGAATTCAAGAACGTGGTCGTCGGCGAAGTGTGGTTCTGCTCGGGGCAGTCGAACATGGAGTGGGTCATGCGCAACGTGGACAACGCCGAGCAAGAGCTCGCCGGCGCGAACTATCCGATGATCCGCCACTTCAAGGCCCCCAAAAATTTCAAACCCGTGCCGGAGCGCGACATCAACGCCAGCTGGGAAATCACCACTCCCGAGGGCATCGGCGACGAATCGGCCGTGGCCTTCCTCTTCGGCCGGCGCCTGCACCAGGAGCTGAAGGTCCCCGTCGGCCTCATCAACTGCTCGTGGGGCGGAACCCGCATCGAGCCCTGGACCCCGCCCTGCGGCTTCGACGGGCTTCCCGAGCTGGCCGGCATCAAAACGCGCGTAGACACCGCCGATCCCGCGTCAGACTTGCACAAAAAGGTGCTGGGCGACTACATCGCCGCCATGCAGGCGTGGATCGCCGACGCGCAGGCGAAGACCGCCGCGGGCCAGCCGGTCGCCGCCGCGCCGGAATTCCCGCAGAACCTGATCTTCCCGATGACCCCGGGCAAGCATCAGGAACCCACCGTGCTCTTCAACGGCATGGTCGCGGGCCTCGTCCCCTTCGCCATCCGCGGCGCGATCTGGTATCAGGGCTGTTCGAACAACGGCGAGGGCATGCTTTACCTGGAAAAGACCAAGGCGCTCGTCAACGGCTGGCGCAAGGTGTGGGGCCAGGGCGACTTCCCCTACTACCTCGTGCAGCTCGCGCCCTACAACTACGGCCCGGCGCGCGCCTCCCACCTGCCCGGCATCTGGGAAGCCCAGGCGGCCGTACCCGCGGCGATCCCCAACACCGGCTACACCGTCATCAACGACATCGGCAACGTCAAGGACATCCACCCGCGCAACAAGCAGGACGTCGGCCTGCGCATGGCCAACCAGGCGCTCGCCCGCACCTACGGCCGCACCGACATCCGCTGGGAAAGCCCGGTCTACAAGTCGTTCGCGATCGAAGGCGCGAAACTGCGCGTCACGTTCGACTTCGCCGACGGCCTGAAGACCCGCGACGGCAAAGCCCCGACCTGGTTCGAGCTGTGCGGCCAGGACGGGCTCTACAAACCAGCCGACGCCGTGATTGAAGGCAACGCCGTCGTGCTCACCGCGGCCGGCATCACCGCGCCCATGGCCATGCGCTTCGCGTGGGACCAGCTCGCCGAGCCGAACCTCGTCAACGGCCTCGGCCTGCCGGCCGGCGCGTTCCGCTGCGGCAACAAGCCGAAGCTGGACGGCGTCATGTCGCTCCCCGAACTTCAGGGTTTCCGCAAAGTGTACGAGATCGACCTGCCGGCGAACGGCAACTTCAACGCCACACCGCCGAAGTACACGCTTGACGCCAGCGCCGGCGCGGGCGGGTTCTCCAAAGTCGCCTACGTGCTGCAGCTCCTGCAGGACGGGGGAAGCATCCGCTATGTCTTCGCCTCGATGGACGCCTTCACCCAAGACGCGAAGAAGCTCGGCATCCCCTACGCCAAGAGCGGTATCCGGCACCAGACCAAGGTCAACAACCTCACCGTGCGTTCGAACGTCGAGGGCATCCCGGCGCTCGACAACTCCGACGGCGGCAACGTCGAGTTCTGGGACGCGAACTACGGCAACCCGAACGGGCTGAACCTGCCCGGCGCGGACGGCCGCAAGTACGACTTCGACGACCAGGCCGCGGGCGACGGCGGCTACGGCTGCATGCAGGTCCACGCGTGGAAAAACAAGGTCACGCTCTTCGCGTACAACAACTTCAACGGCGGCGGCGCCTGCGACATCGGCATCGGCAACAATACCGCGGGCGAACACCCGGACTACACCTTCATGGGCAACGGCGGCCAATATGCGACCCGGCGCCTGACCGTGCTCGTGAAATAGAAAACCCAACGCGCGTTGCACGTGACGGGGCGGCCGGCCGCGGCCTCGCCCGTGACACGTCAAGCGCCCGGAGCCCATTCAACGCCGTCCCATGAAAACGCCCCATGTCCTCGTTCTGATGGAGTGGTACGACCACCCGATTCGGGAGGGAATCGGGCGTTATGCCGCCGAACGGAACTGGTATCTGACCGTCAACGACGGCTGCACGCTGCCGAAGGGCTGGTCCGGCAACGGGATGCTGGCGCTCCTCAATTCGCGGGCGGATTTCATCGACTACGTCCGCCGCCAGAGGGTGCCCTGCGTGGACTTCGGCGCGTTCCGCCCCGACATCCCCTTGGCGCGGGTCTGCGGCGACCACCGGCTGATCGGACGCGTCGCCGCCGACCACCTGATCGAGCGCGGCTTCCGTCAGGCGGCGTACTTCTCCACCGAGTACCAGCGGCCGCACGAGCTGCGCGGCGCGGGATTCGCCGAACGCTTCGCCGACCAGACAGGCCATACGCCGAAACAGCTCGTCTGGGCGCACCGGCCGGGAAGCGAGAACGACGACTGGCAAGCCCTGAACCGCTGGCTGATGCGGAAGCTGCGCGCGCTCCCCAAGCCGCTGGCCGTTTTCTGCTACTGCGACTACGATGCCGCCAAGATCGAGTCGGCCTGCCTAGAGTCCGGCTATCGGGTGCCGGACGATGTCGCGATCCTCGGCGTGGACAACGACCGGCTGGTCTGCGAGAACCTCCGCGTCCCGATTTCCAGTGTCCGGCACGACCGGATCAGGGTCGGCTACGACGGTGCGGCCCTGCTGGACAGGCTGATGCGCGGCGGCAAGCCGCCCGAAGACCCCATCCTGATCCCGCCCTGCGGCGTTGAGCTGCGGGCGAGCACCGACGGCTTTGCCACGGCCGACCCGCTGGCCCGCTCCGTCGTGCAGTTTTTCCGCGAGAATATCGGACGCAGCATCGGCGTCGCCGACGCCGCTGAAGCCGTCCGCCTCGCCCCGCACCGGCTCGAAGAGCATTTCTCCCGCGTGCTGGGGCAGACGGTCTACGCCACGCTCGCCCGTCTGCGCCTGTTCGAGGCCCGCCGGCTCCTGTCCCTGACCGACCTGCCGGTGAAGGAAATCGCACGGCGCACCGGCTTTTGCCACGCCCAGCACCTGAACAACGCCTTTCGGCGCGCCGAGCATTGCACGCCGCTCGCCTACCGCAAGAAAGAGCGCCTTCCGACCTCCGGCAGGCCCCGCTGAAATCCGCGCCCGCCCGCCTCCGGGACGGTCCGCACGCCTATCCCAGCTGGCCCGCGGCGGCGGGGTCAAGAAACATCGTGCAGTCCGGATGCGTCTGCAGAATCGAGGACGGACACAGGTTCGACACGGGGCCTTGCACGGCGTTCTTCACCGCCGCCGCCTTGCGCGCGTCCGGCACCGTGCAGACGATCCGTTTGCTTTTCATAATCTGCGGAACCGACATGGAAAGCGCCTGCTTCGGCACGTCTTCCAGCGTCGCGAACCAGCCCTCGCCGACTTGCTGATGGCGGCAGGCCTCGTCCAGATCCACCACCAGAAAGGCCTCGCGCGTCTCAAAATCCGCCGGCGGATCGTTGAACGCCAAGTGCCCATTCTCGCCGATCCCCACGCACGCCACGTCGATCGGCGCGGCTTCCAGCAGCGCCTTCAGCCGGCGGCACTCCACCGCCAAGTCGGGGGCTTCACCGTTGACCTCGTTGAAGCCTTTGAGCGGCACCGGCAGCGCGCCGACAAACCGCTGGCGCAGATAGTTCCTGAAGCTGGCGCGGTGCGACACCGGCAGCCCGGCGTACTCGTCCAAGTGGAACCCCGTCACGCGCGACCAGTCGATGTCCGGCCGTGCGGTCAGCGCCTGCAGAAAGCCGAACTGGCTCGCGCCGGTCGCCACAATGATCCGGGCCTCGCCGCGTTCGGCGAGCGCCTTCACGATCCCTTCGGCGGCACAAGCCGCCGCATTCCGGGCCATTTCCCCGGCATCTTTCGCAACCGTCACCGTCATTTCTTTTCTCCCCGTTTCGACAAGCACCAGAACGCGCCCGCAACGGCCAGCATCGCCACGCCACCTCCGATGGACACGCGGACTTCAGCCAGCGGACGCGTCGCGGCGGAAGAAACGATCAGCACGCAGGCGATAAAAGCCAGCCCGCCCGCCACCAGCGGCCAGAAGGTGATTTTCGCGGGCGGCCCTTCCAGCACCGGACTGGGCGTGCCCACCTTTTCGAAAAAGCGCGACAGCGTCTCATCGTGGCTCCGATCATCCGGATACAGCAGCGTGCCGAACAGCAGTCCCGCCAGCGTTGCGCCGCCGGTCGCGAGAAAGATGGTCCCCATTTCCCGCAGCGCGGGCCACCAGGAGCCCAGCGCGAACACCGACAGCCCGACGGCGATGCCGCCGAGCAGGCCCAGCACCCCGCCGCGCCGGGAGACGCGACGCGTCACCAGGCCCAACATCATCGGGATCGCGACCGGCGGCAAGAAGATGCCGAACATCTTGTTGGTCACGTCGAACAGATCGTTCGCGCCCTGCGCATTCTGCATGATGAACGTGATGCCGATGACCGCCGCGCCGATCAGGCCCGTCGTCAGGCGCGCCACGCGCATCTGCTGTTTCGGCGTAGAATCCGGCGCCAGCATGCGCTTGTAGAAGTCGTTTGTCAGCACCGAAGCCGCCGCGTTGTAGTCGCCCGCCAGCGTCGACATCGTGGCGGAGAACATCGCCGCGATCACAAGGCCCACGCAGCCAGCGGGAAGCACGCTCTTGCAGAGCAGCGCATAGACCTCGTTCATCTGGCCGTTGCCGAGCTCGGGCAGGAAGATCCGGGCCGCCATCGCCGGCAGATAGAAGATCGGCGGACCGATCAGCAACAGGACCGAAACGAAATAGCCCACCTTCCGCGCGTCTTTCTCGCTCCGCGTCGAATAGTAGCGCTGCACCATCGACCAGGAGGTCGAAAGGTTCGAAAAGAGGATCAGGAAGAAAAGCAACATGTACGTCCACGTGTACTTGTCCGCCGTCCACGCGAAAAATCCCGGCGGCGCCTTTTCGATGAAAGCGCCGATGCCCCCCACTTTAGCGAAGCAAAGGAAGGGAAGCAGCAGGATGGGGAGCAGCAGGACAAAGAATTGGATGAAATCCGCCACCAGCGCCGCCCACAGCCCGCCCATGAAGGTGTAACTCAGAATGATCAGCCCGGAAACGATGATCGCGCTTTTCAGCGGAAACCCCATGCCCGCCCCGACCACCGTGCCGATCGCCAGCAGCTTGAACGAATCGTCCAGAATGCGCACCGGCAGCCCCAGCCACATCAGCCCCTGCCGCATCCCGTTGCCGTAGCGCCGTTCGATGTATTCCAGCGGGCTGGTCTCCGCGGCCCGCCGCCAGCGCGCCGCGAAGAGCGTGCAGCCGAGCAGCACGGCCGGCACACTCAGCCAGCTGATGGTGACCGGCAGCCACCCGTACTTGTAGGCCAGCGCCGAATACATCACGAAGGCCAGCGCGCTGAAGCTGCACATGTAGAACGAAATGCCGCTCAGCCACCACGGCACCTGCTTGCCGCCTCCGAAGAACTGCGACACGCTTTTCTGCTGGCGGCCGAAAAACACGCCGACCGAAATCATGACCGCAAAGAAGCTGACCACCACCGCGTAGTCCGCAAACGCGAGCCCGTTGCCGTGCAGCGTCATTTAAGCCCTTTCCGGGCGGCCTCGGCGCGGGCTTTCGCCAACACCTCTTCCAGCCTCACGGGCACGCCGCCCCGCCGCTTGCTCTCGTCCGCCGCCTCCATGAAGGCGAAGATCTCGATCGTCTCTTCGGCCGGAACCGGAACAACGCCCGTCTTGAAGAACTTCACGACCTCCGCGAGCAGCGGCTTGTAGCCCTCATACCCCCCCAGCGCCAGACGCCCGCCTTTTTCGGCAAAGATGTCGCAGCCATACGTCGCGCCTTTTCCGCGCATGCCGCGCAAGGTCCCCACGCGCCCGTCCTTCCAGGATCCGACCACGAAGTCCACCTCGTCCCGGCTGACGCGCACCACGCTCTCGCACCCCAGCCCCATCACTGTGAAGAGCGGCTCAACGCCGTGGATGCCGTACCAGAACAGATCCGGATGCGTCGGCTCGATCTTGCACGGCGAGTACGCGTCGGCGGCAATGACCCGGCCATATTCGCCGGCCCTTGCCGCCTGGGCCTTCTGCGTGTACCGCAACGCCGAGGACGAGAAGACCGGCACGCCGTATTTCTTCGCCGCCTCGAAAATCGCCAGCGTGTCCGCCAGCGACGCCGCGACCGGCTTGTCGATGAACACGCGCTTGCCTGACTTGAAGACCTCCAACGCCTGCTCGAGGTGCCGCCGCCCGTCGTTGGTCTCCAGCAGGATCACGTCGGTCCGCTTGAGCAGATCGGCGACCGAGCCGACGATCTCAACCCCCATCCCGGTCATTTTTTGCGTGTATTCCGGATAGCGGTTCGTGCTCGAGCAAATGTCCAGGCTGCCATAGGTGTAGGCGGCGGTGACCCGGAAGCCTTCGAACCCCGGCTCGCATTTCTCCGCGTTCAGTATCTTGGTGAACTCGATCGCATGCGAGGTGTCCAACCCGATAACGCCGACACGGGTGTCCGCTCCCTGCGCGATGGCAACCGCCAGCGCCCCGAACCAAAAAGATATCGTTTTCATCGCGGCTCCTTTAAACGCTCTGTTGCCAACCCTTTTCATATTCGCGCGACCAAAGCTCTTGGCCCGGGCTGCCCGCGGCCAGTTTGCCGGTGGCAGCGTCGACCTTGACCGTTTCGCCGGTGCGCTGCGCGATGTTCGCCAGATGCGTCAGCAGGGTGCTGGCATGCGCCTCCGCCGCCGGCGAATGCGTGTTGGCGTCCTTCCTGCGGATGCAGTCCGCCCAGTTGCCGAGATGGACGCCATCAAGGCCCCCGGTCGGATTGGTCCGGTTCGTCGCATCGCCCGTCACTTCTTTGGCGCTCCACTCCCGCACCTTCTTGCCCGCCTTGTCGAAGAGCGTGCACACGTTGTCCGGCGTGAAGAGAACCGCGCCCTCCAGCCCGTAGATCATGCACCCCGTGCTCGCGTTCTCATACGGCCGCGCCTTGACCGATGACAGTCCTTCCCACGTCATGAACTTGCGACCGGGGAACTCGAAGGTCGCCGCCTGCGTGTCGAACCACTCCCAGTCGTCTCCCTCGTGAAAGAGGCGCCCGCCCGCGCTCGTCACGCGTGACGGGAACGTCACGTTGAGCGCCCAACGCGCCACGTCCACATAGTGCGTGGCGTTGTTGCCGCACTCGCCCGTGCCCCAGTGGTGGAACCAGTGCCACGTGTAGGGCACCACATTGTCCCGGAAGGGCCGCCGGGGCGCAGGGCCCTGCCACAGATCCCAATCCAGCCACTCGGGCACCGCCGTGTCCTTGCCCTTGCCGATCGGCCCGCGCTGCGTGGCATACCAGCAGCGCGCGAAGCGGGGTTCGCCGATCACGCCCGCGCGGATCTCCTGGATCACGTTCTGATAAACCGTCGAGGAACGCCGCTGGTTCCCCATCTGGAAAACAGCCCCGTATTTGGCCGCCGCTTCGACCAGCATCTCGCCTTCGCGCGGGTTGTGGGAACACGGCTTCTCCACGTAGATCGCCTTGCCGGCCTTCATGGTCATCAGCGCGGCGGGCGCGTGCCAGTGATCGGGCGCGGCACAGATCACGCCGTCAAGCGCCTTGTCGTCCAACACCCTGCGGAGGTCTTTCTCCTTTTTCGGGACCTTTTGCGTCCGTTTCTGAATTTCGGCGGAAGCGTCGTCCATGGCCCGCGAATCCACATCGCATACCACCGCGATCTCCACCCCCGGCAGTCCCGACACGGCCTTTAACAGCTGGAAACCGCGCCCTTTCGCGTGGCAGCCCATCAGCGCCACCCGCACGCGCTCCGACGGCGCCGCCTGCCCGAACAACCGCCCGCCGCCCGCCACAGCCGCCGTGGAACAAACCGCCGCCTGCAAGAATTCCCTGCGCTTCATTTTCAGCCTCCTCGTTTTACTTCTCGCCGTTCTTGAGGAGCAGAATAACGTCGATCGGCGCTTCTCTTCAATTGCATTGATACAAACAAAAGTGCAAAAAAACGAAGGGGGGGAAGAAGCGTGGAACAGGCCGCGCGCGCCATGCCTTAGCGCTCCGAGAGCGCCATGTCCACAACCAGCAGTTCGGCCGAGGCGACGCCACCAAAGGCGTTTTCGCGCAGTTCGAACACCACGTCGAACGGCCCGCGGGCTCCGCGCAACGCCTCGACGACGCCCCCGTTGCGGAACCACACGCCGCGCGGAAGCGGATTTCCGTCGCGCTCGAGCGCGCACTGCAGGTGTTCGCCGGCGGCGCCCATCGGCCGCGCCTCTTTCACCGTCACGTTCCGCAGCCCCCAGCGCGGCGCGGGATTGCCGTGTCCGAACGGCGCGAGCCGTTGCTGTTCCCGGAACAGGTCCAGCGTCGCCTCTTCCGGCTCCAGCCAGCCGTCAACCGTCAGCGTGCGCCCGACGTCTCCCGCAGCGGCCTGGGCCGCGCACGCCTCGCAGAAGAGCCGTTTAAACCGCTCAAACGAGCCCGGCTTGACATGGAAGCCCGCGGCGCGCGCATGGCCGCCATAGCGCTCCAGCGTCTCGCCCGCGGCAGCCAGCGCGTCGAGCGCGTGGTATCCCTCACACGCCCGCACCGAGCCGCGCCCGGCCCCTTTTTCATCGAACGACACGACGGCGGCGGGGCGCCCCGCAGCATCGCACAGCCGCGACGCCACAATGCCGATCACACCGGGGTGCCACCCGGACTCGCCCGCGTGCGCCCCCTCTCCGCCGACCACCACCGCCGCCTCGGCAAAAGCCGCATCGGCGACATCCAAGCCGCACTGGCGGCGCGCGGCCAAGACGATCCGCTCTTCCACGCCACGCCGCTGGCCGTTGAAGCCCTCCAGCTTCGCGGCCAGCTCGGCGGCGCGGTCTTTGTCCCGCGTGGTCAGCAGCTCGTACGCGACCATCGCGGAGTCCATGCGCCCCGCCGCGTTGATGCGCGGCCCGAGGATGAACCCGAACGTGTAGGCGTCCGGCGCAGGCACCGTCTGCTGGGCCGCCCGCGACAGCAGGGCGCGCAGCCCCGAGCCCGCGAATCGGCCCCAATGCTTGAGCGCGCTCCACACCAGAAGCCGATTCTCGCCCGTCAGCGGCACGATGTCCGTCACCGTCGCCAAGCCCACCGGCACCAGCAGTTCGCCTCCCAGCGCGCCGCCCTGATACCAGCCTTTCGCCTTGCCCAGTTCCGCCAGCGCGTGCGCCACCTTGAACGCCACGCCCGCGCCGCACAGGTGCTCCGAACCCGGCGACGCGCCTAAGCGCGGATTGACGGTCACGGCCGCAGCCGGCAGCGTCGGCCCCGGCTCGTGGTGGTCGGTGACGATCACCTCCACGCCCAGCCGGTTCAGGTAATCCACTTCGTCGACCGACCCGATGCCGCAGTCCACGGTCACCAAAACCCCCGGTGCCTGAGCGCGCCCGCGCAGGCACCGCTCCAGCGCGGCAAAGGTCAAGCCATATCCCTCGGGCTCGCGCACGGGCAGGAAGACCTCCACGCGGCCGCCGATCTTCTGGAGCGCGGTCACCAGCACGGCCGCGGCGGAGACGCCGTCCGCATCGAAATCGCCGAACACGACGATATCCCGGCCCGCGCGGACCGCCGACCACAACCGCTCCGCCGCCGCGCGCGCGCCCGGGAAATCGAAAGGCGGAGCCAGATGTTTTTTCAGCTCCGGATGAAGAAAGATGTCCGCCGCCTCAGGGGTCGCGACACCCCGCGCCACCAACACCCGCGCCACGGGCAACGGCAGCCCCAGCGCACGGGACAGATGCACGATGGCGGCCTCATCGGCCTGCGCGTCCTGCCACTTATATTTGGGTAACATAGTACACTTTTAGTCTTTTCGCATGTGACGCGCAAGCGCAAAGAGGCGAGGCGCGATTCAAGCGTATGGCGGGCCCATGATACCGTTGCCTCTCCGCGCGCAACGGCAAGATTGTCGTCCGGTTGACGCCACATCTTGTCATGGCCGATGCACGCGCGCAAAAACCTTGAAACGGCGTTCGCAAAATCGAGGCCCGAGTTCGTGTAATCGAGCATGACACCGCAATCCCGGATTGCTATATTCTATGTATTGATTGTATTGATTTTGTGACGCCTGTAAAAGCAGGAGGCCTAATGATATTCCGCGCTAAGCAGCACCTCTCGTTCTCTTGGGTCACCCTTGCCGCGTGCCTATCCGCCACCTGCTGTTTTGCGGGATGGTCCGGTGCAGGCGTTGCCGGCGGCACAGGCGGCACAGGCGGCACAAACATCAACGATACCGCCAACTGGACCGGCGGCGTCATCAACGGCGATTTCAGCGGGATCACCGCAGAGGGCACGACCGCCCTCGTTCTCACCCATGATATCGCTTTCGCGGACGGCCCGGCCAAAACGCTCACAGAGGCCGATCTCTCGTTTGCCAGCAACGCGACGGAGATCGTCTTCGTCAGCGCCGACGGAATCGAAGTCGGCCAGACGGTGAACGGCTCGAACGTATATTACAACACCTTCCTGATCGCCCTGGACGGTACCAACGGACTGCTGAGCCGTGCGACCACCGGCACAGCCGGCGGCACCTACACCTTCGCGCGGCCCGCGCTGAACTTCAATTTCGGGGTCCAGGGCTCGCGCGCGACCAACGTGACCGTCACCATCGGCAGCGTCCCGGCCGGGACACCGCAGACCCTTTCGCTCAGCGGAAGGGTCTGCCAATCCCAGAACGCCCTGCCTACAAACCAGGTCGTTTTCTCCTCCGACATCGCCTTCACTTGCGCCGGGGCCGTGTCCCTCGTGCGGGAAAGCGGCGCGATCACCACAAACGGCCTTCCGCCGCTGGCCGTCATCAATGGACCGGTTGCGCTCGGCGACTTCGGCAGCGTCACCCGGCGGCTCACGCTCGACGGGGGAAGTCTCACCCTCAACGGCGTGGTTTCCGGCGCCAATGCCCAGATCAGCTGTTACAGTTTCTGGACCGCCGGGACGCTGACGCTGACGAACCCCGAGAACAGCTTCAGCGGCGGCTTGACGACGGCGGGAGGTGGCGCCTTGGTCGCCAGCGCGTCACGCGTGCTGGCGGACGCGGGCACGAACTCGGCGCTGGGCAAAGGCGGCAACATCGACCTGAACGACACGTCCTGCACGCTGCAGGGCTTCACGACACGCCAGTCCACCGATCGCCCTTGGAACACGGGCGGAAGGAACGCCGTAGGCCCCAGGCTGTTCAATTACGGGACAGCCCCGCTCGAGCTGACCGGTCTCATCCACAACGATGTCAATGTCGAGGACGCCCCCTTTTTCTTATACAGCTCCTACCAGAACCGCGGCACCCCGAATGTGATCAGCGGCCATATTAAGCTCGGCTCAAGGGTGTTGGCCATCGGGGTGCAGCAGGGCACGTGGCGGCTGACGAACCCCACCAACTCGTTCAACGGCTCACTCCGCATCGGCCGCAGCAACGGCGCCACGCTCCAGCTGACCTCGCTCTCCAACACCGGAAGCCTGTCGGCGGGCGGCACCGGCAGCATCGTCTGGCTGGACAGTGCGGGCGGAAGCACCTTCATGAACGTCTTCGAATACCTCGGCGCCGACAACGCGACCTGCAACCGCGAGTTCAAGCATCTCGGGAACACGTCCGAAGCGGGCCATAACGCCGTGGCCGTCAACGGCCTTGGCAGCTTGGCCCTGACCGGCAGGCTCTCGAACGGGCTGAACCCCAACTGGGGCGGCCTCCAAACCCGCACGCTGCACCTGCTGGGAACCGGCACCGGCCGCTTTTCCGGCACCGGCGCGCTCGCCGACGTCGTCAGCGGCGGGAATACCGGCCGCATCGCCCTCGTCAAAGGCGGTTCCGGCACCTGGGCCCTGGCAGGCAGCTCCCTCAACCACCAAGGCTACACCGACGTGCGCGCCGGCAACCTGATCCTCGATTACTCCTCGTATGACCAGCTCGCGGCCGACACGAATGTGGTCCGGGTCTGCGGCGGCAACCTGACGTTCAAAGCCAAACCTTCGGGAACCACGGCCGACACGATCAGCGCCTATCAGTTCGGGCTCGCGAGCTCGTCCGGCGGGACGCAGTACCGCTCCTCGGCGCTCAAGCTCGACGCCAACGGCGGCAACGGCTTCGCCCTGACGGTCCAGACCCTCGTGGGCGACGATCTGGCCCAGAAGCTCGAGCTGGTCGACCTTTCCAGCAGCGCCGGAAACTCGATCACGGCAAACTCGCTGGGCTGGAAGTTCAACGTGGTCTACGGCGTCCTGATGGACAATGCGGCCAGCGCCAGCGATACCGCCGCACGCTCCACAATCGTCCTGCGCACGGTCGACGGCTACGGCTTTCCAACCCTCAGCGGCGGAAGCAGCGGCACGCTCCAGCGCTTGAGCGGGCAGCCGGCTCTGCCGACGACAGGCTATAACGTGAACGCCAACTACATCTTGAACGTGGCGGGGACGGTCGCGCCGGAGGCCGACCCGAATTTCACGACGCTGACCGTCGACACCACGGCCGGCGCGCCGGCACTCGCTCTGGGCGCAAGGAAAATCGCCTGTTCCGGAGCCGGCCGCGGCCTCCTTTTCTCCGGCCCGAACGACGCCACGCTCAGCGGCACTGGCACCGCTTCGCACGTCAGCGCCGGCTCGCTCTGGTTCCACAACTATCTGGAAACCAACGCCACGCTGCACGCCGACCTCAATCTGGCGGCCGGCGGGCCGCACGTGCTTTGGGGCGGCACCGGGTTCGCGGTCTACTCGGGCGTCGGGCTCGGCAACAACTTCCATCTGGCCGGAGGCGTCTTCCGCATGACCACGGCGCAGACGCTCGCGTTCCCCGGCAAGCTCTTCGTGCTCGCCAGCGGCGGCGTCTTCGAAATCGGGGCGGACCTCAACGGCGCCGCGGCCGGCGACTTCAACTGCCCCGTCAGCACGCCGTATGCGGCGACGACGAACGTAGTCCTCTACGGCGACACCGGCCTGAGCGCGGCGGGCGCGGACCGCACGGTGAACTTCGGCGGCGCAGGCGCGACGCTCACGTGGGGCGCCAGCCATTTCCTGACCTTCTACGACGGCACAACGGACTACGGCTACACCCTCAAGCTCTCCTCGCCGTACTCGGACGCCGCGGTGGAGATCCAAAACCCGATCGATCTCAACGGCAACGGACTGCACGGCCGCATCCGGACGGTGGAGGTCGCCAACGGCAGCGCCGCCATGGACGCGCGGCTGAGCGGCGCGCTCAGCGGCAACGCGGTGCTCGCGAAGAGCGGCCCCGGCACGCTGGAACTGACCGGCGCGCAGACCTACGACGGCCCGCTCATGGTGATGGGCGGCTGCGTCAGATTCGGCGCCGACGACATCGCAACCGACACGCTCGCCGTCCAGCTGCGCGGCGGCGGCTTGGCTGCCGGCAGCGGCGCCAACGCCTTCGGCCCGCTGGAGCTCTACGCCAACGCGATGATCGACGCGGGCGACGGCACGGCCTCGCTCGCCTTCGCGGACAGCAGCGCCTGCGCCTGGAGCGGCACGCTCACGATCAACGGCAAGCTCGGGCCGCACACCCTGCGTTTCGGCACGGACGTCGACGGCCTGTCCCCCGCCCAAATCGCGGCGATCCGGAACCGCGGAGGGAAGGTCACGATTGACGCGGAGGGCTATCTGCACCGCATCCTGGATGGCACCCTCTTCTCCTTGCAATAACGCCGGCTTTGTGGACAAACGGGCCCGTCGCAGGCCCCTCTGCACCTCGGCAGGCTTACGCCTCGTTTGCGCGGTCCCTTGCCCGGCAGATAGCGTTTGCGGCCAGCGCCGGAGTTGTTCCCCTCACTTACGTCTTGCGTCTCAGCCCCCGTGCGTGAAGAATAGGAGCGTTTCTTTTTCCACCCGGGAGGTTTGCGCCGCATGAAAACGACAGGTCTGCTTTACACATGGTTAACCGTGTTACTCGTCACCGCAGCCTCCGCCGGCGGCACGCTTGACGTGGCGCTCTTCGGCGCGTTCCCCGACGACGGTAAAGACGACACCCTCGCCGTACGCGCCGCTCTGACTCAAGCCAAAAAACAGAGCGCGGACAAATTGGTTTTCACCAAGGGCCGTTACGACTTCTACCCGGACAAGGCCTTCGAGCGCTACCAGTTCATCAGCAACAACGACGAAGGGCTGAAGCGCATCGCCTTCCCCATCGACGGCATGCGGGGCTTCGAGGTCGACGGACAAGGCGCGGACTTCCTCTTCCACGGCTACCTCTCGCCCTTTACGGTCGATAACGCCCGCGGCATCGTGCTGCGCAACTTCACCGTCGACTACGAGCGGCCCTTCCACAGCGAAGGCAAGATCCTCGCGGTGACGGACACCTACGCGGACCTCGAAATCCCCGCCGAGTACCCGTTCTCCGTCGAGAACGGCCTGCTCAAGTTCCACGACGGCAAATCCGGCAAAGCGCGCACGCCTTATCCCGTGCGGGCGATCCTGGAGTTCGACCCCGTGAAGCGCGAGACCACCTATCAGGCCCGTGACTACGGCCTCGGCGACGACATCCTCGCGCAAGACCTCGGCAGCCGACGCGTGCGCCTGCTGCGCGGAAAGCTGAAGGGCACGCCCGGCAACATCTTCGTCTTCGGCCCCAGCCATCGTCTGGTCTGCGGCGTCGCGATCACCGACAGCCGCGACGTGACGGTCGAGGGCGTGACGCTCTACCACTGCGGCGGCATGGGCGTGATCGGCCAGCGCAGCCGCGATCTCTTCGTGCGGCGCGTCAAAGTCACGCCGCCGCCCGGCAAGAACCGCATCGTCAGCCTCACGGCCGACGCCACGCACTTCGTCAACTGCGGCGGGCAGGTCGTGCTGGAGGACTGCCTCTTCGAGCTGCAAAAGGACGACGCCACGAACGTCCACGGCATCTACGTGCGCATCGTCGAACGGCTCTCGCCGACGGTCGCCGACGTCAAGCTCGTCCATCCTCAGCAGTACGGCTTCAACTTCATTCAGAAGGGGCAGAAGCTCGAGCTGGTCAAGGGCCCTGCGCTCACCACCTACGCCTATCCCGTGGTCAAGCGCGCCGAGCGCCTGAACAAAGAGTACACGCGCCTCACCTTCAAGGAGCCGTTGCCCGAGACGGTCGCGGTCGGCGACGCGCTCGCCGCAGTCGACGACTACGCCGCGCTCACGATCCGCGGCTGCACGATCCGCGGCAACCGCGCGCGCGGCATCCTGCTCAACTCGCGCGGGCCGACCGTGGTCGAAAAAAACACCTTCCACACGGCCGGCGCGGCGATCCTCTTCGAGGGTGACGCACGCTTCTGGTACGAGCAGGCGGGCGTGAGCGACTGCGTGATCCGCGACAACGTGTTCGACAACTGCAACTACGGCGTCTGGGGCCGGGCGCTCATCGAGTGCGGTGCCGGCATCGACCCCGCCTTCCGCGCAGCAAGCCGCTACAACAAGAACATCCGCATCACGGGCAACACGATCCGCCACTTCCACCCGGCGCTTTTGGACTTCTACAGCGTCCAAGGGCTGACCTTCACCGACAACGTGATCGAGAAGACCGCGGCCTACCCGCAGTGGAAGCCCGCCGCTCCGCGCTACGTGACCGCAGACTGCGACGGCGTGGTACTCCAGCCGTAACGCGCGGAGTCCCGGGGCAGAAAAGCTTTCACGCTCAGCCGGAACGAGCGGCTATACAGGGCGAACAGACAAGAGAGGTGCAAGATGAAATCTGTTTTCATGTGGGCGCTGGCGGCCACCGTTTTTCCTTGGGCCGCGCAGCAAAAGACATTCGCACAAGACGGCTACCGGCTGGTGTGGGCGGACGAGTTCACCGCTGACGGACGGCTCGATCCCAAGGACTGGACCTACGAGCGGGGCTTCGTGCGCAACAACGAGCTTCAGTGGTATCAGCCGGACAACGCCGTCTGCTCCAACGGCTGCCTGATCATCGAGGGCCGCCGCGAGCGCAGGCCGAACCCGGGCTACAAACCGGACGACACGTACTGGGGCAACCGGCGTGCGTTCGCCGAGTACACCTCCGCCAGCGTAACCACCAAAGGGCTCCACGCCTGGCAATACGGCCGCTTCGAGGTAAAGGCGCGCATCAAAACCCGGAAGGGCCTCTGGCCCGCCATCTGGCTTCTGGGCCTCACGGGACGCTGGCCCGACTGTGGCGAGATCGATCTGATGGAGTACTACAAGGACACCATCTTGGCGAACGCGTGCTGGGGCTCAACCGTGCCAGGCAAGGCCAAATGGGACGAGTCGAAGAAACCGGTCGCCGCGTTCAACGATCCGGCGTGGGACCAGAAATTCCATGTCTGGCGAATGGACTGGGACGAAAAACGCATCGTGCTCTCCATGGACGGGCTCACGCTGAACACCATCGACCTGGCCGAGACGATCAATCCCGAAGGGCGCCAGCCGCAGAATCCTTTCCGGCAGCCCTTTTACCTGCTGCTGAACCTCGCGATCGGCGGCAACGCCGGCGGCGACCCGTCGGAAACGCCGTTCCCGACGCGCTACGAGGTCGACTACGTGCGCGTCTACCAGAACAAGCAGGCCGAATGACGCCGGTCCGGAACGCACAAGACCGGCCCCGCCTCTTAGTAGTGGGGAGGCTTTTCGTCAGCCATCCCGAAGGCGCGGGAAGCCTCCTGCTGCTGTTTGATTTCCATTAAAAGTTTACGGTTCTGGAGTTCCAGCGCGAAAACCCGCTTTTGAAGGTCGGTCACAACCCCGTTGAGGGTGTCGACGAGGTGCTCGCAGTAGGTGATGCGCTCTTCCAGCGGTTGATGATCGGCCTGGACTTCAGTACTCATAGGCGAAGTATAACACAAGTTTTGCGTAACCGGGAGCGCCGCGCCCGGATTACTTGGACGGACGCGCGCCAAGCTTTTCCTGCAGAAAGCTGAACAGGTTGGGATATTTCATCTTGGCATAGTCGTTGTTGTAGTTGATCTCGTGCTCGATGCCCACCGCTTTCAGCTTCGCCGAGATGCCCTCACCGAAGTTCCCCGAGTGCGGCGGATCCTTATAGGGCTGTCCGAGGTTCGGCGGATTGTCGTAGAAAAGCAGCACGGGCGGATCGTCCGCGCTGGCGAGCGCGAACGGGGAAAACTCCCGGATCCACGGCAACAGCGCCTCCCGCCTGGCGAGGAACTCCTGCATCGTACCCAGCCCGAAGGCGTGGGCGCCGTAGGTATTGTTCGGGATCCACGCCTGCATCTGCTGCGGGTCCAGCGAGGTCTGCGGGACGAAGCACAGCGCGCAGCACAGCCGCGTGGATTCATGCGCGACCGGATCGCGGCTCGCGGGATCGGCCCGGTCGGGATGGAAGGCCAGCCACAGCGCGGTGAACCCGCCCGCCGAGCCGCCGCAGCCGCCGATGCGGGCCTTGTCGATACGCCACTCGCCCGCCTTGCTGCGCACGAACTGCAACGCGCGGGCCGCATCGTCGAGACAGGCCTTGACCGGCGGATCGATTTTCTCGGCAGCCGCGTCCGGGATAAAGCGGTAGTTGATCGACACGACGGAGATGCCGCTCTCAAGGCACTGGGCGAGGAAATCGGGTTTCGCCTTGTCGCCCGTCATCCACCCGCCGCCGTGGACGAAGAACAGCAGCGGCGTCACCTGGTTCGACGACGCCTGATAGAAATCCAGCACCTGTTTCGGGTGCGGACCATACGCCACATTTTCAAAGGTCGGCTTCGGAAACGCGGGGCCTTGCGCCTGTGCGGCGGCTGAGACAAACAGGGCGGCGACAACGAGGCTAAACGCGTGGAGCTTGGAATTCACGGACATGCGACATCTCCTTTGCTGGGCACAAATACAGCGGCACTTCGGACACATTGCGGCCCTATTCCCAGCTGACGACGGGCGGCGTTGTCAGCTGCCGCCAGTCGGCCTCAGCGAAAGCGGCGTCCTTCGCGCCGGGATGGACCACGTAGCTCATGCGCACATTTTCGCACGAGCCCGCGTTGAACCCGATGCCGCCCCAGCTGCCGCCGGCGTCCCAGTAGGCAACGCCGCCGACCGGCGAGAGGGCGATGCAGACGTGGGCCCAATCTTCCGCGTAGACGGCATACCAGAGCGGGTGACGGTTTTTGCCATAGACGCCTTCGTCGTCGCCATGACCATCGACCATCGCCCGAGAGCCGGCGTTGTCGACGTACTGTCCGGGCTGCGCGTAGTAGGCGCGGCTCAGCAGCGGGAGCGGCTTGTTGATCGAGGCCGTCACGTCGATGCGGCGCGGAAAGAAGGTGTACGTTTTCTCGTAAGTGTAGCCCGCATTCAGCGCCTTGCGCACGGCGACGACCGCGCGCACCGGCCCCGCGGCGAGCACCTCGCAGCGCTCGACCGTCCCCGGCTCGTCGGCCCAGCCGGTCTCCTTCGAAGAAGCCATGAGCTTCGAAACGAAGGGCGCGCCGGTCTGTCCGCCGCTCCTTGCGGCGAGGTCGGTCAGCACGCCGTTGCTGAGCCGCACGCGATAGGTTTCCCCTTCCGCCGCGGAGTCGTCGGGCTGCCATAGCCGGGAGAGGTGCGAGAAGACGCCCCCGGACTTGCCCTCGGGCGCACGGTCATTCCAGAAGACGGAGAAGCGCCGGACCGCTCCGGCGGGCGTCTGGCCGGCGAGCAGGAAACACAGCTCGGATTTCTCGCCGATCCTGTCGAGCTGCGCAGGCACGGGCGCCAGCAGCTGGCCGTCCGCGCCGCACGCGACCACGCGCACGGAAGCCGGGTCGGCGTCCGCAGGCAGCTCGGAGGCGAGGACGACCGGCTCGTCCGCGCGGGCCAGCGCCCCCGCTTCGACCGCGAGCGTGCGGCGGTGCTGCCAGTGCGCCGCGTAGTCGGCGGGCACGTCGACCGTGACGCTGGCGCGGTTGTTGGCGGCGCAGAGTTCCTTCAGGCGGCCGTCGACGTTGACGGCGACGATCAGCTCGCGGCGGCCGTCGATCGCCGCCGGATCGAGCCGGAGCGTCAGCGTTCGCCGGTCTTTGCCGAACAGTCCGGACTTGCCGGCGGCGCGGAGCGAGATGCGTTCGCCAGCCAGCTTGCGGCCGGGCTGCACCTGGTCCGCATAGCAGGCGACCTCGACGTCGCCGGCCGCGGCGGCGCCGGCATTCCGGACCTCGGCGATCACGGTCGGCGTACCGGTCAGCTTGACGGAAATCGCGCTGACCGTCAGATCCGGCAAGGCCGCCTGTGCGCCGCAGATCGCTTCCAGTGCGGTCGCCTCGGCGAATGGGCCGACCTGAAACGCGCCGCCGTCTCGCTTCGTTTCAAGCAGGCGCGCGCGCTCACCGTTGGCGCTGAGCTGATAAATGCGCGTTGTGGAAGCGTCCCATCCCGGCGCGA
>CAZOIS010000025.1:0-41221 GCA_964579865.1 uncultured Lentisphaeraceae bacterium | reverse complement strand
CCGCCCCCAACAACGCCGCGCGCCTGCCCCGGTCCGCCGGCACCCGCAACGCCGGCCCCGCCTTCCCCGATTTATCCGAATCAACCTGCATGATTGACGTTCATTATAGCCGACGGGAATGGGGAAACAAACCCTTTCCTGAAAATGGAAACGATGTATATTATGTTGCATCGATTTTTCAACTCCAACAAGGCGAGGTGAGCCATGATACAGGACCAATCAACTGAAGGATTCAATCGGCGTTCATTCTTGACAGGTGCGGCCGGCATGACGGCGCTTCTGGCAGCCGCCCAAACTCAGGGCTGCAAAGCGCTCGGCGCAGCCGCAACAGGTAGCCAGGCGTCCGCGGCCGGCGGCGCGCACTTCCCCTCCGACTTCTGGTGGGGGGCCGCGACGGCGTCCTACCAGCTCGAAGGCGCGGCGCACGAAGACGGCCGCAAGCCCAGCGTTTGGGACACGTTTTGCCGCACCCCCGGAAAAGTCGCGAACGGCGACACCGGCGATATCGCCTGCGACCACTACCACCGCTATGAAGAGGACGTGAAACTGATGGCCGACCTCGGCGTGAAGCACTACCGCTTCAGCATCGCCTGGCCGCGGATCATTCCCGACGGACGCGGCGCGGTCAACGAAAAGGGCGTCGACTTCTACAAGCGCTTGACCGACTGTCTGCTCAAGCACGGGATCACGCCCCACGCCACCCTGTTCCACTGGGACCTGCCGCAGGTCCTTCAGGACCGCTACGGAGGTTTCCAGAGCCGCGTCATCGCCGCCGACTTCGGCGCGTATGCCGAGGCCGTCGGCAAACGTCTCGGCGACCGCATCGCGCACTGGATGACGATGAACGAGATCTCGTGCTTCGCCTTCGGCGCGGGGTACGGGGTCGGCTACACGCCCTCCCATGCGCCCGGCATCAGGCTCGCGACCATCAAAGCGCGCAGCAACACATCGCACAACGCGCTGCTGGCGCACGGCACGGCCTGCCAGGCGCTGCGCGCCGCATCGCCGCGCGCGTGCAACGTCGGCGCCGCCGAGAACTACAACGCCTATGTGCCGGTCTGCGAGACGCCCGAAAACATCGAGGCCGCGCGGCTCGCATTCCTGCGTGACGCGGCCAACGGCAGCATCCTCACCCCGATGCTCACAGGCCGCTATTCCGACCCGTGGATGGACGAGTACGGCGCGAACGCCCCGGACATCAAAGACGGCGACCTCAAGCTCATCAACCAGCCGCTGGACTCGCTCGGCTTCAACTGCTACACGGGCACCTATGTCCGTGCGGCCTCGAATAAAAAGGGCTATGAAACGTTCCCCTGCTTCGACGCCTACCCGAAGGGCAGCATGCCGTGGCTCAACATCGTCCCCGAATCGATTTACTGGGGCATCCGGCAAGTCAGCCAAGCGCTCGGGCGCACCGACCTGCCGATCTTCGTCAGCGAGAACGGCGTCGCCGACGGCGCCGCGCCGGACGCCCAAGGATTCGTCGCGGACACCGACCGCATCATGTACTATCGCCAATACCTGCGCAACGTCCACCGCGCGCTCGCCGAGGGCTATCCCGTCATCGGATACTTCCCATGGAGCCTGCTGGACAACTTCGAATGGGCGTGCGGCTACACGAAACGTTTCGGCATGGTCTATGTGGACTATGCCACGCAAAAGCGGACGCCCAAACTGAGCTGCCATTGGTACCGGCAGGTCATCCGCAGCAACAGCGTGGTCTGACCGGTTCGCCCGCCCGGGCGATCATGACGAAAAAAAGCACCCGGCCCTCACGCCGGGTGCTTTTTTGTGACGCGCGGCAAACGCGCCTGCCGCCGGGGCGACGCGGCGCTTACCGCTCTTGTTCCCAGCGGCGGCGGTAACCTTGGATCTTATCCAGCTCGAGATGCCCGTAGAGTCGCTGCACATCCTGCATCTGCGCAATGATCCACGGTGCCGAAATCGTCTCGCCGTTCTTGGTGAAAACGAGGTCGTCACACAGATACGTGCAGGAATGGATGGCGTCGCCCACCTTGTTCAAAAACATCAGGGCGTCCCCGTATTTGTAGGGAGGCTCGACCTTGTCATACCCCTCGAGCAACCGGTTGGCGGCCAGCCGCAGGTCCAGAAAGATGTTTTGGGGCGTATAGCTGAAGAAATTGAAGGTCGTCCAGTGGCAGTCCGGCAAACGCCCGGTCGTGGCCAGATCAAGCGTGGGATAAGTGTAAATGAGCTTGCGCGGTTGCGCCGGCATCAGGTGCGACAGCCCCAGCCGCCCGCCTCCCGGAAGCTGGCTGATCGACGAAAGGATGGGAAGCACGTCTTTGCGCCGGTACGCCGCGGACCAATAATCCTCGAGCTTCCCGGTGTCGTCTTCCGGGCCCACCATCAGATAGGCCATGACCGCCCGCTTGCGGGTCCCGAGCTTGGCAAGGTCTCTCGCCTCCGCATCGCTTTGCGCATAGCTCATCAGCACCGACAGGTCGCTGAAGCACAACACGTCTCCCCGGCGATAGGACAGGCGGCTGAGGAGGCCGACGATTTCCGGACGCACCTTGCGCTGCCCGATCCAATCCGCCACGCTCCGGTCGAGAATATAGATGGGGTTGGCGTAGTATTCGTTGACCGGCGCTTTGGACAACTCCTGATAGATCGTGCGCCGCGCCGCATCGCCGAGCGACTCCACGTCCGCCACGGTCGGGAAAATCGTGACGGATTCCGGGCCGCGGAGAATCGCGCGACCGTCGGACAGCCACCGGTCCACGGTGGCGGGGACGATGCCGGCGGCAAGCAGGAAACGCTTGAGGTTTTCAACCGAGGCCCCCGGAAAACTCCAGCTGGGCTGGGAATGGGGCAACTGGGTGTTCGCCACGATCCAATCCGGAGCTTCGATGTGCAGGTAATGCCATTGGATCCTTCCCCAAGGCCCTGGCCTGCAATTATAAATCTGCGCGTTCGGCGACGGCTCTGCGCCGCTGGCACCGGCAGACGGCGCAAACAAAACGAAGTACGCGACCACGCTCAGCATGACCGCCAGATGCAACAACAGGAACAGCACATGACGGACATCCACCGTCGAAACCCGCCTGGAAAATAGACGCATGAAAACCTTTCTTGCCCGTACGCCACAGCCGTGAGGAACGCGCCTGAAAACAAAGCCGTTAAGGGTAGTTCTGCCCCGTGGGGCGGATCATGATTTCGCTGACATTGACGTGCGGAGGCTGCGAGAGCAGCCAGGCCACCCCGTCCGCAATGGACTGCGGCTCGAGCACCTTGCCGTAATGCGCGACGCTCTTGCCGAAATTCTCGGGCGTGTAGCCGGCCACATCCTGAAAACCGCTCACCACAATGCCCGGCATGACCGTCGATACGCGCACGCCTTTCGAGCAGACCTCTTGCCGCAGGGCCTCCGCCGCCGCGCGGATCGCGAACTTGCTGGAGCCGTAGAAGCCGCTGTACGGTGAAGTGTTGCGGCCCGCCACAGAGCTGACCACCACGATGTCGCCATGCCCCTGCCGGACCATGCGCTGTCCCGCCAGCCGCATCAGATACGCCGCGCCCAACACGTTGGTCTGATAAAGCTCTTGCCACTGCGCCGCATCGCTGCCGAGGATACCGCCGGCCAACCCGCGCCCCGCATTCACCACGACGATGTCGATCTTGCAGCCGCCCGCCTCCCACGCGAGGGCCCGCTCAAGCAGCGCCTCGACATCGGCGCGCTGGCCGGCGTCGCCCGCAACCGCCAGCGCGCTTCCGCCCATCGCGGCGATTTCCGCAGCCAGCGCATCCAATTTCTCTTTCCGGCGCGCGTGGATCACCACCGACGCGCCCGCACGCGCCAGCGTCGACGCCACCGCCTGTCCGATCCCGGAGCTCGCCCCCGTCACAATGGCCGTCTTGCCTGAAAACATCTTGCTCACGATACCGGTCCTTTCCGACACACACCGACCCAAAAATAAAATGTCAGTTTATCAAGCAACCGACGGGCGGTTCAAGCCGCAAAACGACAGGAAAAATAAGCCTGCGAATCAAAGCGCCGCGAGAATCGGCTTGAGCCGAAACACAGAAGCAGATTATAGTACCCGAACGATGCTTTGATATGTACAGCGGACAAGCTGAAAGTGAAGGGAGGCTTGGAAATGGACGCGACGGCAACCAATCGGCGGCAGTTTGTGACAGGCACGCTGGCGGTGGCGGGAGCGGCGGCGGCGCCGCGCATGACCCGCGCGGCGGGCGCGAACGACAAAATCCGGATGGGATTCATCGGCGTCGGGAACCGGGGATCGCAACTGCTGCGCCTCTTCATGATGCAGCCGGACATGGACGTCGCAGCCCTGTGCGATGTTTACGAGCCCTTCCGCTCGCGCGACTTCAGCAAAGTGGCGCAACGCTACAAAGACGAATTGCCCGGACGCATCCCGAACCTGGGCGAGACGTTTCCCAAGCCGCCCAAGCTGTACAAGGATTACCGCCAGCTTTTGGAGGACAAGGACATCGACGCGGTCTGCATCGCCACGCCGGACCACTGGCACGCCCTGCAGATGATCGACGCGGTCAAGGCCGGCAAAGATGTCTACGTCGAGAAGCCCTTGACCGCCACCATCCTCGAGGGGCGCAAGATGGTGGAAGCCCAGCAGGCGACCGGACGGGTCGTGGCGGTGGGCCTGAACCGGCGCGGCAATCCGTCGTACCGGAAACTGGCGGAGGTGCTGCACGGCGGCGCGCTGGGCAACCTCTGCGTGGCGAATGCCGCCCGCATCAGCGATCTCTACCCGAACGGCATCGGCAAACAGCAGCCGGCCGACCCGCCGCGGGATTTCGATTGGGACCTGTGGCTCGGGCCGCGCGCGTTCCGCCCATACAAGTACAACATCGCGCCGTACAAATTCCGCTGGTACAACGATTTTTCTTCACAGGTCGGCAACTGGGGCGTGCACTACATCGACGCGATCCGCTGGATGATGCAGGAGACCGCCCCGTGTGCGGTGTCCGCCCACGGCTCCAAGCTGCTGGACCACGACGCCGACATCATGGACACCATGGCCGTGACCTTCGAATTCGCATCGGGCCGGCTGCTCACCTTCCAGATGTTCGAATCGTGCGGCGGACCGATCTTCCCTTACGGCGAGATCGAGATCCGCGGCAACAAAGGCGTCGTTTACGCGGACGAGAAAGGCTACCGGATCATCCCGGCCGGCGCCGGCCAGTTCCAGTCCTGGAAACGGCTGGTGGAGCCGGAAGAGTTCACGGTGAAGGAGAAAGCGCTGCCGGACGGAAGCAGCTCCGTCAGCACCGGGGGCCTGATCCGCGACTTCCTCGACTGCGTCAAGTCGCGCAAGACACCGTTCTGTCCGCTGGAGGAGGGCCACCGCTCCACGTCCTTCGCGCACCTCGCCAACATCGCGGTCAAAATGAAGCAGCGTCTGGAGTGGGACGGCGCGAAAGAGCGCTTCACCAACTGCGAGAAGGCCAACGAGCTTTTGAGCTACGAATATCGCAAACCATGGAAACTGGGGTGACCTGCATGAAACGACGCGATTTCCTGAAGGGCGCGGCGCTGGCCGCCGCGGCCGCTCCGCTGCAGAACGTCCGGGCGCAGCCGCCGGCTGCGAACGTGTGCCTGCACACGTTCTCGAAGCCGCTGCAGTGGCTGGGCTACGACGCGCTGGCGGAAACCTTGGCGCAGGCCGGCTACGGGGGCATCGACCTGTCCGTCAGGCCCAAGGGGCACGTCGAGCCGGAAAAGGTCGGGCAGGACCTGCCGCGCGCCGTCGAAGCGGCGCGCAAGCAGGGCCTCAAGGTCGAGATGATCGTCACGGGCATCACGGCCGCGGACGAGCCGCTGGCCGAGCGCACCCTCAAGACGGCGGCGCAGTGCGGGGTCAAGGTGTACCGCCTGGGCTACTTCAAGTACGACGAGGCCCTGGGCGTCGAGGGCTCGATCGCGAAGCACCGCAAAACCATGGAGGGCCTGCAGGCGCTGAACCAGGCATGCGGCCTCACGGGGTGCTACCAGAACCACCACGCTTGGAACGGGGACCTGTTCGGCGGACCGGTGTGGGACATCTATTACATGCTCAAAGGCCTCGACCCGCAGTGGGTCGCTTGCCAGTATGACGTGCGGCACGCGGTCGCCGAGGCCGGCGGCTCGTGGCCCGTGGCCTTGAAGCTCGTCGCGCCGTACATCCGCTGCACCTGCCTGAAGGACTTCGTCTGGGCGAAGCCGAAGGGCAAGTGGATACCCGACAACACGTTTGCGGGCGAGGGCATGGTGCCGTGGGAGGCGTACTTCAAGCTGGTCAAAGCGCTGAAGATCGGCGGGCCGGCTTCGGTGCACTGCGAGTGGGAGCTGTTCACGAAAGAGGAGCTGGCGCTGCCGGAGGCCGAGCGCCGTGCGCTCGCCGTGCGCAGAATGAAGCGCGACGCCGATTTCTTCAGGTCGCAGTTCGAGAAATACGGCGTCACGACGGGCGCTTGATAAAGGCGGCGGAAACGGAAGGACGACGAACATGAAACGCAGGGATTTTCTGAAAGCCGCAACGGTTGCGGCGGGCAGCTTGATGGCGGGCGGATGCAAGCTGGCGGGTGCGGCGGCGGAAGAAAAGACGGCCCGCAAAAAGATCACCGTGGCCGACACGGGATGCGATTTCGAACGCGAGCCGCTGCTGCGTCCGTTCGGCTTCAAGGGCGGCTATCTGACCAACGTCTGGCAGAGCGCCGCCATGATCCGCAGCACGAGCGGCCAGCGCGGCATCGGCGTCTGCACGCACAGCACGCTTTGGAGCGACGCCTCGGTATTCGCCTCAAACACCGAAGCCGGCGGCAACGCGCTGATGTTCGCCCTGACCGCGCACGCGCTGCGCGTCATGAAAGGCAGAACCTTTTCCGACCCCGTCGCGCTCAACGACGAGCTGTTCAAGGAGGTCTACGAATACGGCAAGCGGATCACGGGCAACCCGAAGCTGCGCCAGACCTTCGCGCTGAACGCCCTCGTCGGCGTCGACAACGCGGCGTGGCTGCTCTACGCCAAAGAGAACGGCATCGCCACGTTCGACGGCCTGATTCCCGCCGCATACAAGCCGGCGCTCTCGCAGCATCACCCGAAGGCCGCCTCGATCCCGCTGATGGCCTACACGATCCCGATCGAGGAGATCAAACAGGCCGTCGACGAAGGCGCCTTTTTCATGAAGATCAAAATCGGCCAGAAGGGCACGCAGGCGGAGATGCTGGAGAAGGACATGGCCCGCGTGAGCGCCATCCACGCGGCGCTCGCCGGGTGCCGCACCCCCTACACGAAGAGCGGGAAACTGCCGTATTACTTCGACGCGAACGGCCGCTATGAAAAGAAGGAAACGCTGCTGCGGCTGATCGACCACACGAAGAAAATCGGCGCCTTCGACCAGATCGCCATCATCGAAGAACCGTTCGACGAAACGCGCGAGATCGACGTGAGCGACATTCCGGTGCGGCTGGCCGCCGACGAGAGCGCGCACACGGACAAAGACGCGGTCGTCCGCATCCAAATGGGGTACAAGGCGATCGCGCTGAAAGCGATCGCGAAAACGCTGAGCATGACCATGAAGATCGCCCAGGCGGCGCACGACAGGGACATCCCGTGCTTCTGCGCAGACTTGACGGTCAATCCGATCCTCGTGGAGTGGAACAAGTGCGTGGCGGCCCGTCTGAAATCCTTTCCGGGGCTGGAAGGCTTGGGGCTCGTCGAAACGAACGGGCACCAGAACTACCGGAACTGGGCGACGATGCGCAGCTATCATCCGTATCCCGACGCGCCCTGGTCCAAGACCGACCGCGGCGTGTTCAATCTGGACGCGGACTACTACGCGAAAAGCGGCGGGATCTTCGCACCTCTGCCGCATTACGAAGCGATGTTCCCCCAGAATTAGCCGCCCGATCCGAAAACGATCTCCTCGCACCTCACGTGCGCGCGGCCTGCTGCCGGAGGAAGCGTCGCCAGCAAGTCGCGGAGCTGGGCTTTGGGAGAAAAACAAATCGCGAGCGAGGCGCCCCCCTGTTCGGGAAAGATCCCGACAGAATATACGGTGCGTTTCTTTGCGGCGGCGGGAGCGAGGTCGAGCTTCCAAGTGTCGGCTTCACGGCGCAAGGTGTGCGGCAAATGCAACGTTTTGAGCCAGGCGCTGGCCTGTTGCGCGGCACTGCGGGGGTCCAGCATCGTGTGGACCGTCCATGTGGCCCGTGCGAACACGCCCGGCCTGAACGCATCCGAGGGCATTTCCCGGAGGTTCAGTTCAGCGATGTCGGCCGCAGCGAATGCGCCGCTGTCCCACGTCTTGATGGCCAGCACGGTCTCGCCTTCCGGAATCACGAGGCGATCGCCGTTGTCGCCGAAAGCGAAGAGCGCTTCTTCCACCGCCAACAGCGTATCCGTCAAACGGGGATGCCGCGCCAGGATGATCTGCATCAGCCGCGCGGAAACCCAGCGGGGCGAGTGCCCCGCAAATCCGGGGGGCAGCGTGGCCCGCCGGAAAATCGGGGCCAGCCGACGTTTCTCGGCCTCAATGCGCGCGACGGCGGCGACGGTTTCCGCCGAGATGTGCGGCGTGCGTTCGCGTCCGGTGATCGCGGCGAGCTCGTCCGCGTCCGCACACGCGCCGCAGCCGAGACAGGACGCCCCTAAGCAGTACCCCCCATCGAGAGCAGCCCGCGCCTCTTCCCAGCGGCGTTTCAGAAACGTTTCCGACACGGCGCGCCGCACGAACGGAAACGGCGCCGGCCGAGACATCGCCGCGTCGTCCACGCGGATCGCGGCACGCACCTGCTCCGCTTCCGAAAGACGCCACGGCCCATGAAAGCTGAGTCCGCCGCAGGCCAGCGCCACGACCGCATCGGCGTGCCCGTGCCCGCACGCCGCAAGCAGCTGGGTGCCGAGGTAGTCGGGCCACCCGAAGGCGAAACGGCACTCCAGCTGCGCCCGACGGCAGGCCGCGGCCACGCCGTCCACCGCGAAGCGCCACTCCGCCTCGTCCAGAAAAAGCCGGTCGTACGCCAAAGGCGTATTGGGCATGCGGACCAGCCGCCCAAAGCTCAGCACCACGCGCGTCCCCGCATTCGGCCGCCCGTGCCAGCCTTTGAGTCGCATGCAGAAATCGCTGAACGCCTCAAGGTCTTCCGGCGTCTCGTAGGCGGTGAGAATGAAGAACAGTTTCAGTTCGCGGACGCGGCGGTCCAGCAGCGTCCGGATGGCGCTGGAGAGATCGCTGTCCGAAAGGGACTTCGAGAGGAACGCCCTCAGACGGGCGCTGATGCCCTCGATGCCGAGGGTATAGGAGCTTTTGCCGGCCGCGCGCTCGAGGTCGACAATCTCCGGGCAGGCGGCGATCCCGTCCGCACGCTGGCTCTTGAAGGATATCTGGTCGAACAGCCGGGCGCTCTGCACGACCAGCCCGCTGAGGTCCGCGTAGTGGTTCAGGTTGAAGGCGTCCAGTTCGGCGACGCGTGCGCCGCAGACCCGCTTGAGGCTCCGCGCCTGCGCCAACACATCGGCGGCCGAATGTTCGCGGTAAGGCTTGCGCTCGTACCCTTCAAAACAGAACGAGCAAAACGCGGCGCAACCGAGGCCGACGGTCAGGCGAACGGTGCCCGAAGACTCGGTGTCGGTCAACGGCAGAAGCGCGGCCGGCGGCGGCGGTGTGCGGGCCACGGCCTGACGGACCGGCACGTGGGGAACGGCGCCCGAAACCCAAAACCCGTCGAGTCCTTCCGACGCCTGGGAGAGCCTCGCCCGCTTGTCGCCACAAGTGCCCGGCCACCGCGCGACAAAGCGCGGCAGGCTCTCCTCCGCCTCACCGAAGAAAAAGGCGTCCGGCACGGCTGTGCCGTCCTGGCGGACGAGGCACTGTGCCGCGAATGCGTTGGAACCGCCCAGCAGGACCGGCGGGAACGTCGCGGGGCGCTCGGGCGCCCACGGCGCGATGCCGTTGGCGTGAAGCAGCCACGGCAGATTGACGGTCTCCTGAACAAACGAGTCGGTGACAAGGATCAGGTCGAAACCGGCGAGGCCGCACCCCGAAAAAAGTCCGGCCGCCGCGGGCGCACGTTTCGGCGGCAGAAACGCGAAATCGATCTCGGCATCCGGCGCGGCCGACCGCACCAGATCCGCCAGCAGGCGATGCGTGGACGAGGCCGCCGTGTCGCGGAGGGAGGATAATCTTAGCAGGAGAACCTTCATAGTGAAACGCACCGTATTGTTGCGCGCCGGTAAAAGGTAACGTGTTTGGCCATGGGTTGTCAAACCCGCACCGCCGCGGCCTCGCCGAGGTGCGATTCGGTTTTAAACAGAATCTCGCGCCTCGCCGAGCCCAGCCACTTCCGTCTTGATAAAGAGGCCATCCTCGCGCTATTCTTCACACTAAACATACGGCTTGTTTCAAGCCGGTCAACAACGAGGTGTGTGTATGTCTAAAAAAGGGTTCAACATTGACCCCGTGACGCTGCGGTCCATGCCGTTCTGGTGTGTCGGCAATCCGCTGGGCGACCCGTTCGGCGGCCCGGTGCTGCCGAAGATCGACTCCGTCGAAGTGGCCAGGATTCTGGCCGAGGCCGCGGACGAGGGCCTGATCGAGGCCACGTCGTTTCACGACGACGATCTGGTGCCGTGGGATCCGGAGCATCCGAACGACGATCTCGATCCGAAGAGCGAGGTCTACGCCACGCTCCGCACGATCAAAAAGATTCTCGACGACGCAGGGCTGAAGGTCAACACGGCGACGTGCGGGCTGCACGGCCACAAGCTGTTCCGCAAGGGCGGGCTGACCAACCCCGACCCGAAAATCCGCGCGCTGGCGAAGAAGAAGGTCCAGCGCACACTGCGCATCGGCGCGCTCTTCGGCGCAAAGCACTACACCTACTGGGTGGCGCGCGACGGCTTCGAAGTGCCGGTGAACGTGGACTGGAAGAACGTCTACAAATGGCTGGCGGACGGACTCGATTCCGTCTACGACTACATCCGCTCGAAGAAGCTGACGAATTACGTGGGCGCGACGATCGAACCGAAGCCGAACGAGCCGCGCGGCCACATGTTCCTGCCGACCTCGGGCCATGCGGTGGGCTTCATTTTCGGGCACCTCAAGCACCCCGAATTCTTCGGCGTCAACCCGGAGCTGCTGCAGCACGAGAGCATGGCGCTCCTGAACGCCGTGCATACGGTCGGCTATCTGACCAGCATGAAGAAACTCTTCTTCCTGCACTTCGGCAGCCAGATTAAGGCGCAGTTCGACAACGACTTCCCGCCGCTCATCGGGCCCGAGGGGCTCAAGGAAACGGTGCAGATGTTCTGGGCGCTGCGCAAGGTCGGCTGGAAGGGCGTGGTGGAATACGACTGCCACATGCTGCGCGCCGACGGCGACCCTGACGACCCGACCGGTTGCCGCAAAGCCTTCATCCGCGACTGCACGCAGGCCCTGGCCACGGCGCTGTTGCTGGCGGACCGCATGATGGAACTCGACACGGCCAAGCTGAGCGACGCGCAGGCAGACCTGACGGCGACGGCGCTGATGTGCAAGCTGGACAGGAACACCATCACGCAGTGGATGTCGACGAAGTAATCCGGCCATCATGATGAAGGCCGTCAGACTGCCAAAGCCGCCGGTTTCGCAGAAGCGGCGAACAGCCTGATGGCCTTCAGTTTTCTCACCGCAACGGACGAAGAATGAAGTTACACGCAGAATGCGAGGGGACCGGCGAAGCGATCGTGATTCTGCACGGTCTGATGGGATCGAGCGAGAACTGGCGCGGCGTGCGCGCCGCGCTGGCGGACCGCCGGCGCGTCATCTGCCTCGACCTGCCCAACCACGGACGCTCTTCGCACGTCGCGCTCTTCGACCTGCGCAGCATGGGCGACGACGTGATCGAAACGCTGGAGTCGCTGGGCGTCCGTCGCGCGGTGGTGATGGGGCACTCGCTGGGCGGCAAGGTCGCGATGCAGATGGCGTCGGACCACGCGGACCGTCTTCGCGGCCTCGTGGTGGTGGACATTTCGCCGCGCGCGATCCAGCCCGTACACCTTTTCGTGCTGCGGGCCTGCCAGCAGCTCGACCTCGCTTCAGCCACGCGGCGCAGCCAACTGGACGCGGCTTTGGCGCGCTACGTGCCGCAACAGGCGACGCGCGATTTTCTACTGAAGAATATCGTCCGCGACCAGGACGGCCGCTTCGCCTGGCGGGTGCCGCTGCAGGCGCTGATCGACAACTACCGGACGGTGAGCGACGCTCCGCCGTTGATCGCGCCGTACGAAGGGCCGGCGCTCTTCGTGGCGGGCGAGACCTCGCCCTTCCGGCTCATGGCCGACGAAGCCCTGATCCGAGGCTGGTTTCCGGCGGCGGTTTTCGTCACGATTCCCGGCGCAGGCCATCTGGTCCACGCCGACCAGCCGGAAGTTTTTATTGCGCAGGTGCGGACTTTCTTAGACCGGCTGGAAAACTGAGCAACCGAGAGGATATGTCATGATGCAAAAAATGTGTCGCCGCATCCGCCCATCGTTCGCCTTGTTGGCTTGCGTTTTCGGATTAACGCTTCTCCATCTGGCACCGCTCTGGGCCGCTCCGTCCCCAGCCCCTTCCGACCGGACCGCGAAACCGCCGGAACAAGGCCCCCGCCTGACCGATCCGCAATTCTTTACCATGGTGGATTTGGATCGAGAAGACCTGGCGGCAGTGAAAGAGGCCGTGGCGAAATCGGACTGGCCTGCGGCGAAACACGCTTTCGCGGAACACATGCGCAGCCGCAAAACGCCGAAATGGACGTTCGATCCGGGCCGGACAGGCAACGACAAGAAGGCGCGCGTCAAGGGCGCGGAGAATGCTCTCCGCCACCGACTGACGAGCATCGGCATCGAATGGCAGTTCGGCGAAAAGATTGACTGGTCGTTCAACCCCACCGCGCAGCCCGATTCGAAGTGGCCGCGGAACCACGAATGGACGTGGCAGCTGAGCCGGCATGCGATGTGGACGGATCTGGGACGCGCCTTCTATGCGACGGGCGACGAAAAGTACGCGGCGGAATTTGTGGCCCAGCTCGAAAGCTGGGTGCACGACTGTCCCGTCCCCGTGAAGAAAGCGGACAACCGCGCCTTCTCGCGCTGGCGCACGATCGAAGCCGGAATCCGCGCTGGATCGGTGTGGCCCGACGTCTATCACCTTTTCCTTTCCGCCAAATCTTTCGATGATGATGCGCTGGTTCTCTTCCTGAAAAGTTATGCCGAGCACGCGCTTTACCTGATGGCGTTCCACACGAGCGGCAATTGGCTGACGATGGAGGCAAACGGGCTTTACCACGCGGGCGCGCTGTTTCCCGAGTTCAAGGACGCCCGACTCTGGCGCGATACGGCCCTGTCCCGCCTGTCCCAAGAGCTCGACATCCAGGTCTACCCCGACGGCGCGCAGGTCGAGCTGGCGCCCGGATACCACGGGGTGTCGGTCCAAAATTTCCTCGGTCCGGTGAACCTGGAGCCGCTGACCGGCTGCATGGTGCCAAAAGACTACACGGCGAAAATGGAGAAGATGTTCGACTACTTCCTGTACTCCATGCAGCCCACCCGCAGGACGCCGGCGCTGAACGACTCCGGCAGCGGCTCAGTGGAACGCTGGATGAAAACCGGCTGCGATCTTTTCCCGCACCGCGAAGATTTCCGCTGGGTGGCGACCGACGGAAAAGAAGGTACGGCACCCGCACAGACGTCATACCGCTTCCCGTATGCGGGGCAATGCCTGATGCGGAGCGGCTGGGACCGGAAGGCCCTCTGGCTCTGCATGGAAGTCGGGCCGTTCGGATATGGCCACCAGCACGAGGACAAGCTGGGCGTGACCCTGACGGCCTTCGGCAAAGCCCTGCTGGTCGAAGGCGGCGTCTATACCTACGACGCGAGCGAATGGAGGCGGTATGTGCTGAGCAGCCGCGCGCACAACGTGGTCTTGGCCGACGGGCTGGAGCAGTGCCGCAGGAAAGAGCCCAAAGAGACCTATGTGGTCAAAGCGCCGCTGCCGCACGTGTGGGAAAGCAACGCAACGTTCGACCACGCGGCCGCGGTTTATGCCGAGGGCTGGGGCACAAACGCCGTGCGTCTGCTCAAACACACGCGGCACACGTTTTTTGTGAAGCCGGACCTCTTCGTCATCGCCGACGAACTGGATCCCGCAGACGACCAGACCCACACCTACGAAACGCTCTTCCATCTTGACGCGGAAGGTGCGAAAGCGGAAGGGCTTCAAGTCACCACGCTGGGCGACGGCCCCGTCCTCACGCTCACGGCGTTCGGCCCCGATGGCGTCATGATCGTCAAAGGGCAGAAAGAACCTGTCGTTCAGGGATGGTTGCCGGACTCGTCGTCCGGCTACGGAGGAATCCGCCCCATTCCCACCGCGATCTATCGTAAACAGGCACAAGGCAAGACGGTCCTGCTCTACGCGCTCTACCCGAGCGCGGTACCGGTCCCCTGCCCCGTGAAAAACGTGCAGATTCTCGGCGACACCCTCACGGTGACGCGCGTGGACGGAACGGATACGCATTTCCGTTTCTTGCGCGAAATGGACCGTTAAACGACTCCCCCCCTTCTCCCGTTGACACATGAAAATCAGCCGACGATTATTGCCCGCACTGGCAACTGTGCTCTCTTCACTCCTTGCGGCGCAAGGAGATGACGCCCTGTCCAAACAGGACAATCAAGGCTTTGCCTCGACGTGCGGCGGAACGGGCGGACAGATCATCCGTGTCACAAACCTCAGCGCCGAGGGCGCCGGATCGTTGCGTGAGGCGGTGGAAACCAAGGGGCCGCGGATCATCGTGTTCGAGGTCAGCGGCGTCATCGACTTGAACAAGCGGACGCTCAAGATCACAGAGCCCTTTGTGACGGTGGCGGGCCAGACCGCCCCGTCACCGGGCATCACGCTGATCAGGGGCTCTGTTTCAATCTGCACACACGATGTCCTGGTGCGGCACATCCGCATCCGTCCAGGCGATGCTGGAGCCCCCAAGCGCAGCGGATGGGAACCGGACGGCCTGTGCGCAGCGGGCGGTTCGGCCTTCAACATCGTCGTGGACCATTGTTCTTTGAGCTGGGCCGTGGATGAGAACCTGAGCGCCTCCGGGCCTCGGCTGGAGGGGCCGCAGGCAACAGCCCACAGAATCACTTTCAGCAACTGCATCATCGCCGAGGGACTCAGCCGTTCCACGCACGAGAAAGGCGAGCATTCGAAAGGGTCGCTGATTCACGACTGTTGCCAAGACATCGCGATCATCGGCAACCTGTATGCGCACAATGTCCAAAGAAACCCCTATTTTAAGGCGCACTGTACCGGCGTGATCGTCAATAACGTGATCTACGACCCGGGCTCGACGGCGATCCAACTCAACTACTCGCAAAAGGAGTGGGAAGGCGCAAAGTTCCCTCCGGTCAACTGCCGCGTAAGTATCGTCGGCAATGTGCTTCTGCACGGCGCCAGCACAAAGCCCCATTTGGCATTGGTCGCCAGCAAAGGAGACGCCTATCTCGAGGACAACCTCGCGCTCAAACGTGACGGATCACCGGCGCCCTTGCTCTCCGGCAACGTCAACGTTCTGAAAGAGAAGCCGGCCTGGCCCGACGGACTGTGTGCGCGCCCATCCGGCGACGTCGTCGAATCTGTGATCCGGCATGCAGGCGCGAGGCCGAAAGACCGGGACAGCATCGACCGGCGGATCATCCGCAACCTGATCGAACGGAAGGGACGCGTCATCGACTCGCAGGACGAGGTGGGCGGATATCCGGCGCCCGTCTCGCAAGCGCAGAGGCTCGACATCCCTCCCGATCGCGTCGACGCGTGGCTGTCCGAGAGAGCGGCTGCTCTGGAATAAGGCCTAAGACATGCGCAGGAGCATTGCCGCCATCTCGAGCCAGGGCCAGAACATTTCCCGTCATTTCTTCTGGTAGATCCGCACGTAGTCGATCTCGTAAGTCTGCGGGAAGACGGCGTCGTCGATGCCTTTCTGCCCGCCCCAGCTGCCGCCGATCGCGAGGTTCATCAGCAAGTAGTGCGGCTTGTGGAAGGGGTTGTTATCGCCGGAACCGGCCTTGTCGAGCGGGTACGTGAAATATTTGTTCTGGTCGTAGTAAAAGTCCATGCGGTCGGCGAACCATTCCACGGCATAGATGTGGAAATCGTCTGAGGGTGCCTGCTTAGGGAGCTTGTCTCCTGACGACGTGTGTTTGCCTTTCTCTTGCGAGAACCAGTGAACGGTCGCGAAAACCTTGTCCGGATCATAACCGACCGCCTCCATGATGTCGATCTCGCCGCACTTGGGCCAGCCGACCGCATGGATGTTCGTGCCGAGCATCCAGATGGCGGGCCACATGCCGCGGCCCTTCGGCAGCTTGGCCCGCACCTCGACCCTGCCGTAGGTCGTCTCAAACAGCCCTTCCGTCGTGACGCTCGCCGCCGTATAGTGCGCCTTCTTCCCATCGGGCGCCGTGTATTCCTCTTTTATACCCTCGATAATGAGTTTTCCGTCCTCGATGCGCGCGTTCTCCTTCCGCGCCGTCGTGTAGTACTGCGCCTCCTTGTTGCGCACGAAGCCCTTCTCATAGGTCCACTTCGTCGCATCAAGCAACCCTGGCTTGTCGAACTCGTCCGACCAAATCAGCGTCCAGCCCGGAAGCGCCTGCGCCCCCGCAAATCCTGCAGCCAAGACACCCATCACGATCGCCGTTTTCTTCATTGCGTTCCCCCTTTTTTCGACTCACGACTCGCGCCCAGCGGCAGCCTTGCTGCGTCGGACGTGTCCTCCGAACCACGTTTCTCATTCCAACTCGTACACCGCGCCAAACACCTGTTTCGAAAGGCCTCCGTCGGCCTTGAGCGGCGCATAGCGCAGCTCGACGGGTCCCTTTTTGGGCAGCACGACCGGCCCCGTGTAAAGCGGCGAATCCGCAGTGGGCGCGCTTCCGTCCAGCGTGTAACGCACCTGCACGGAGGGCTCCTTCACGATCTGGACCGCCGTCTTCGCCGGCACGCGCCCCCCAGCCGGCTCCGCGTGCATGCGCCACGCCTCGGGCGGCAGCTCGGGCGCGAGGCGGACGTCGTCGAAAAGCGCTTCGAACAGGCCGCCGCCTTTGCGCGTGTCGTAGGCGGCCATCACCGTGACGACCGTCGCCCCCGCGAACTTGCCGAGCGGCACCGTGAAGGACCGCCACGCGCCGACCTCGCCGCGCTTGACGCCGGGGAAGGTCGGACGCCCCTCCGTGTCAGACGTGCCGCTCTCGCGCAGGGTCCGGCCGTCCGCGAAAACCAGATCGAGACCCGTCGCGCGGCCGTTCTCGTTGAGCGGCTTCATCCAGTAGGTCAGCGCAGTATCGGGCAAAACAAACACCGGCTTGTCGCTCACCACGTGGTACACGAAGGAGTACGAGGGATCATCCGACATGCCTTGCAGCAGCACCGCGCGCGCCCCGCTGTGGGCATCCTTGCGCTCCACCGCACCGCAGCGGTTGGCGCTCACCTTGCGGATTCCCCCGCGCGCCTTCACGACGGTGTCGGCCACGGCCTCCGGCTCGCCCGGCTCGAACGAGCTCGCGTACGTTGTCGGCACGCCTTTGGCCTCCAGCGCAGGCGGCCGCACCGAGGCGGAGTTGAAGCCCTGACGCACCCGTGCAGGGTCGCCCTCGACGGCCAGCGGCCCGCGCTCGAAGACGGTTCCGACCACCTCGGTTTCGGCCGAGGCGGAAACCGCCACATGCGCGGACAGGCTGCGGTCAAACACGCCGTTCACCGCCTCCAGCCGTCCGGCGCGGACCTCGACCGGTCCGGTCAAGGTGTTGAACTGCTCCATGCGGACCACGCCACGGCCCTCCAACACCGCCGTGGCGGGACCTGCCCACATCTGCGAATTGAAGAAACACGCATCGCCCTTGTTCTCGGGCAGCGTCACGATCGCGGCCTTGGCCCAGTCGCCGAGCGACACCAGCTGCGCCAGCGCGAAATCGACCTGCGAACCGCGGCTCGTCGCGAACACCGCCGCGCGGCTGCCCGTGTCCGTGCCGTGCATCAGCACCTGCGCCTGGACCTTGCCGCGGAAGGCGATCCCGTCGTAGGCGGCATAGAGGAAGGTGCCGCGCAGCTGTTCGTCGCGGCAGTCCTTGAAAACGAGTCCCTCCAGATGCTCGCGCTGGAACTGGATGATGGGGCCGCCCACATCTCCCGGCTTGTCGTCGCCAGACACGCGCGGCAGCCGCTGCGGCAGGCGCGCCGCATAGTGCGGATTGAACTGCACGTCCTCCACCCAGCCTTTTCCCTTGCAGTTGCCCACGAACAGGCCACGACGGTACATCGCCCCGGCCAGATAGGAGATGCGGTGACCGTCGCTGCGGTGCGTCGCGAAATCGACCGCCTGCCACGCGTTGCCGACCGTCACGTCGGTGAGCCAGCAGGCCTTGCCCAGCGCACGGATGGTCCAGGGATACGGCACCGGCGCCTTCAGCGGCTGTTCCGGATACCAGAAGGTCAGGCCGCGCAGGCCGGAGCCGGACCGCAGGCTCACAAACGGCGCCCCTTCCTCCTCGCCCTTGCTGTGATACGCCATCAGCACCGAGCCTGCCGAAACCGTATGGTGCGGCACGTCGGAGCAGCCGCACAGCTCGACGCCCGCAGGCACCGTGAGGTCGTGCCGAAACGCGTAGAGGCCCGCCGGCACATAGACCGTACCGCCGCCCGGGTTCGCGCCCGCCACATCCAGCGCCGCCTGGAACGCCGCCGCGTTGTCGGGATTCGCCGCCGACGCGCCGAAATCGGTCACCACAAACAGCACGTCGGACGCCGGCCGCGGGAACGCCATCGGCTCGGACGCGACTCTCGCGGCCTCGCGCGCTTTCGGCATGCGTGCGCAGACCATCACGTCGCCGTTCGTCGCCGCGTTGACAATCTTCGCCGCTTTCGCGTCGACCCCCAGCAGCCGCGCCCGCGTCACGTCGGCGCCGAGCTTGACCTCGCCCAGCGCCGAGTCCTGCGCCAACAGCTGACCGCACGCGAAGTCGAGCCCCCCATTTGTCAGCTCGCAGGCCTGAAACGAAACCACGCCGGGTCCCTCGTTGCGGCTGGCGCCGCTAAGCCGGCTCGAATGGACCTGCACCACCGCATCAAAGGATGGCAACCCGTGAAAAGCAGACTCTGTGCCGGAGAGCACGCATCCGTAGGCCGAGAAGCCCACCTGGTTAAGCGCCGAAACCTCAAGGGCGCAACCGCAGCCCGTGACCAAGGAATCGGCCATCACGGCGTTGGTCGTGCCGCGCTTGCCCTTGCGGAACACCAAGCCGCGGCGGTATCCGTCGATTTTCAGCCGCCAGAGGTACTCCCAGTCGCTGCGGCCGATGTCGACGGCCAGACTGTCCGCGCTCAACAGATAGCCGCACAGCGCCCCACTTTCGGGACGCCCCGGCAGACCGCTGGTCAGCCAGACCTCAGGGGTAAGCGTCACCTCGCTGATGCGCCCGATGTCCGTGGTGCTGTCGATGGAAAGGCCGGTTTTCAGGGCGCAGATCTTCAGTCTGCGGAACGTGTGCAGCTCGTTGCCGTCCGGCCCGATGCAGATCGCCTTCCACGCATTGACAAAGGTGCAGTCCGCGACCGTCTGGTTGTCGTTGGCCGGCATCTCCGCGTTTTTGACGGTCCATGGGTACGGAACCGGATCGGGCACGCGCTGTTCGGGATACCAGAAAGTCAAACCGAGCAGGCCGCTGCCGCGCTCGACAGCGAAGGTCGCGGGCGCCTCTTCGTTGCCCCTGTCCACCGTGATCCGCAACAGCGTGCCGCGCGCGCAGTCGGTTTCCGAACGGTCGCCGCGCAGCGTGACGCCTTCGCGCACCACGATCCGCGACGCGACCGTATACGCGCCCGCCGGCAGGAAGACTGTGCCGCCTCCGGCCTTCGCGACGCGGTCGACCGCGGCCTGGATCAGAGGCGCGGCATCCGTCTCGACCGACGCCGGCGGGGCCAGCACCTCTTCGGCAATCACCACGTCGCGCGTCGGATATTCCGTTTTCACGACCTGGGGCCCCGCCCAAACGGACACTGCCAAAAGACCGACCACGACCGCAACACCTACTCGCACGCGCATCTTTATCCCCCCGAAATCTTCCGCCGTCCACCCCATCCCTCTCACGCACGAATAAACTAACGCACTCATGCACTAATGAACTAATGCACTAACGCACTCATGCACTTCTCCCCTATTCCCGAACGATCTTCACGCCGTCCGGCGCGGAAATCTCGCTCTTGACCGTGCCGTCGGCCTGCTTCTCGTGGCGGACCTTCACCACGCCCTGCGGCGTCGGAAAGCTGCCCTCGGCCCAGGCCAGATCGCCCAAGAAGGGCTTCACACGCACGGTCTTGCACCCCACGTCGAGCGGCTGGATGCCCAGCACGTGGTTGATCAGCCACGCGGCGGGTCCCGAGGACCAGCCGTGGCAGAGGCTGTGGCGGAATCCCTTGTAGCAGAACTCGCCGTAATCGCCGTGGATGTCCTTCTTGCTGACCACCGGCAGCTCGTCGACCCGGAACGCGTTGTTGGTCCACGACACGTTGAAATCCTCCCAGAAGCTGGTGGCGCCCATGTCGAGCATGCCGCCCCAGTAGTCGCGCACCGTGTCGATGCCGCGCTGCACGTCGCCAGCCTTGGCCATGGCTTCCAGCATATAGTAGCCGTAGAAGGTCGAGACGCCCTGCACGCCGTTCTGCGCCAGCACCTGGGCGTTCATCGCCTGGGCGTCGCCCAGCCCCGCCAGGGCCAGCAGCGCCGCCACCTGCTTGCTGCCCTCGGGCGCGGGCTTGTACAGGCGCAGCCGCGCCGCGCCCGCCCGGCACTGCGCTTCAAGCTCCGCATCGCCCAGCGCGGAGGCCAGCCGCGCCCCGTCCTCGAAAGTCATCAGCATCAGCGCCTGCATGCCCGCCGCCACCGCCTTGGGGTTGTGCTGCGTCGGCCAGTCCAGAAAGCCACCCATAGTGCAGCGGTTGTCCGCGCCGATGTACTTTACGAGGTTCGCGAAGACCGCCTTGATGTAGGCGTGCTGAGTCTTGAGATAGGCGAGGTCCCCCGTGTAGCGGTACCAGTCGTGCTGGCAGCGGATCCACCACAGCGTATAAGACGGCATGGTGTTCATCCATTTCTCGGGCGGCGTGGTCTCGCGCATGTAGTCGAGCGACGCGGGCAGCACGTCCTGCTTGCCGAACACAGCCATCAGCGAGGAGACCTCCGGATGCATGTCGCCCATCCACACCAGCCGGTCGCGCTTGATGCCGTCCCAGATGTAGTCCTGGCAGCAGAGATGGAGCGTGCGCACGGCGGTCGTCCACACTTGGTTCAGGCGCGCGTCGCTGCACGAGAAGGCCCCCGACTGGGCCATCGGGCGCATCAGCGAAATGGCCCGGACCGATTCGAGGCTCAACACGCCTTTGGAGACCAGATCCACGCGCACGAACCGGAAACCGGTGTTGCCGATCTCGCGCATGCCGAGCCACGGCAGGTCGATCACGCCGTCGCGGATCGCGTGGTCGTTGCACGCGCCGCGCTCGCCCAGTTCGGACATGGCTTCCGCCACCGACTCGCCGCAGCGCACGCGCACCTTGACGTTTTTCCCGCTTGGTCCTCCCGAAGCGAGCTGTACCCCGCCATGCATCTCGCGCCCGAAATCAACCAGCACCGAAGCGGGCGCCCCTTTGTTTTCCAACCGACAGCCTGAACCCGCCAGAAACAGACCTTCAGGAACCTGGCCGTGCTTTTGTTTGAGAAGAATTTCGGCATTCGCCACCGACGACGAATCGCTGTTGCCCGACACCCACACCACCCGCACCGGCATGACAAGCGTCCTCACGCGCGGATCGACCCGATCGCCAGAACCGTCGGCACGCACAATCGTCCCCATCATCCCCAAAAACAAGAGAACGCATAAACGACGCATAGAATCCCCTTCCTTCCCACAGTCAAAAACAACCTCAAAACGATTTTTGAAAGGATACCTTCCCATCCCGCAGTTGTCGAGGCCGCGGCCATTATTTACGTCGCTTCATGCGGCAGGGGCCGTCGGTCAGCAGGCGCAGTTCCGCGCATGTGGCGTCGCTGTAATTTTTATAATCGACACATTCGAGGCAGACGCCGTCCGCCCCTTCTTCCCAAGCGATCCGCAACAGGTGCCCAGCGATTTTGTCGGCGGTTTGTCCCGTCGCTTTCTGGTACGAAGGAATTCCTTTTTTAGAATAGTCGTACATCTGCACGGGAAACAAAACCTGGCATTTCCCGTCGCAAGCCGCGATCACACCGCGGTAGATGTCGCGCGTGCTTTCGAACGGACGGCCTGCATCCCAATTGACGTTCATGACCACAACGGCATCGAGCACGCCCTCTCGGACCAAGCGGCGCCAGTCCACCCCCTTTGTGAGCAATGTCGCATCCGGTCCATTTCCCGGCACACCGACGTCCGAAATGCCGAGCATCAGCCGCACCTTGCGCCCCGACTCATCAAGCCGTTTGCGCAGCGCCACGAAATACGCATGCGAGGTCTCCGCCACGAGCGCGCACCAACGCGGATCCTTAGGATCGGCCGGAGGTTCTGTTCCATATTTCGCACGCCACCGCTCCACCTCCGGGCGCACATACTCGTACTCGGGACTCCAGCCGCCGATGCGCCACGTGTCAACGAGCAGATGGTCCATCCCGCGCGCCAGCAGCTCATCCGCCAACCGCAGCTTATGCGCCACGACTTCGGGATAGGCCAAGCTGCAGCGGCCGGACCAGACCTGCCCCTTCTCCGTCACGCCCCAATATTGAGGATGCTCGAAGTTCCAGGCCCCGAACGTCCAACTCGCCCAATGTGTTTCTTCAAAGGGCCAGTGTACCCCGGCACGCAAGCCGCGTTCATGGCACACCCCGAGAATCTGGCTCAGGATGTCGGGTTCAGCCTCGTAATAGCGCAGCCAGCCATGCACCGCACGGTTGTCCGGCAGACGCCGCTTGTCGAGCGGCGCCTGCACCCAAGGCGTCCGTTCCTCCGCGCTCTGGTAGCGCATGGTCGCGCCGCCGCAATTGCGCCATAGGATGGTGTCCGCCCCAGTCAGCAGAACATGATCCAGCACCGCCACGTTTCCCGTTGGCGTTTCCGTGTCAAAAAACAGCCGTCCCTGTCGGTCTTGAACGGCCGCAAAATCGAAGCTGTCCACCAGTGCCGCCACTTCAAACCGTTCGGCCGCATCGGCGAGCGATGCGCAGAGACTCGCGACGGCAACGAAGGCGAGGTCAAATCGTCTCATTTCGCCACCTCCTTGAAGAGCGCTTCGCGTGTCAGCACGCACGGCACGCCCGCCGGGTACCCGCGCCCGCATTCGAAACCCAGAACGCGCCCGTTCAACCGCATTCCGCCGTTCCACTGTTGGCCGAGGCTGACTTTCAGAGCCGGACCGTAGAGCATCGTCGCGCCCGAATTTCGCGCACACTGCAGCTTCCCGTTAACGAACATGCGTACGGTTCCGTCTGCATCGCGTATCCCCAGCACGGTGACCGGCTTGCCTGATTCCACCGGCTGGTCAGACTCAACCCCGACAAATTGTCCCTTCGGGTCACGGGCGTTGAAGCAAAGCTTCCGGCTGTCCCGCACATAGACCTGCCAGCCAAGCGCGTTTTCCGCGTAGTTTCCAACCGCTGCGATATGCGTGCCTTGCTCGTGTTTGTCGACAACCATCGTGACGCGCACAAAGAAAGCGTCCGAGCCGAAGTCGAGTCCTTTCGGACCATCGAACATCCAGCCGTTCGGCGCTGACTTCTTGCCGACGGCAGTTGAACCGCTTTGCCCGATCAAGACCGCACGGTTATCGGACACCTGCAACCTCGCTTCGATTTGCCCCACGCCCGACGTTGCTTCCGGTCTGCATGGCGTCGGCGCGGCGTAGCACGAAACCGGCATCCGATACAGTTTATAGCAGCCTGTGCGGTTGTTTTCGAAGACGATTTCTTTGCCGTCGGGTGACCAGCAGGGATTCCGCGTGTTGCCTTTGCCGGTGTCGAGCCGAAGCACGCGCCCCGAATACGGTTCCAGCACATACGCACCCCAACCGGGATCTCCTTTGCGGAACCCGGTGAAGGCGATGAAACGTCCGTCGGGAGACCAGCGCGGCGCATAGGCGCTCATTTCGCTCGGCGTCAAAAAAACCGAGGATTCAAGATTCGTCGAAAAAGCCGCGCAAAGGCGCCAGTTCTGCCGGAAACTGTCTAGCTGCGCCCAGACCAGCTTGCTGCCGTCGGGAGAGAGTGAGGGCTGAACCGCACCTACGGTGCCGCCATCCAGATGCAACACACACGCGGTAGAAACGGCGGGCGAGAGCGTGAGCCGCCAAAGCGAAGCGCTGTTGCCGGTGCAGTCGCGCGTCGACGAATAATACACCGATTTCCCGTCAGGCGAGATGCTCGGCGTGTAGTCGCGCCAATGGCCCTGAGTGAGAAGGCGCGTTTCACCTGTCTTTTCGCGCAACCGCAAACCGTATCCGCAATCCGAGTCGGCAGATTGCACAGCGGTGCGGTTCTCGCCTCCGAACGCATAGACCAGCGCACCGTCGGGGGCCCAAGCCGGATAGCAGGCGTGGCCGGCGCCGTCTGCGGCGGCAGTGACATTCCCGCTTGCCACATCCAGCACCATCACGTCCAGATCGCCCGAGCGGTCGGTCTGAAAAGCGATCCGTCTGCCGTCCGGCGACCAGACGGCCTCGGTGTCGTTCCCGGGGTCGGCCGTCAACGTCTGCACATGTCCCCACCGGCAGACAAAACGTGGCGCAGCCTCGTTGCTCCGGCATCCGGAAAGAACGCCGGACGACAACGTGATCCATGCCAACAAAACGCGTCCCGAAACGCACCGTCCCCGTTTCCCCGACAGGTCCATCCTTTGGCGCATAACACAAAGTCCTTTTTTCCTGAACAGAAAACGCTTCTATTAATACGGTTAGTTTGACACCATCCACGTGCCTTTGTAAAGTCACCAAATGACTGTTCAATCCCGGAGATCTCTGCCATGCGTAGAAGTCTGTTCCTTGTTCCTGTTTTCGCGGTGATCCGTACGGCGTTCGGCATGCCGGAAATCGCAACCGTGACCGAACCCGCCTGCAACGGCGAAACGATCGTCATCACCGGCGAAGGCTTTGTCGCCGGCAAGACTGCGGTGAGAGCCCTCTGCCTCGGCGCGTACGACGCCCAGAACCCGCAAGACCCGCTGACGCTGCTCGGCGCCATCGGCCAGCCGCCGGCGCTGCCGGACACGCCACCGCCCGAAGCGCGCGAGTGCCCGGTCCTCGGGCAGGGCGATGGCTTCCTGCAAGCCGCGTTCCACAGCGTCCCCCAGTCTTGGGTCCGCGCCCCGCTCTCGTCCGCGATGTGGGTCGGCGACGGCACAACGTGGAGCAAGCCAATCCTAGTTAACCGCCCGCAGGCCCAATGGCTCTATCCGCAGACCGCCGCGCCCGGCGAGGTCGTGCGCATTTTCGGCCGCACCTTCGCGTGGGGCCACCACCTTCCCACCGCGCTCGCGGTCATCCGGCCAGCCGGCAGCACGCATGCGACCGCCCTGCGCCTCGCCGCGCAACACCACGAGGACGGCCACACCGAGCGCTGGTCACTCAGCGTCTGGCTGCCGCCCGAACTCGCGCCGGGCGACTACGAACTCGCCGTCCACGGCCGCCACGGCGGGGCGTACGGCTGGTCGGAGCCCCTCAAGCTGACCGTGGCCCCCAAACCCGCCGCCCGCCGCACGGTCAACGCCCGTGACTTCGGGGCGAAGGGCGACGGCCTCACCGACGACACCGCCGCGCTTGAAGCCGCGTTCAAACAGGCCGCCGGCGGCAACCTGCTCCTGCCCGCAGGCACATACGCCATCACGCGCACGCTGGCCATCCCCGACGACACCGTGCTTCAGGGCGCGGGACAGCAGCTGACCGTCATCGCCAATCTGCAAACGCCGTCGGTCGAGTCCCGCACGCTCTCAGAGACCCAGCCCGACTTCCAAGGCCGCGACCTGCTGACCGGCATGAGCCGCTTCGCCCTGCGCGACCTGACGCTACGCTTCATGCCCGCCGCCGGCTCCGCGCTGCGCATCGGCAAGGACCCGCTCTGGTCCGAGGACGTCTCGCTCTACCGCGTGCGCTTCGAAACGCAACAGGACTACGGCCCGGCCAAAGACAACCCCTACTGCGCGCGGCCGCTGAACATCGTCAAGGCCCGCCGCCTGAGCATGGTGCGCTGCGAGACCTACGGCCCCGGCGGCGTCAGCTGCGAGCGCAAAGTCGAGGAGAGCCTGTTCTCGCAAAACCGCTTCGTCACCGACCGCCGCTGGCGCGGCCACGTCTTCAAATTCTGGGGCGCGGAACACGTGATCTTCGAGGACAACCTGATGACCGGCGACACGCGCGGCTTCGTGATGCAGACGCACTTCGGCGTGAACTACCAGAACTTCATCGCGGGCAACACCGTGGAGCGCACCGTGCTCGGCGGCAACGCCGGCGAGACCTACCTCATCGAGGGCGCCGGGCTGCTCTACGAGAGCCGCGTCGCTTCGGCGGACGGGACCTCGCTCAAGACCGAGCGCTGGCCCGTGCTCCGCGGCCAAGCGGCCGCCACGAACGACGTCATCGGCCGCTTCGCGCTGATCGCCCGCGGCCGCGGGCTCGGCCAGTGGCGCCGGATCGCCGGCTGCGACCCCGCGGCCCGCGCGCTGCGCGTCGGCCGGCCGTGGCGCGTGACGCCCGACGCCACCAGCGTCGTCGTGGTGATGAACGGGCTGATCGACACGGTTTTCGTGAACAACCAGGAGATCGACTGCGGCAAGGGGCTGTACCTGTACGGCGCGGGCGCGGTCAACTGCGTGGTCGACCGCCACCTCTGCGACCGCACCATGGGCGTCCTGCTCATGACCCACGACGAGCGCCAGGGCGCCGACCCCGCCGAGCGCGAGACCGCGCCCGACTTCTTCAACCTGGTCCGCGACTGCCGGGTCCACGACGGCGGCGGGCTCTTGTGCAGCGCCGGCGGGCGCCTGCCGCTGGAGGCCAAGCCCGCCGCGCCGCTCGCGAACTTCGCCAACCGTTTCATCGAGAACGAGGTGCAGCGCGCCACCCCCTTCAGCGGCAGCCAGTACGGCGCGAACTGGACCTGGGGCGGCGGCTGGGACAACGTGATGGCGGGGATCAGCGTGCTCCCCATGGACTTGGGCGTCAAGCCCGGCGGCGGCACCAACGGCCCCGCGCGCATCACGGGCAACGTCTTCCTCAACAACGGGGTCTCCGGCGCGCGCATCGGCGTCGGCGTCAGCCAGCGCGCGTCCAACACGCTCTTCCAGCGCACCGCGCTCTACGACGTCGCGGTGCCGCTCGTCGACCGCGGCCACGACACGCAGAACCTCGACCCCGTGCTGCGCGCCGACGACGCCTACACGCCCGAGCGCAGCCCGATCCGTTAAGCCTAGTTGAGCAACAGGACCGTACCGCCGTTTCCGTGGGAAACCGTGAGCAAGCCGGAGCCCGTGAAGCGGCTGCTGTCCTCGTAACGCGCGCCGCTGCCGACGGCGCCATAGGTGCCGCCGTATTTTTGTTTCTCGCCGTACCAGAGCGTGCTGACCTTCACGTTGACTTCTGGAGGAAGATGGATCACCCCCGAACCGCCCGCCGCGAACGTGACGTTCGCAGCCGCGCAGAGAGCCGTGCTGTTCGACAGCGAGAGCGTGCCACCCGCCACCACGACGTTCGTGGCCCCGGCGCCGAGCCCGCCGGTCGAGGTCACGGCGAGCAGACCATTGCTGACGATCACCGCGCCGGAGAGCGCGTTTGTCTGACCGAGGTAGAACGCGCCCGAGCCCGCCTTGATGAAGGTCAGCGGGCCGCTCATGATGCTGCCGGCATTGGTATAGACCGTGGGCGAAGAGCCGCTGACGATCAGCGTCGACGGCACTGAACAGAGGATGCGCTGATACCCCTCGTTCGCCGTCCCGTTGAACGCGCCATAGTGCGATTCCAAAACGCGGCTGACCGTCAGGCTGTGTCCGTTGAGGTCAACCGTGGCCTTGTTGCCGATGTTGTTGTCGCCCTTGCCCAAGCTGAGGGTCGGCGCAACCGCAAACGGCTCGTCGACGCCCAGCCGAAGCAACCCCTGCGAAACGATGACTCCCTGCACGCGGTTGCTCACGGAATTGATGACCAGTGTGCCGGTGTCGTTACGGTTGATGTCGTTTGTCCCCATCGCGAAGCGGCTGTTCATCAGGATGGTGCCCGAGTCACGGAACGAAAGCGTATTCGGGCCGTAATTGGTGATGATCGTGCGGCCGAGCGAACCGATCGTGAAGGTGTTACCCGCGCTGCCGATCTGCAGCCAGCCGTCCGAGGCGATCCGGATATCGCCGTCCCACGCAGATGCACCGCCGGAGGCGGACCACAGCCCCGCGCGATACCCGGCGCCGCCCGTCACGGTCAGCGTCTCGTTCGTCACTGTCACGCCGCTGCCGACGATCAGCTTGTTGTAATCTGCGCCCACCCCTCCGCGAAGGATCGTGTCCCCGTCGGTTGTGCCCAGCGCGCGGTCGCTGTTGATTGTCACGTTCTTGACGTAGGTCGGATAGCCGATCGTGACCGCTCCGGTGAACGCGTTGGTGCCTGAGAGGGTCGCCGTGCTGCCGACGATCACGCTGCCGGCTCCGCTGATGACGGAGGTGGGGGTTTGGATAAAGGTGCCCGCGCTGGGATATACGGTGAGCGCGCTGTCCACGGCAAGAGCCGCGTCGACCGTGCACGCGCCGCCGCCCGCATACGCGCTGTCGCTCGAAGACCCGACGGTCAGCTCACGGGCGCGGACGTCGCCCTTGAGAGTCAGCGCGCCCGTGCCGGTCTTGGAAATGTTACGGGCCGTGAGCGGGAAAGAATCCGGGTTGAGCGTGTACGCGTTATTGGTCGTAGCCACGGCCATGTCGCGCGGATTGACGCTGGCACCCAGAAGGACGGGCACGGACGCCACTCCGGTATCATCGAACAACAGGTCGGTCCCGTCGACGTACGGCGCGTCTGTGGGGAGCCAGTTCCCAGCCGCAAAGTCCCACACGTTTCCGCCCGCGTCGCCCTTCCACACCATCGCCGGCGACGTGCCGGAGCCGGCGACCTCCAGCGTCACCGCCGTATCGCCGACGGCCAGCGACGCGTTGGCAAACGCCGGGAGGAGCGTCAGCGTGCCCTCGCCGCCATGCGACGGATACGAGATCAGCGTGTACGATCCGGGAGACAGTCCGGCGGCAGGCATCGAGATCGTGACAATGCCCGCGCCGGTGAGCGTCAGGGGGCCGCCCAGCGCCAGGCTGTCCGAAGCCCCATCGCCCGGGGCCCGAAGGTCGAAGGTCAGGGAGGCGGCGTCGAGGCTCAGCCCGCCGGCATCCGCGAGCGTCAGCGTGCCGTACCCGTTGCCGGCAAGCGCGAGCGAACAGCCGGAGGCGGCCGTCACCGCGCAGTGGACGGCTCCGGTGCCGCCAAGCGCCGCGCCGGCCGTCAGCGACAGCGCGGAGGTCGCGTTGGTCGCGCTGTTGACGAGCAGGGCCCCGCCGCTCACGGTGGTGGTGCCGGTGTAGGTGTTGGTGGCGTTGAGGACCAGCGTGCCTGTGTCCGTTTTCTCAAGGGGCCCCTCGCCGCCGATCAGGCAGTTCACCGTCGCGGTCGCGCCGCTGCCGACCTCAAAGCGGCCGCCGGGATAGACGTTCGCGGCGGAAACCGTCTGGTTGCTGAGCCAGATGCCGCGGTTGGGGTCATCCAGTGTCATGCTGTTCTGGAAGCGCAGGACGGAACCGTTCATCATCACCTGCCGGGGGTTCCAGGCGGGCGGATTCCCCCCCAGGTTCTCCTCGCTGGAGAGCGTCAGCTTGCCCCTTCCGACCATGAGGATCGTCCCCGTGAAGTTCGTGTTGGCCGCGGCCAGCTGGATTTCTTTCATGTCCGAAGAGTTGCGCGGAATGAACAAGGTCAGGCCGCCGCTGCCCGAGAGGGGCGCATACACATACATCAGACGGCGGTCAAGCTCCGTGCCCGTGCCGATGCTTCCGGTTGAACCGGCGGGAATCGTGATGTTGCCGTAGATCTTGGCCAGCGAGTTTCCCATGCCATTGTTCATCAGCCCTTTGAGCACCAGGTTAGCCACGGTGATCGAACTGTTGTCGACGCCTTTCCAGAGAAGCTGCCCCGTGACGGTCAGCATGTCGCCGGCGAAAACGGGGTTACCGGTCATCGGCGTCCGCAGCATCTTGTTGGCGATGTAGGTGTCGCCCGCCTTCGGCGCCTGGCCGTCATCCCAGTTGAGGCCGGTGTTGAAGGACGTGTAGTTCATCGCATCGTTGTTGGTCATGCTGTGTTCCGCCGCGAGCCCATGGCCGGCAAGACAAACGGGAATTAAAAAAGCGGCGATGCGCGACAGCTTTCTCATAACGACCTCTCGCTATTATGTTCACATATGAACAGAATGACCACAATCATGAAAACATCATACTTAATGACCTTGAATAAAGTCAATTGGGCTAAAAAAAGAAAGCGGCGGGGAAATCCCCCGCCGTACGGATTTTTCAGATTCAAGCAGACTGCTTGCGCGGCTGTCTACCTAGCGCTGCACGCGGGCGTTGCCCTTCCAGACGCTCCAGACCTGGTCCTCGTCCGCGGGCAGGGCGTAGTCGACCAGCATGGTCGTCGCGAGCGCGCCGCTCGCCCAGCCGAACTGGATCCACTTCTCGGGCTCCCAGCCCTTGAGGATCGCGTAGAGCATGCCGCCGACGAAGCCGTCGCCGCCGCCGATGCGGTCCATGACCGTGATGTGGCGCGGCTCGACCACGAACCACTCCTTGCCGGCCATCATCAGCGCGCCCCACTGGTGGTTGTTCGCGTCCTCGACCTCGCGCAGGGTCGTGCCATAGGTTTGCGCGTTCGGATAGGCTTTCTTGACGCGCTTGATCATGCCCTTGAAGCCTTCGATCTTGGCCTTGATGTCCTTGCCGCCCGCCTCCGGGCCCTTGATACCGAGGCAGAGCTGGAAGTCCTCCTCGTTGCCCACGAGGATGTCGGCCAGGCTCGCGATCTCGGAGAAAATCGCCGAGAGCTCCTTCTCGCGGCCTTTCCAGAACGAGGCGCGGTAGTTGAGGTCGAACGAGATCTTGGTGCCGTACTTCTTGGCGGCGCGGGCGAGCTCCAGGCAGAACTGGCTGGTCTCGGGCGACAGCGCGCCGATCAGGCCGGAGAGGTGGACGATCTGCACGCCCTCCTTGCCGAAAATGCGGTCGAGGTCGAAGTCCTTGACGTTGAGCGTGCGGCCGACCTCGCCGGCGCGGTCGTTCCACACGCGCGGCCCGCGCGAGCCGAAGCCGCTGTCCGCGATGTTGATCTGGTGGCGGTAGCCCCACGGCCCGCCCTGCGCGACCTCGACGCCCTCGTAGTCCATGTGGCGGCTGCGCAGGTTGTCCTTGATCAGCTGCGCGATCGGGCTGCCCTTGACGAAGGTCGTCAGCACCTTGACCGACAGGCCGAGGTAGGCGGCGACGCTGGCCACGTTCGTCTCGGCGCTGGTGGCCTGCATCATGAACGCGCCGCCGGTGTGCACGGGCTGGCCGTTCATCGGCGTGATGCGGATGCCCATGCTCGTCGGAACCAACAGGGCGTACTTACAGTTCTTTCTCAGTTCGATATTCATTGCTTGCTCCTTTAGCCTTTCAAGAACCAACCCGAAGTGACAACCGGCTTGACAGTCATTCGTAGGCCGTCGTTATATCAGCCGACCTGCCGCAAGTCAAGGGCACGCCCGCCCCTTATGGCGATCGCCACGTCACCCCAAACACGTCCACGCGTTTCCGGGCCTTATTGTTCACAGAACAACGTGACGCACGATTTTCCGCAAACAATCGTATTGTTCGCGATCCGGCATATCCTCTGGACGGACTGAAGTCCCTTGTTGTTGGTGTGCGGCACGAAGTGCGAGCAGGAAGACGACACGTCCAGCCGCAACACGTCGCCGGGGCTGATCCGAAAAGCGTGATCCGAAAAACAGAAATCCACCGCCTTCTCCGTGCCCGGCGTGTAGTCCGGCGTCGCGTAGCACAGCGACGTGATGTCGTCGCGAAGCGGATACGCCGCGCCGTCTTTGACCAGGCTGAGACGCGCATAGAAACACGTGTCCTCACAATCGGATCTGCAGACAAGGCGGGCCGTCATTCGTCCGCGCACATCCCACGTCTGCGTTAAAGGCTGAGAAAGGAAACTGATGACGTCAGGACGAAAGTTCGGAGGATCCTGCACAGGCATCCCTCCGAAATTCAGGCACAGTCCGCCTTTGAACGGGACCGGCTTCTTCGGATCGTAGACGTACGTGATGGCGGCGGGCGCTCCCGGCTGCGCGTCCAACGCCCGGTCGTTCAGATAAAACGTATGCGCGACGGGACCGTTGATCAGCCGGTCCGTGTGATGCCAGGCGTTTTCATAAAGCGCGTAATAGCTGGTCTTCCCCGGCCGGATGAAGGTGAGCGGCGTCCCTTTCCGGATGTGGTTGAACCACTGAAGGGTGCTGTCCGGGCAGACCATCGGAAGCGCTCCTCCGGGAAACTCGACCGGCATGTTCTCCTTTTTCCGGTACTTCACCAGGCCGTTTCCGCCGTGGTCGTACGCGCCGACGACCAGCGCGCATCGGGCGCGTTGGGCCGCGGGCATCCGCGCCCACATGTCGAAGATGCCGCCGGTGTAAATATCGTACATGCCGGTCGTCAGCAGGATGGGAAACGTGGCCTTCGTGACCGCCTCATAGGAGTCGTAGCCGCCTTCGGTGGTCTTCCAGAACGGATCGTCCTCGCGGGGATGCGCGAACACCTCATCGAGCCACGGCACGGACTCGCCGAAATACCGGCGGGAAAAATCGCAGAGCGGCAAGTCGAAGAACGACACGGACCGGTCGCGCTGCAGCCGCGTGTTCTTTTTCTTATAGCCGCCGATGAACCAATTTCCGTGTAATCCGCTCTTAAAATGACCGTTCCGATACACGATGTTGTACCGGTTGCAGTCCTGGATCGCCAAGACGGCGCCTTTGACGTCCGGCGGGTTGGTGTCGATATACAGGAAATGGACGCTGGACAAATAGCTGCCGCCGCTCAAGAAAATCTCGCCGTTATAAAAAGGCAGCTTCCGTATCCATTCCAGGAACGCCAGCCCGTCCGCGCGTTCCGTGGCATACGGGATCCAGTCGCCTTCGCTGCGCCCGCAGCCCCGGCAGTGCTGCGTGACCCGCACGTAGCTGTCGGGCATCCACGTCTGCCCGGCGAATGTCTCGGGCTTGACCCGTTCGTCCTTGACGTACGGGTTGCGCTCAATAATGATCGGGCATTTCATCCCGGCCGGCGGCACCGCGCCGTACGTGTACAGCTTGACGCCGTCCGGCATAGGCACCATTTCCTCGAAATATCGGGCCGTGGAACCGCCGGGACAGACCGCTTCAATCACCCGGACATCCGCCCTGAGCATCTGGGCAACCGCCAGAACGCCCACGAACACGAAGCTTGTACTTCCCCTCATCATACCCCCTACTGATGTCTTTGTTTTCAGCACACGCACATTTTATAACACTCATCGGCGCTTGGTGACAATTCGCATCTGCCGTTCATCTGGGCGGACTCATCCCCGTTACATTGACCGACGGTTTCAAGTTGGGAGCAGGATTACGATGAGGATGGTTCGATTTCCTTCATGATCATAATCGTAATCTAAATCGGCTCCCTCTGGCGGAACGCCTTCGTCTGGCGCAAGTCAATGTAACGGATGCGCCATGCGGCAGTTGTACGCAGTGCGGAAGATGGAATCTCTGGCCAATCATTGACAAAGCGCGGCGCCTCTGGTTAATGTACCTGTCAACACTATGCACATCACCTATTCCTCCATGCTTTCCGCGCCGGTTATCGCGGCGCTTCAGTCGCGGGAACGGTATATTCGTGCGGCGCTGACCGCCCTTCCCGCGAAGGGTTCATTCCACTGGACCGCGTGGCCCATGCGTGACGGTTCCGACTGTTACGTGCTGCGCCAGTCCGGCGACAACGACCGCTGCCTGGTCTGGTTCACCCAAAACGAAATTCAACGAAAATTCACCGAAGAGCGAATCACGGCCGAGATCCGCGAACAGAAACGCGTGACGCCGGGAAAAGAAGCGAACTGACCAACATGCACCTGAAAATTTTTGTTTTATCGGCCCTCGGCACGGTCCGGCTGGCGGCAGCCGCGATGACAGTCGGAGAGACTCGCTGCGAATACGCGGTGAACCCCGTCGGCATCGACACGCCGCAACCGCGCTTGAGCTGGAAACTGTCCGATCAGACGCGCAATCAGATCCAGACCGCATATCAGATCCGCGTTGCGGAGACACAAGAAGCCCTTGAGAAAGGCGAAGGCCTGCTGTGGGACACCGACAAAACCGTCTCGAGCGACACGGCCCACATCGTCTACGAAGGTGCGCCCCTACGCGCCGGCATGCGCTGTTTCTGGCAGGTCAGGGCGTGGGACCGCCAAGGCGCGCCCACGCCGTGGAGCGCGACCTCCTTTTGGCAGGTCGCATTGCTGACGACGAACGACTGGAAAAACGCCCAGTGGATCGGGCCCGCCTCATCCGACACGCCGGAATGGCGCGACGTGACCCTTGTCGCGAACATCACGCTGAAAAAAGAGGCATACGGGATCCTCTTCCGTGCCCGCGACGCAGCCAACGGCTACATGTGGCAGCTCAATACGGCGATCGGCCCGGAGCCCCTGCTGCGGCCGCACATCCAGAAGAACGGCCAGTGGTCCATGCTGCCCGCGGTCCCGCTGCGGAAATTCATTGCGGCGGGTGACGAACTGAAACCACACCGCATTGAAATCGAAACGCGCGGAAACACCATCCGGACAAGGATCGACGGCAAAACGGTCGACGAGCGCACCGACGACACTTTCGTTTCCGGCACAGTCGGGTTCCGCGCCGACAGCAAGGAACTGTCATCCGTCGACGACTTGACGGTCACCGACGCATCGGGCAGGGTTCTGCTCAAAGAGGATTTCAACGGCAACAGCCCGGCGTTTCCCAAAGCCCAAACCGAGAGAGGGCAGCTCGCACTGCGCGGCACGACCTTGCTCCACAGGCCGCCGCTCGCGAAGGACTGCCCGCGCCTGCGCACGACGTTCACGTTGGAGAAGCCCGTGCGCCGCGCCACCGCCTCGGTCTGCGGCCTCGGCTTCTACGAACTTTACCTGAACGGGCAAAAGGCCGACGGCCGCGTTCTGGCACCGGCCAACACGCCCTATTCGCAGCGCCTGCTGTTCGACACGATCGACGTCACGCCGCTCGTCAAACAGGGTGCAAACGGCGTCGGGCTCTGGCTGGCCGCCGGCTACTCCGACGACTACTCGCAGTGGGGGTGGAAATGGGAAGAAGCCAAACGGGCGATCCTGCGGCTCGACGTGGTTTTCGAGGACGGGACCGCCACGTCAGTGGTCACCGACGAGCGCTGGCGGGCAGGCCAAAGCCCGCTGACCTTTGCCAGCCTCTATGACGGAGAAATCCATGACGCGACGCTGGAAACCCCCGGGTGGGCCGAAGCGTCTTTCGCCGCGACGGGATGGCAGCCGGTCCGAATCGTTCCCCCTCCCCCTGCCAAGCTCGTGCCGAACATCATGCCGCCGCTTCGCGTCACCCAAACGCTGCGCCCGATCCGTGTCACAGAACCCAAGCCGGGGGTGTTCGTGTTCGACATGGGCCAGAACTTCGCGGGCTGGGTCCGTGTGCGCGCCAAAGGTCCGCGCGGCACGCGCATCACCCTGCGCCACAGCGAACTGCTCGGCCCTGACGGCCTGCTCGATCCCTGGACGAACCGCCGCGCCAAAGCCACGGACACCTGCATCTTGGCCGGCGGCGAAACCGAAACGTATGAGCCGCGCTTCACCTACCACGGATTCCGCTTCGTGGAGGTCTCCGGCTATCCGGGAAGCCCCTCGCTGGACGACATCACCGGCTGCGTGGTCCATGCCGACGTGCAGCCGGCGGGCACGTTCGTCACCTCCGACGCAACCCTCAATCAGATCCACAGCAACTGCCTTTGGTCCATGCGCAGCAACCTCATGAGCATCCCGACCGACTGCTGCATGCGCGACGAGCGCACTCCCTGCCAGATGGACTCGCTCGCCTACGAAGAAAACGCGCTGTGCAATTTCGACATGAACCGCTACTACACCAAATGGCTCGACGATATCACCGGCGGACGAGGGAACCCCGACTGGAACGGCGATATGGTTTTTCTGCCTTGGCGGCTCTTCATGCACTATGGCGACCTGCGGATCCTCGAGAAACACTTCGAAAACATGCGGGGCTTTGTCGAGCATCTCAGCGCAAAGACTCCCGGCCACATCTACACGGACGGATTCGGCGACTGGTGTCCGCCCAACGACGGCTCCTGGGACGGTTATCACGGCGACGTCACGGAGGTCAACACGTGCCTGTATGCGGCGCTCACGCGAATCGTCGCCGACACGGCCGCGCTTCTCGGGAAAGCCGACGACGAGGCTCGCTTCGCCAAGCTTGCCGACGCCATCGCGGGCGCGTTCAACGAAAAACGGTATGATGCGGCCCGCGCCGTCTACGGGGACGGCTCACAGACGACGGCGCTTCTGCCGCTCGCCTTCGGCCTTGTGCCCGAAGGCCTTCGCGGGGCTGTTTTCGCGAGGCTCGTCGAGACGATCCGCACAAAAGATAAAGGGCGGCTGAACACCGGCATCTTCGGCACCCGCTATCTGGCCGACGTGCTGTGCGATTTCGGCGAAGCCGATCTCGCCCTGGGCATGCTGTCACAACCGGAGTATCCGGGCTTCGGTTTCCAGATCGCGCAAGGCGCGACAACGCTCTGGGAACAATGGAGCGTCAAAGGCGGCATGAACTCCCACAACCACGCGATGTTCGCGGGAGCAGGCACTTTCTTCTACACGCGACTGGCGGGCATCACGCCGTTAAAACCCGGATTTTCAGAAATCGCCATCTGCCCGACGATGCCGAAAAACCTGACGTTCGCAGAGGCCTCACTGGAGACCATAAAGGGACGTGTCGCCGTACGCTGGCAACGTCAAGGCGAATCCGTGACAATCGACCTGACGATCCCGGTCAACGCCACGGCGCGCATGATGCTGCCTCCCGCAAGCCTCCTGATAAAAAAAGGCGCCGGCTTGACTTTGGCGGGCAAAGATAACGGCAGGAATGTCTACTCAGCCGGCTCCGGATCTTATCAGGTGACCTGCAAACAGCCGTAGCGGCTTCCCCCCCCATCGCGTTCGATAGCGGCCCCTTATGGCCGCTGGACCTTCTGCAGCTCGACGATCGCACGGGCCAGCTTGTCCCGGTGCGTTTCGATCGTGGCCGGATCGCGCGTAAAACTCGTCAGGCTCGCCGACACGTCCGCGGGCACGGCGAGCAACGCGGTCAGGTTCTCGCGCGTGCGCGGATCGAGCTTTGCGCCCTTCTCAGCCAGCAGCTTTTTCAGGATCACGAAATATTCATAATCCTCCAGCCCGTCCCGCAGCAACTCCAGACGGTAACTGTCCACAGGGGCGTCCAGCACAGGCCCGGCCGGCTTGCCGTCGGCCGCGGCCAACGGCGGATAGAGAAACCGTCCGTCTCCGTTGCCCCACGGCTGTTTCGTCCCCGGAGCGACCCCGTACCCCGACACCCAGCTCATGGGATCACGATACGGGTCCTGCGGACTCGCCGGATCCGGATACGCCGTGCCGCTGGTCCACCAGACCGTTTCCCAGATCAGGATGCCGGTCACGCGCTCGGCCCATGTCTGCCACAGCCACACGCGCATCTCGGTGCCCGGATGGTCGATGAACTCGGTCGCGTACGGCGCCTTGGGTCCGCAGCAGACATACCACCAGAACTGGTCGCCCGCGGCCCGCCGCTCCGCGAGGCCGGCCACGTTCAGCGAAGGCGTGAGCGGGCACCACAGGTTCGGCCCGTCAGCCAGTCCCTTTTCGACCTGCTCCGTCAGCATGCGGCGCAGCCCCGGCGCGTGCTTCTTCAGCTTGGCGAAGCCGTTCATCACAAACGCGTAGTCCTTCGGGTCCGGCTCGTCGAACCAGTAGACGTACGCCTTGTCGAGCCAGCCCTTTTCCTTCAGGTGCGCCTCGATGCCCTTCAGATATTTCCCGAACAGGAGATCGTACTCGGGCGAACTCTCGGGATACCCCAGGAACGACGGCTCGTACCGCTCGTGAAAGGTTCCGCCGCCCAACCCGTCAACCCGCATGGAGAAGGAGTTGAAGCGGTACTCGCTGAAGGCCCGCTCCATCGCCGCGTCCCAGCTTTTCCAGTCGAAGACCGGATTGACCGCGTTGATATCCACAGGCTCAAACGCGCCCCCCTCCACCAGTTCTTTGTCACTCGCCGCATCCGACACCTTCAGCCCGTCCACCCACAGGCTTCCCGTCGCCGTGCCCGGCTCCTGATAACCCGCGGCCCAGAGCGTGAAACGGCACGACACCGCCTCTTTCGGAAACGCCGTCTGGACGGTCTCGAAGGTCTGCCATTCGGGCTTGCCTTCGATCGCGATGTCGGTGTTGCAGCCCGGCATCCAAGCACCATCCGCTTTCAGGTAGTTCATCGAGAACAGGAACTTCCGCGCCTGATCGGTCTTGTGCTTAAAGGTGATTTTGAGGCCTTTCTCCGGCAGCGCCACCGGCAGTTGGTAGGAAGCGCCCACGTTCTGCTGTTCGCTGGCATCGCGCACAAGGAGCGAACCTTGACCTTCCGCCTTCTCGTCCGTCACGACGTTCCCGCCGTGCCAGGGGTTCTGGCCGGTCCACGTTACGCTCCAGCCGTCCATCGGCGCGGGGTTATACGGCGAGATGCGGTGCTCGCCCAAACTGCGCAGGTACTTGTCCAGCACCTCGCGCCGCTGCGCGGGCTCGGTCACCTGATGATATCGCCAAACCGTCTGCGGGCTGAACCCGAACGCGGTCTCGCACGTCAGGGTGTCCGGCAACGCGAAATCGTAAACCTCCACGTTCAGCACGGTCGTGACCTTCACGCCCTCAGCCTGGACCGTCACCGTGCCGCGGTAAATGCCGGCAGGCGTATCCTTCGATGCCTTCACGCGGATCCAGAACGGCTGGCTCCGGCCCGCCCCGACCGTCAGCGGCGCGCCCTGCGGCACCAGCGGGTCCGGCCATTCGGCCAGAGTTCCCGTGCTGTCGGTCTTCTTTGTGACCGGCACATAGGCCACTCGCAAAACAGAGACCTGATCGGCCGGAATCTTGCCCTTGCCATAGGTGAGATCCGAAACCGCAACCGTCAGATTTGTCAGTGCCTCATTCGGCGCGACCACCAGCTGGACGGCCTCCCACTCGTTCTTGGCCACGCGCAACGCGAGCGACTTGGCGATCTGCCGCGGCAGCCCCCGGAATTGCGGGATTTTCCAGCCGGAAGACGCCCGCCACAGGTTCAGCTTGGGGTTGTTCACGGGGATGACCTCGCCGTAGGCGTCGTCGTAATACTCGGGCACGCGGATCGCGCTGCGGGCCGTGAAGGCGTCGCCCAGGCTGACCTCCATCTGCCACATGCCGACGCCCGGCACCTCATACGGGATCCGGACATCGAACGCGCCGGCGCCCGGAATCGCCACGGCCACCGCGTTCGTGCGCGCGACATCGCCGGGACGCGAGAAAACGACGCGGGCCTCCGTCGTCAACGGTGCGCCCGTCGCATTCTGCACGCGCAAATCAGCAAGGTTCTCGCCGCCGGGCAGCGCTTCGCCGAGCCCCCGCACCTGCACGCGGATTCGCGGCCGATACGATTCCGTCTCGATGTACCGCGTCGAGCCGGCGAACATCGCGGGTTCGCCATCGACCGTCCCCTCGAAGCGATAGCCGTGGACCTGCAGGCTGCACGGCGGCTTGGCGCCACGCAGGCGCACATACACCGCCTCCGCCGGAAACATCTTCGCGGGCAGTTCCACCTTCACGCCGCCCGTGTTGGTCAGCACGCCCACATGTTCCCACTCTTTCGCATCCAGCGACGCGTCGACCATCAGCCGCCCGGAAACGAAATACCCGCTGTTCACTTCAATCGCGCCCGACAAAAGCTTGCGCCCGGCCAGATCGTGCCGATAAGTCACCGCAGCACCCTCGCCGAAGCACCAGCGCTCCGTGTTGTAATGAGCCGTAAAGCCCAGCAAGGGACGGCTGTGGTTCCGGCTCTCGCTACCGAAAGGCGCGTCGAAGATATACCGGTTGCCCTCAAGCTTCTCGCCTTCTCCAAGCGCCCCTTCGCCGAACGCGGCGTGAACCGGAAGCACCGGCGACAGCCGCACGTCATCAAAAACGGCGCGCCCTTTCAGCTGCCACTGCCCGAGTCGCACCGGAGAGGTCAGCATGTCTTTCCGCAGCGGAGCGGCGAATACATTCTCGTGCTGCGCCCACTCTTTTCCCGGCACGCCGATGTCCACGTTAGCGAACGAGGGGCCGCAGACCACGGTGCCGCCGCCCGCCTCCTCGCCCCGCACAACGAACGAAAGGCGGTACACGCGGCCGGGCAGGAAATCGACGGGATCAGAAGTCCAGGCGCCGTCGGTCGTGCCGTCCCCTGAAACCGCCACGCACGCGCCGTCGCCGCTGCCGCCCGTTTCAAGCCACGCGCCGCCCGCCTTGGGCATGCCCCATCCTGCCGGGGACTTCTCGCCCGCGCCGAAACCGCCGTTCGTCAACCAGTTCGTCTGCCCACATGCCGCGAACGCACCGCCAGCCAGCATGAGGATTCCCCACTTGCGCATGTCTTTCATAGTCCCCCTTTTCTGCGATCAGCTTTTTTATCTTATCAAGCGCCACGATACATAGGCAAAGCAAGAATCGTCAAGGCTGGCCGCCCGCGTTCTTCGCGTAAAAATCGAGTATGGCTTTGAGGTTGACCTTGGTGTAAGGCTCATCGCAGGCGGGCGTCTTTTTGCCCGCGTCCGCGAACCACATGTCAAAGGTCTCCGGCATGAAAACCGCGTTGTGCAGATTGGACCGCATCGCCACGGGGCGCTTGATGATCCCGATCATCACCTCGGGCGTGATCTTGCCGAAGTTCACCTGCAGCCTTTCCGAGAGCGCCTTGGCCCGCCCCCCCGCCGACATCATCACCGTGTCCGCCGGCACGGCGGGCAGCAGCGGGTGCTGCT
>CAZOIS010000024.1:0-45963 GCA_964579865.1 uncultured Lentisphaeraceae bacterium | reverse complement strand
GTGACGTGATCATGGTCGATGACATGACCACGACCTGCGGCACGCTGTGTGCGGCAGCGAAGATCCTGAAGGAGCAAGGGGCCGCGTCCGTAAGGGCTGCGGTCACCCACATACCCCTGACGGATAAGGGCGTACAGCGCCTGAAGTCCGACACCGGGCTGACCGAACTGGTGGTCACCGATACGATCCCTTTGAGGGGCGATCTGGCCGTCGATTCGTTGCCGGTGAAGTTGACGGTGCTGTCCGTCGCCGAGCTGTTGGGCGAAGCGATCCGCAGAATCCACAATGACCAGTCCGTGAGCTCGCTGTTCAGGTACTGAGCGGCGGGCAGGCGGGCGAAGGATGAACCCGCAGGAACGCGTGGCCCGTGTGTCAGCCCGGCCCCCTCTGGAAGATGGGTTGATTTTCCGGATCCGGGGCAACGGTCGGCGTGCGGAAAACGCGTGCTTGGGGTATTTAGTGACAGAGGAAAAGAAATGGCGAACGAACAGATCAGAATGAAAGCCGAGTTGCGCGCGGAACAGGGTTCCAGCGCGGCCGGCCGTTTACGCCGCGCCGGGAGCGTTCCCGCCGCGGTGAACCGGATCGAGGGCGGCACGACGTTGGTTAAGTTTGACGCGCATGATTTCAAAGCCATGCTGCGCCACCACGCCAGCGAGCAGATGCTCGTCACGCTCGAGCTGGACGGCAAGGACATCCCCGCGCTGATGCGCGAGGTGCAGTACGATGTGGTCACGGGTTCCCCGATCCATGTGGACTTCGGCGAGGTGTCGCTGACCAAGAAGATCCGCGTGTCGATCCCGGTGCACTTGCTGGGCGAGCCGGAAGGCGTCAAGGTCGAGGGCGGCATCCTGCAGCAGCAGATCCGCACGGTCGACGTGGACTGCTTGCCGATGGACATCATTGAGCACTTCGACGTGGACATCTCGGCCCTCAAGCTGGACCAGACGCTCTTCGTGCGAGACCTCAAGCTGGGCGACAAGTACACGCTTGTCACCGGCAAGGATGTGGCCGTCGCCACGGTGGCCGCACCTGAGGAAGAAGCCGCCGCGACGCCCGCCGAAGGCGCCGCCGCCGCGACGCCCGCGACGCCCGAAGTGATCGCCAAGGGCAAGAAGGAGGAGGGTGCCGAAGGCGCCGCCGCTTCCGCCGCCCCTGCCGCCAAGGCCCCCGCCAAGAAGTAACTCGGAGGGCACGACCGCGTGAAAATGTTTGCGGGACTGGGCAACCCCGGCGAGACGTATGCGAACACGCCGCACAACGTCGGCTTCGATGTTGTCGACCTGTTGGCGGAACGGCTCGGCGCGGGTTGGAAAAACAGTTCCGGCTTTCACGCACGCGTGGCCCGCACCACCTGCGCAGGAGAATCGCTGCTGTTGGCGAAGCCTCAGACGTTCATGAATCTGAGCGGAAACAGCGTGGCGCCCCTGTTGCGGTATTACGGTGGGACCCCGAGCGACCTCACGGTGATTCTGGACGACGCGGACTTGCCTCTGGGCAAGCTGCGCATCCGGGCGTCGGGCGGAAGCGGGGGACACCGCGGATTGGCCTCGATCATCGAGGCGCTGGGAACGGAAGGGTTCCCGCGAATCCGCTTGGGTGTGGGACGCGAAGAGCGGGGCGACTTGGTCGGCCACGTGCTCGGCAAGTTTGGCGCGGAGCGTCAGACGCGGGTCCGCGGGATGATCGAGGCCGCCGCTGACGCGGCGCAGTGCCTGACCGAAAACGGTTTGAATGAAGCGATGAACCGGTACAACGGCTGGAGCGCCGAAGAGGCTCTGCCGGAAGACCGGAAGTGAGAATGGAAATTCCATCATGAAGAAATACGATGGCTTGTATATCTTCGCCGGCTCGGCGAAAGATGAAGCGTTGGACAAACAGATCGACAAGGTTCGCGGCGAAATCACGCGCCTGTCCGGAAACGTGCTGACCACCGAAGTGCTCGGCAAGAAAACCTTCGCGCGCCCGATGCACAAGCGCGACAACGGCGTATACGTGAAGATCCGCTTCGAGCTGGATCCCGCGCAGATCCAGACGCTCATCGCGCGTTATCACCTCGCCGAGGAGGTCTTCCGCGTGCAGATCCTGGCCGTTGACGAGCGCCGCGAGGCGGTCCTGGTCAAGCAGGCTGAAGTGCAGAAGGCCCGCGAGGCGGCCCGCGCCGCCGCAGCGGAAAAAGAGGCTGCTAAACAAGACGCGCAGGAGGCGTAAGCCAGCCTGCGCAGGTTAAGGACGGTGGACAATGGCTTCCTTCAACAAAGTGATCCTCATGGGGAACCTCACTCGCGATCCGGAGCTGAAGACAGCTCCGTCCGGCTCCAAGGTCGCCGATCTCGGATTGGCGGTCTCGGAAAGCTGGCGCGACAAAAACACCGGCGAAAACCGGGAGGTCGTCTGCTTTGTTGATGTGACGGTCTGGAACCGGTTGGCCGAACTGTGCCAACAGTACCTGAAGAAAGGCAGCCCGATTCTGGTCGAAGGCCGCCTTCAGATGGACGAGTGGAAAAACCAGCAGGGCGAAAAGCGGAGCAAGCTGCGCGTGCGGGCCGACACCGTCAAGTTTCTGGGCACGTCCCAGAGACGTGAGGGGCCGGATGCCGCGACGCCGGGCAACAGCCCCGCCGCCGCTCCCGCCGCGACCGCACCGTCTGCCGGAGCCGCCGAACCGCCATTCAGCGATGACATGGGGGGCGGGCTCGCGCAAGACGATGAGCACCTGCCGTTCTAACAAGCACGAGATTGAGAAAAAGGAATTACCTTATGGCCATGCAAAGAAGAAACAGCAGCAACAGACCGGACCGCGACAGCCGCGACCGCGACAACACACCCGTCCGCAAACGCACGCGGGCGCTTGATCCGAACGACATCATCGACGTCAACGACGTCGAGTGTCTGCGCCGGTTCATCACCGAATACGGCAAAATCGTTCCGGCACGCCTCACGGGCGTCACGGCTGCCCAACAACGGCAGATCAAGCAGGGCGTCCGTCGCGCCCGTAACATGGGCTTGCTGGCATAGCCCGGAGAGGATCGCAACATTATGTCTACAGAAATCCTTTTGCTGTCGGACGTCGAGAACCTCGGCAAGGCCGGCGATGTCGTGAAAGTCGCGGACGGTTACGCCCGCAATTACCTGTTGCCGAAAGACCTCGCCGCACCGGTCTCGCAGCACGCCCTGCGCCGCCTCGAGAAGCTGCGCAAGGAGCGGGAGGAACTCTCCCGCATCCAGATGGCGGAGGCCAAGGACAAAGCCGCGAAGCTGGCGAACGTCTCGGTCACCATCCGCGCGAAGACCGTCGACGGCACCCGCCTCTACGGCTCGGTCGCTGCGGCTGACATCGTTGCCGCCCTCGAGGAAGGCAACAAGATCACCGTGGACAAGAGCCAGGTGCAGTTGGACGAGCCGCTGAAGGAAGTCGGCACGTTCGACGTCACCGTCAAACTGCATCCCGAAGTGGCCTGCACCATCAAGGTGTGGATCGTCGAAGGTTAACGTTTGAACTCCCCGCGTCCCACCGGACGCGGGGAGCCCCTTTTCTCCCGGGCGCGCGCCCGGTTGTGCCTTTTTTTGTGGCTCTGCCGCCGATCTCCAATCGCCGAGTGCTCTGCTATGCCGCGCAAAGTCACAGACGCTTTGTCTTCCCCCGCCGCCCTCAGGACGCCGCCGCACAGCGCTGAAGCGGAGCGCGGCGTGCTCGGCTCAGTCCTGCTCGATGCGGCCGCCAGCGACAGCCGTGTGCTGGACCTCTGCACCGAGAACGGCATCACGCCTGAATCCTTTTTCGCGCCCGCGAACCGCCTGCTTTTCGAGACGCTCATGGAGATGTCTCACGCGGCGCTCACCATCGACCCCCTCACGCTCAACGAGCGGCTGCGCGCGCTGAACCGCCTCGACGAGATCGGCGGCAGCGCCTATATCCAGGCGCTGATCGACGAGACGCCCACCGCCGCCCACGCCGAGTACTACATCAACATCGTCCGCCAGAAACACCTGCTGCGCTCGGTCATCACCTGTGCCCGCGATGCGGAGCGCCGGTGCTTCGACGAGGCGGTCAGCGCGGACCTGATCCTCGGCGAGGTCGAACAGCAGTTCCTCGGCATCGCCGACCGCCGCGACGGCACGGGCCTCACCTGGTCCCAGGCCATCGGCAACACGATGGGCCACATCGACCGGCTCTTCTCCCTCGGCCCCGGCGGCGTGGCCGGGCTCCCCACCGGCTTTGCCAACCTCGACAAAAAACTCAAAGGGCTCCGCAATGGCGAGATGATCGTCCTCGCCGCACGGCCCTCCATGGGCAAAACCTCGCTCGCCATGAACATCGCCGAATGCGTGGCCCTCGGCAAAGACATCTACGGCCGCCCCATGAAGGGCGACCACAACCGGCCCCACGGCGTGGCGGTCTTCTCGCTCGAGATGTCCACCGAATCCCTCGCCATGCGCATGCTCTGCGGATTCGCGGGCGTGCCCGGCTTTCAGATCGACCAAGGGCTCATCAACCCCAAGAAGATCAACCAGCAGCTCACCCGCGCCGCCTCCGAGCTCGGCAAGGCCCCGATCTACGTGGACGACACCGGCGGCCTCGACGTCATGGACATGCGGGCCCGCGCCCGCCGCATGAAGAAGCGCTACAAGATCGAGCTGATCGTGATCGACTACCTTCAGCTCTGCAACTGCCGCGAATTCGCCAAGCAGGGACGCCAGATCGAAACCTCCCAGATCTCCGGCCAGGTCAAGGCCATGGCCAAAGAGCTGAGCGTGCCGGTGATCGTGCTGAGCCAGCTCAGCCGCGCGCCCGAACAGCGCGGCGACAAGACCAACAGGCCGAAGCTCTCCGACCTGCGCGACTCCGGCGCCATCGAGCAGGACGCCGACGTGGCGCTCCTCCTGCGACGGCCCTGCAAGGCCCCGGGCGACCCCGAATTCGAAGACCGGAGGCTCGCGATCGTCGACGTCGCCAAGCACCGTAACGGCCCCACCGGCGAGGTGCGCCTCGACTTCGACGACGGCCTCACCCGCTTCGGCGACCGCGCCGACCAGGGCGGCGAGACGGAAGGGCTCGACCCCGAGCCCAATCCCGAGGCCTGAGCCCCGCCGGCCGACGGCGTCCTGCGCTTGAACAACGGCGCATGCTTTGTTACGCTCCCCGACGTGGTTGCTGGTATGCGTAAAAACGGAAGAAGAGTGCCGCTCCTCCAACGCCTGAGCCCGCAATGGCTCATGGCCTTCGGCTTTCTGGCCGTCATCCTGACCGGCACGTTCTTGCTGTCGCTCCCGGCGGCCAACGCCGACGGCCAATGGGAAGCGTTCCTCTCCGCACTCTTCACCGCCACCAGCGCCACGTGCGGTGCCGGGCTTTCCGTCATCGACATCGGCTCGGAGCTCACCCGCTTCGGCCAGATGACCGTCCTCGGGCTCATCCAGACCGGCGCCCTCGGCATCACCTCCTTCGGCACGTTCCTGCTCGTGATCGTCGGCCGCCGCCTCAGCGTGCAGAGCGAATTCGTGCTGATGGATGCCTACGGCGTCGGGGAGGTCAAGGGCCTCCGTTCGCTCCTGCTCTGGTCCATCGGATTCACGTTCCTTTTCGAAATGTTCGGGACGCTTATTCTCTGGACACGGTACCTGGCCCCCCGCCCCGGCGCGCCGGCCCTTTCCGACGGCTGGGACGCCGTCTACTACGCGGCCTTCCACGCCGTCAGCGCTTTCTGCAACGCGGGTTTCTCCCTTCACCCCGACAATCTGATCGCCTTCCGGAGCGACGACGTCTTCCTGCATGTGATCAACGTCCTGAGCTTCTTCGGCGCCATCGGATTCCTCGTCACCTACAACCTCGTCACCATCAAGTTCTGGCGCCGCAACCTCAAGACGCGCGGACGCATCTCCCTCCACTCCAAGATCGCGCTCTCCACCACCTTGATCCTCATCCTCACGGGCACGGCCCTTTTCCTGGCACAGGAGTGGTCGAACACGCTCGCGGGCCAGCCTCTCGCCGGCAAGATCACCTGCGCCCTGTTCCAGGCGGTCTCCCCGCAGGCCGCAGGCTTCAACGCCGTCCCGATGGACCATGTCCGCGAAACCACCCGCTTCACCACCACCGCCCTCATGCTGATCGGCGGCAGTCCGGGGTCTGCCGCCGGCGGCATCAAGACCACAACCCTGGCCGTACTCGTCATGACGATTATCGCGATGTGCAAGGGCCGCAAGGAGACCCTCATTTTTTCTCGCGCCATTCCCGACACCATTGTGCGCGAATCGCATGTCATCTTTCTCCTGGCCCTGTGTTGTGTCCTCGTCGCCTACGGGACGCTGCTCTTCACCGAATTTCCCTTGAGACCGGATGACGCCTACAAGCTGCTCTTCGAAACCGTCTCCGCCGCCGCCACCTCCGGGCTGTCGATCAACCATACACCGTCATTGTCTACCGCAGGCAGATGGGTTATCATAATCTGCATGTTTTTGGGGCGTCTTGGTCCTCTGACCATCGCCCTGATGATCGGCACCCGCGACGAAGGCCAACGCATCCGTTACCCGGAAGAGGAAATCGTCGTCGGCTAACCACCGGAGAGGCTCCCTTGCGGGAAGCGTTTTTGAAACCTATGAAACAACATCTCGACACACTCTGCGTCCAAGAAGGCTGGCAACCCAAGAACGGCGAGCCGCGCGTCCTGCCCATCTTCCAAAGCACCACGTTCAAGTACGACAGCAGCGAGCACGTCGGCGACCTCTTCGACCTCAAGGTCCCCGGCCACTTCTACACGCGCCTCAGCAACCCCACGGCCGAAGCGCCCGAAAAGAAGCTCGCCGCGCTCGAAGGCGGCGTCGGCGCGCTGATGACCTCCTCCGGCCAAGCCGCCTCGCTGATCGCGATCCTGAACCTCTGCAACAGCGGGGACCACTTCATCGCTTCCGGCTCGATCTACGGCGGCACCACAAACCTCTTCAACGTGACCTTCAAGAAGCTCGGCATCGACGTCACATTCGTCGCCCCCGACGCCTCCGAAGCCGAGATCCAGGCCGCTTTCAAGCCCACCACCCGCGCCGTCTTCGGCGAGACCATCGCCAACCCCGCGCTGACGATCTTCGACATCGAGAAGTTCGCACGCGTGGCGCACGCCAACGGCGTTCCGCTGATCGTCGACAACACCTTCCCGACCCCTGTCCTGTGTCGCCCCCTCGACTTCGGCGCGGACATCGTGACCTACTCCACCTCGAAGTATCTCGACGGCCACGCCGTCTCCCTCGGCGGGATGATCGTGGACGGCGGGCGCTTCGACTGGAAGGCCAGCGGCAAGTTCCCGGGCTTGACCGAGCCCGACCCCTCCTATCACGGGCTGGTCTACACCGAGACCTTCGGCGCAGCCGCCTTCATCGTCAAGGCCCGCGCCCAGCTCATGCGCGACCTCGGAAGCGCGCCCGCCCCCATGAACGCTTTCCTGCTCAACCTCGGCATGGAGACGCTCCACCTGCGCATGGAACGCCACTGCCGCAACGCCGAGGCCGTGGCCGCCCATCTCGAGCAGCACCCGGGCGTCGCGTGGATCAACTACCCCGGCCTGCCCTCGTCCAAGGACGCCGCCCTCGTCAAGAAGTACCTGCCCCGCGGAACCTGCGGCGTCATCTCCTTCGGCGTCAGGGGCGGGCGCCAAGCCGCGGTCCGCTTCATGGACAAGCTTAAGCTCGCCGCCATCGTCGTGCACGTCGCGGACGCCCGGACCGGCGTGCTGCACCCCGCCAGCACAACCCACCGCCAACTCACCGACGAGCAGCTCGCCGCCGCCGGCATCAGTCCCGACCTCGTGCGTTTGTCGGTGGGCATCGAGCATCCGGACGACATCATCGCCGATCTCGACCAGGCGCTCGCGTGAACGCCACGACCTAATCTCCAACACCCCAACACCCAACTCCTCACTTTATGAAACGTATCGGCATCATCGGCGCAGGGCGCTTCGGCGCCTCGCTCGCGGAAAGTCTCGCGGAACACGGCGCGGAGGTCCTGCTGATCGACCAAAACCGCGACATCATCCAAGAGTTCTCGGAGTTCGTGACCAAAGCCGTGGAAGGTGACGCCTCGAACTCGCGCACCTTGGAAGACGCCGGGTTCCAAGAGTGCGACGTGGTGGTCGTCGCCATCGGCACCAACCTCGAGGGCAGCATTATGGCCACCGTGAACTGCAAGGAGCTGGGCGTGCCGACGGTCGTGGCCAAAGCCAACTCCGACCTGCACGGCAAGATCCTCAAACGCGTCGGCGCCGACATGGTGGTCTACCCCAACCGCGACTGCGCGAAGCGCATCGCCCGCACGCTCCTCTCCAAAGGCTCGGTCGACCTTTTCGAGATCTCCGACGGCCTCAGCGTCGCGGAGATCGACGTGCCGGAATCGCTCGCGCACAAATCCCTCGCCGAAGCCGAGGTGCGCAAGAACTTCGGCGTCACCGTCCTCTGTGTCCGACGCCTGGCCGAAGATCCCACGCAACCGCGCACCGTCATCCTTCCGACGGCCAACGAGATCATCCAGCCCGATGACAAGCTCCTCGTCTTCGGACGCGACAAGCAGATCGACACCATCGCCCAAGACACTTAGGCGACATGAACGACTTCCGATTCCTCTTCGGCCCGGTCCCTTCCCGCCGTTACGGGCGCTCGCTCGGCGTCGATCTCGCCGTGCCCAAAAGCTGCACGCTCAACTGCCGTTTCTGCCAACTCGGCCCCACGCCCGCGACCACCGTCACGCGCACCGAATCGCCGCCCATGGGCGCGATCCTCGCAGAACTGCGCCAGTGGTTCACGACGGAATCGCCGCCCGACTTCATCACCGCCTCCGGCTCCGGCGAACCCACGCTGCACGCGCACTTCGGCGACCTTCTCCGTTTCGTGCGCGCAGAAACGCCCTGCCGCTCGCTGCTGCTCTCCAACGGATCGCTGTTCCACCTGCCCGAGGTGCGGCGCGACGCCGCCCTCGCCGATGTGGTCAAGGTCTCGCTGCACGCCTGGGACCAGGCGTCCTTCGAGCACGTCACGCGGCCCCATCCCTCGCTCCGTTTCGACGCCATCGTCGCCGGATACCGCGCGTTCCGCCAGCAGTTCTCCGGACGCCTCGACCTCGAAGTCTTTATCATCCCCGGCTTCAACGACGCCGACGTGCAGGCGCGGCGCATCGCCGAGATCGCGCAGAGTTTCGCGCCCGACGCCATCACGCTGAACAGCGCCGTGCGCCCTCCGGCCGACGGCGCGGTCACCGCCTGTCCGCAAGAGCGACTGCGCGCGCTCACCGCGCTCTTCGGCCCCGCCGCGCACGAGAGCGGCGCCGAGCCGAAAACCGCCCCCGCCGCCCTGACCGAGGCGGCCCTCATTGCTCTCGTCAGCCGCCATCCGGTCTCGCTCGGCGCGCTCGCCGCGACGTTCCAAAAGCCCGAGGCCGAAATGACCGCCTTTCTTGAGGCCCTCGCGCACCGCCGCGCCCTGCGCCTCTTCCAGTCGCAGGGCGTCCTTTTCGCGGGGCCGACCGATCCCGCCGGCGAACGCGGCCCGTAATTGCACATTGCCGACCGGCCGTTTTTGGTTGCCCGCCTTTTCGATTTCTCTTACGCTATGGGCCATGCGTGTGAATGGGGAAAACGGCGAAGAGGGAATCGACGAGCGGTTGTTCCGCGTCACCGAATACATCCGCGCCTCACTCAACGAAAATCCCGACTACCGTCAGCTGTCCCGTCTCGCAGGCCTTTCCTACTGCCAGCTCTTCCGTCTGTTCAAGCGGCATCTGGGGCTTTCTCCGCAGCGCTACATTGAGCGGCAGCGGATCCGCTACGCCCAGAAGCTGCTGGCGTTCCCCAATCTCAGCATCAAGGAGATCGCCGTGCAGGTCGGTTTTCTCAACCAGCTCTATTTCTCGCGGCGTTTCCAGAAAGCCGTCGGGCTCTCGCCCACGCAATACCGGCAGAACCTTTGGGCCGATCCGGAAAAGGCGCTTCACCCTTACTCTTACGACATGGGGCTTTTCGTCACCTCCCGCACCTACGGCTCTTTCGCGTAACCGCAACCCGCCACGGGAAAACATCATGAACCGCCGCCATTTCCTCCAGTCATCCCTCGCCACCGTCCTCGCGAGTTCGCTGCGGGCCGACGCCGCGAAACGCACGCCGCGCATCCTGTTGCGGTCATCGTGGCAAGTCGTGAATATCGGCGACATCGCCCACACGCCGGGCGTGCTCGCGCTGATCGAGAAACACATCCCCGGCGCCGAGGTCATGCTCTGGGCCTCGAACGACCTCTCACCTGAAGTCGCGGCCATGGAGCACAGGCGTTTTCCCTCGCTCCGCATCGTGAAGGGCACGATCGGCGTGACGGGCAAAGCGTCGAACGCGGAGCTCGGCGATGCCGTAGCGTGGTGCAACTTCCTGCTGCACGGCTCGGGCCCCTCGATGGTTGCGCACAACGACGTGGCCGCGTTCGTCAAGCATACGGGGAAACCCTTCGGCGTGTACGGCATCACGTATGGCGGCTTCGGCGCGGACGAGCGCGCCCTCATGGGCCGCGCCCGGTTCCTCTACTTCCGCGACTCGGTCTCGCTGGCGAAAGCGAAAAGCGACGGCATCGACGCGCCGCTCATGGCGTTCGGGCCGGACGGCGCCTTCGCCTGCGATCTGCGCAACGAGGCCGCCGCGGATTCGTTCCTGAAAGCGAACGGGCTCGAGGCGGACAAGTTTCTCTGCTGCATCCCGCGGCTGCGCAACACGCCCTACTGGAAAATCCGCAACACGCCTATAGACGCCGCCGCGGAACGCAAACACGCGCGCAACGAGGCGATGAAGGAGCACGACCACGCGCCGCTGCGCGAGGCGATCTGCGCCGTGACGCGCCAGACGGGGCTCAAGGTGTTGGTCTGCCCGGAAGACATGAGCCAAATGGCGGTCGGCAAGGAAATGCTCGTCGACAAGTTGCCGGACGACGTGCGCAAAAACGTGGTGTGGCGCGAGAACTTTTGGCTGACGGACGAGGCGCTCAGCACCTACGTCCGCTCCGCCGGCCTGTTCGGGCTGGAGATGCACTCGCCCATCATGTGCATCGGCAACGGCATTCCCGCGATCGTCTGCCGCTTCGAGGAGCAGACCAGCAAGGGGTTCATGTGGCGCGACATCGGGCTGGACGAGTGGCTCTTCGATTTCGACAGCGAGCCCGACCTCGCGAAAGCCGTGCCGGCGATCTTAAAACTGGCCCGTGAACCGGGCACCGCACGCGCCAAGGCGGCCCGCGCCCAAACCTTCGTGCGCGACTGTTTCCGCGCGAGCATGGGCGTGGTGCAAAGCAACCTCGGCACCTCGCCGATCACGCGGGATTTCACAGCCGCATCGCGGCGTTTTTGACGACCTGCGTGTGCAGGCGCTCGTCGAACACATCGATGTGCCGCCCAACGTTCATCAGCGTGCCGACGGCGAACAGGGCCGTGATCAAGTTGGTGCCGCCATAGCTGATGAACGGCAGGGCCAGCCCCTTGGTGGGCAGGCACCCCGTCACCACGCCGATGTTGAACGCGGCCTGGAAGACCAGCAGGAGCATCATGCCGAACGCCAGCATTCGGCCGAGCCTGTCCGGCGCGCGCATGCAGATCAGGACGCCGCACACCAGAATCACCGCGTACGCCAGCAGGACGCCGATGGAAAAGATGAAGCCGAACTCTTCCCCTCCGATCGCGAAGATGAAATCGGTGTGCGCCTCCGGCAGGTAATTATACTTCTGGATGCTCTGGTTGAAGCCGACGCCCCACGGCCCGCCGTTCTCGAAGGCCAAGATCGCCTGCTTCAACTGGTACGCCGCAGAGGAGGCGCTGTCCTCGCCGTGCATCCAAGCCTTGATGCGCTCCATGCGGTTCGCGTTGGTCACCAGCACCATGCCGACCAAGCCCAAACCGCCTGTGCCCAAGAGCACGAGATAGAAGATGCGCGTGCCCACCACAAACAGCATGAGCCCGCCGACCACGCAGACCACCATCGTGGAGCCGAAGTCGGGCTCCATCACCAGCAACCCGGCCAACAACCCCAGTCCCGCAGCCGGAAAAACGGCGCCCTTCCAGAACTGCCGCACGCGCCACCCGATACGGTCGACCCACACTCCCAAGGCGATAACCGTCAGAATTTTGGCAAACTCGCTGGGTTGCATCCGCAGCGGCCCGAGATTGAGCCAGCGGTAACTGCCTTTGACCTTGCCGCCGATCCCGGGGCAGAAGACCAGCAGAAGCGCGATCACCACCAAGGCATAGAAGCCGACCGTCAACAGCGGCGTCTCTTTCCACCAATGGTAATCGAATCGGCTGGCAGCGAAAACCACCGCCGCCGAAATCGCGAGCCACATCAGCTGCCGCTTAACAAAAAAGTGCGGGTCGGCGTATAAGCCTTGAGCCCGCACTGCGCTGGCGGTCGCCAGCAGAACAATTCCCAAACCCAGCAGCGTGACGACGGTCAACGCGAGTGTTGTCAGCGTCTTGCGCATCCCGTCATTCCGCCTGGGTTACTGGGCGCTGCCCGGAATCTTGAGCACCGTACCGGCCTTCAGCTCGGTGGAGGTCAAGTTGTTCAGCGTTTTCAGATCGCTCGGGCTGACGCCCCAGCGGATCGCGACAGCATAGAGATCCTCGCCCTCTTTCACCGTGTAGGTCTGAGTGTTCGGATCTGCGGCCGGCGCGGGCGGCGGGGTCGTTGCATCGGTCTTCACCGCGGGATCGGCGGCGGCCGGCTCGGCAGCCGGAGCGGGAGCGACGACCGGCGCGGGCGGCGGCGTGACGGCCGGCGCGGGAGCGGCTTCGGTCTTCGGCGCGGCGGCCTTGGGGGCTTCGGTCTTCGGCGCGGCGGCGGCGCTGGACTTCTTCGCGGCGGGAGCCGACGCGGCCGGCGTCTTCTTGGCGCCCGGCACCTTCAGCTTCTGGCCCACGGAGATCCGGTCGCCCTTGAGGCCGTTCGCCTCGCGCAAGACCGACGTCTTGACGCCGTGCTTGTGAGCGATGACGGACAGCGAGTCTCCGGACTTCACGACGTAGGTCGTGATGGGGCCCGACACCGCGGCGGCTTTCGGCGCCGAAGCTTTCGGCGCCGAAATTTTCGGAGCCGCCACCTTTCGCGTCGCAACGGGAACGTGGCGAGCTTTACCCATATCGATCTGGCCCGGCAACTGGATCACCTGGCCCACGCGCAGACGGGTCGGCGCGATCCCGGGGTTCACCGCCACGACATCCTGCCAGCGCAGGCTGAACTTGTAGGCGATCGCGGAAATCGTATCCCCCTTCTGAATGGTGTAGGGCGTCGTGCTCTGCACCGCCGGCAGATCAACGGGAACGGTCTCGACCGGCGGCATCGTCGCGGCCGGCTCGACGGGCTGCACTTCGACCGGCGCCTGCTCGCCACCGGGCAACGTCGTCACGGCCTGATCCGTTTTCTTTCCGAACATACCGCACCCTTGTAACAGGAGGCAACCTGCGACCAGATTGGCGCCCGCAACTACCCGCACGACTTGACGATTCATTGTGTCTCCTTGTCCTTCTTGCCCTCAGAAAAGAAACGTTCCGAGCTCCGCAACCGCGCGGACCTGTGTTGTGAAACGTTCTCCTCTTTCCCGATAGCTTTTAAATTGATCAAAACTCGCTGTGCCCGGCGACAGCAATACGGTTTCCCCCGGCTGTGCCTCGCACACGGCCAAATTGACGGCACGCTCCAGCGTGCCGCACTCCTCGCAGGGAACCGACATCGACCACGCCTGATACATCTGCCCAGCGCAGTGCCCAATAAGATACACTTTTCTTGTGGTTTGTGTCAGTAACTCTTTTATGCTTTCGAGATCGTCTTCTTTCAGCAGTCCGCCGGCGATCAGGCGGACCGGCTTTTTGACCATCCGCAACGCCGCCTCGGTCGCGGCCAAGCTGGTGGCTTTGGAATCGTCCACGAAACACACGCCCTGCTTGCTCACGCCGATCCGCTGGACGCGGTGAGGCAGAGGCTGGAAGCCGGACAGCCCGTTCTCGATCTGCCCGTCGCTCAGCCCCGCATAGCGCAGCGCGGCCGCCCCCGCGGCCGCGGCCAGCCCCAGAATCTCGTTGTCGAACCACGAGTCTTTCATTTCGACCTTGCAGACGCGGCCGTGAAGCATGCCGATCACCGCATGGTCGGCATACGCCCAGTCGCATCCCGCGTCCGCGCCGAACCGCAGCCGCTCGACACCGCCAGGCACCTTGCCGTCATCGCTCAGTCCGGCGGGAAGGAGCGCGACGGTCCCCGGCCGCATGGCGGAAAACAGGCTGAGCTTGAGCGCCTTGTATTCGGCCATGTCCGCGTGGCGGTCGAAGTGGTCCGCCTGAAGGTTCAACAGGATCGCGATATCCGGGCTGAACGTCGGCGTGTGCTCCATCTGGAACGAGCTGACCTCCGTCACCGCCCACGCCAAGTCCGGCTTTTCCAGCGCCAGACGACACAGCGGAATGCCGTAATTGCCGGCGGGCGAGGCCGTGAAACCCGCGCCCGACAGCGTATCCGCGCAAAGCTTGACGAGCGAGCTCTTGCCCTTGCTTCCCGTCACCGCGAGAATTTTTCCCCGCCAGTAACAACCGCCCAGCTCCAGCTCCGAAATCATCGGAAGCCCGCGCCTGCGGCACTCTTCGACCCACGGGTGGTTCATCGCGAACGCCGGGCTCACCACGCAGACGTCGAACGGCTCTCGGGGCAACCCGTCGACCCGAAACAGCACGCGGCCGCCCGCTTGACGCACCCGCGCAGTCGCTTCGGCCACCCGCGCCTCTTCGCCCTCATCGACCAGCACGACGCGTCCCCGGCGCGCCAGCAGCAACAGGGCCGCGGCCTCGCCGCTCAACCCGGCGCCCAAGACAAGCGCGTTTACACGATCATATTTGCCATCCATCGAGAATCCGCTCCAATCTCATGCCGCGCGAAGCTTTCAACAGCACACAATCGCCCGGCCCCACAAGCCCGAGGAGCGCGCTGGCCGCCGCCGCGGCATCCGGGAAACAGGCGGCTTTCGCACGTTCGTATCCAGCCGTCACGGCTTCCTCCACCACATATTTTTCAGAGTCGGGCCCCACTGCGATCAGGCGGTCGGGAGCCAGCTCAGCCACGCACCGGCCGATCTCGCGGTGCAGCGGCTCCGCATGCGCGCCCAGCTCGAGCATGTCCCCGAGCACGACAACGCGTCTTCCGCCGCACGGCAGCTTCATGAACGTCCGCAGCACCGCCTTCATGCTCTGAGGATTGGCGTTGTAGGCGTCGTTCACAAACGTCACGCCGCGGCGTTTCGAAACATCCCATCGCATGCCCGGCAGGGCGAGGCTCAGTAGCGCCTGCGCGGCCGCTTGCGGAGGGATCCCCGCCCGGCGCGCCGCAGCGAACGCCAGCAGCAGATTCGACGCGTTGTGCTCGCCCGGAAGGCCGCTGCGCAAGGCCGTCCGGATGCCCGTTTCGCGCTCGGTCACGCAGAGCGTCCCGCTGAGGGGGTCGATCAGCTCACCGCTGAAATCGGCGTCACGCGTCACGAGGGACGTCGTCACCACGGGCGCGCTCGAGAGCGTCGAGAGCAGCTCAAAACAGTCGGTCTCTTTGCACAGCACCGCAAACCCGTCCTCGGGCAGCGTCTGAAGAAGAGCGCCCTTTTCACGCGCGATCGCCTCCATTGCCCCGAAGTGCTCGATATGCGCGCACCCGATGCTCGCGATGATCGCCGCGCGGGGCCTGAGCACCTCCGCAAGGCGCGCGATCTCGCCGGGATGATTCGTCCCCAGCTCAAACACGCCGAACGCCGCATCGGGCGGCATGACAAGCAGGCTCAGGGGCAATCCGATCTCGTTATTGAGATTCCCCTGTGTGGCGCAAACGGGACCGCCGCCACCGAACAGCGCCGCGGCCATCTCTTTGGTGGTGGTTTTGCCGGAGCTTCCCGTGACGCCCACGATGAACGCACGGCTCAGTCGGCGCCAGGCACGCGCCGCGTCGGCCAGCGCCCGGCGCGTGTCGTGCACGCGGATGAGCGCCCAGGCGGCCGATCCGGCCGGTGCCGGCCAAGAATCCTCGACCAGCGCCGCGGCCGCTCCCGCACGCAGCGCCTGCCCCACAAAGTCGTGGCCGTCGAAACGCTCGCCCCGCAGCGCCACATAAAGGCACCCGGGGGTCACCTTGCGCGAGTCCTGCGTGACCCCGCAGAACGTCTGCGGCAACATCTGCGACGCGCCCGACACCCACCCCGCAAAGGCGACCGCATCAAAAACCTGTGCTTGCCCAATTTCCATACGACCTGCGATTCCCGAGCGGGCTTGACGCGTCAAGCCCCCGCGCCCAATTTAACGGCCTCTTCCATCACCACCTGCCGGTCATCGAACGGCACCGTACGGTCCGCCAGCTCCTGGAACGGCTCGTGCCCTTTGCCGGCCACCAGCACCACGTCTCCCGCGACGGACGTCGCCAGGGCGTGGCGGATCGCCGCGCGCCGGTCCGGCTCGATCACGAACGACGTTCCCCCAGGCACGCCGGACATGATCTCCTGGATGATCGCCATCGGCTCCTCGCCGCGCGGGTTGTCCGACGTGACCACCAGGTGGTCCGCCAACGCCGCGCAGGCCTTGCCCATCAGCGGGCGCTTTGTGCGGTCGCGGTTGCCGCCGCAGCCGAAGACCACCGTCAGGCGGCCGGGCGTCATTTCGCGCAGCGTTCCCAAGACGTTGGTCAGCGCGTCGTCGGTGTGCGCGTAGTCGACGAAGACGGTGGCCGGCACAGCGGCCGGCACGCGCTCCAGCCGGCCCCAACGCGGCGTCACCTCCTCCAGCGTCTTCGCCACCGTGTCCAGCGGCACGCCGGCCTCCAGCGCCAAGCCGGCCGCGCACAGCATGTTGGCGATGTTGTACCGGCCCGCCAAATGGACACACAGCGCCCGGCGCTGGCCGTCCGGCGCGGCCAGCGTGAAGCGGCTGCCGTCCGTTGTCACGGCGATGTTTTCCGCCCGCAAATCGGCGTCCTGCGAAAATCCGCAGGTGATGCGGCGCAGCGGCAACGTCGCGAGGTAGTCCGCCATGCGGACCCCGTACCCCGCGTCGCGGAAACAGACGGCCGTCGCCCCCGGCTTGTCCTGCGCGAGCTGCGCGAAGAGCCGCTGCTTGGCCTGGAAGTAAGCCTCCATGGTGTGGTGATAGTCGAGGTGGTCCTGGGAGAGATTGGTGAAGGCCGCGGCCGCGAACCGGAGGCAGGCCACGCGCTGCTGGTCCAAAGCGTGGGAGGAAACCTCCATCACGGCCGAATCGCAGCCCGCGGACTGCATCGCCGCCAGCAGGCCCTGGAGTTCGCAGGCGTCGGGGGTCGTCCGCGTGGCCGGAATCGCGCGGCCACCGTACTCGACCTGCACGGTCGTCAAGAGCCCGGGATTCGCTCCGGCCGCCCGCAGGATTTCTCGCAGCAGCCATGCCGTCGTGGTCTTGCCGTTGGTGCCGGTGATGCCGTAAACGCGCAACGCGCGCGACGGCCATCCGCTGAGCGCCGAAGCCAGGCAGGCCAGCACGCGCCGCGCGTCTTTCACCAGAAAAACCTGCTTGGCGACGTCGGGCACGGGGGTTTCGGAGAGCACGGCGGCCGCCCCTTTCGACAGGGCGGCCGCGGCGTATTTGCCCCCGTCGTCCCGAGTGCCCGCCAAGGCGACGAAAAGGTCGCCCGGACGGACCCGCCGCGAGTCGCACTGCACGCCGCTGAACGTCAAGCCGGCGCTTTTCGCGTCAACCAAACCAGCCAATTCCGGAATATCGGAAAATCGCATTTCTTCGTTCCTCTCCGGCCCGCGCCGGTCTTGGGATGTCATGCCGCTCAGAGTTGACCGGCGTCCGCCTCGTCTTCCTCCGGAGGGAGGTCGGGCGGTATTTCGAGATACCGCGCCGTGGCCGCCGCGATCTTCGCGAACGCCGGCGCCGACACGAAGCCGCCGGTGTGCTGGGGTCGGGGGCGCTCCACGGTGACCAGCACGCTGAACACCGGTTCGCGCGCCGGAACAAAGCCCACAAAGGACGCATAGTAATCGGTGCTCGAGTAGCCGCCCGGCACCGCCTTCTGGGCCGTCCCCGTCTTGCCGCCGATCGAGTACCCCGCGACCGACGCGCGCTTGCCGGTGCCGCCCTCCTCCGTCACGCCGATCAGCATCTCGCGCACCTTCCGCGCCACCTCCGGACGCACCGGGCGCCCCAGGACCTCCGGCTTGGCCTTAAAAACCGTATCCCCCGTGGACGACACGATCCGGTCCACCAGATACGGACGCATCATGACGCCGTCGTTCGCCAACGTCGAGTAGGCGTTGATCATCTGCAGCCCGGTCACCGCGACGCCTTGGCCGATCGGTATCCGCGTCGGCTTCAGCTTGTCCCAGTCTTTGGACCGGGCGAGAATGCCCCGTTCCTCGCCCGGCAGTTCGATCCCGAGCTTGTTGCCGAAGTTGTACGCGTGCAGATACGCTTCCAATTTCTTGTTGCCCAGCATGAGGCCCATTTTCGCGCAGGCGATATTGCTGGACTTCTTGAGGGCGGTGCTAACCGAGATCCGCCCGGTCACGTGGTCGCGCAGCGGCTTGCCCGCGTAGAACCACGTGCCCTCGCCGACATCGATCATCGTGTCGGGCGTCGCGAGCCGCTCGTTCAGCAGCGCCGACACCGTGACCGCCTTCATGATCGACCCCGGCTCGTACACGATCGCCAGCGCGTTGTTTCGCCACACGTCGAAGGTGGCCTCCTTGGAGTAGTTCTCCGGCTCGAAGTCGGGGTAGGAGGCGATGGCCAGCAGTTCCCCGGTCTTGACCCGCTGCACGATCGCCCAGCCGGCCATCGCATCGAACTTCTCGACGACCTCTTTCACGGCCTGCTCCACCTCGTACTGGATATTGTGGTCCAGCGTGAGGTAGACATCCGAGCCGGCGATGGCGGGGACGTAGGTTTTCCGGCGGGTGAAGATCTCGCGGCGCCCGGCGTCCTTCTCGCCCTCGATCAGTCCCTCGGTGCCGGTCAGGTAGCGGTTGAACTGCTGCTCGATGCCCGCCCCGCCCACGCCCATGTCGTTGACGAATCCGAGCACGTGCGACATGCGGCGCCCCTGGGGATAACGGCGGATCACGAGCTCCTCAGAGCCGACCCCGCTGATGCGCTTGGCGTCCGACAGGACCTCGAACACATGGTCGTCGAGCGAATAGCCCAGCTTGATGTAGCGCGAACCGGTCTGCGTGAACTTCTCCAGCACCGCCTTTTCATCGAGCGAGAGGCATGACGCGACGGTCTTCGCGATCGCTTTGACGTCGTGTTCTTTCTTGACCGACTTCGGATCGATATAGAACTGGCGTGCGGGCAAGCTCACCGCCATCGGATACTGACTGCCGTTGCAGTCGAAGATCCGGCCCCGCAGTCCGAGGAGCGTGCGTTTATACTCGCGCCCCGTCACCTTGGAATGGTTGGAGAGATGCAGATACGCCAGCTTCGCGCCCAACCCGCAAAACGACAGAAAGAGCAAAACCGCAACGATCCAGATGCGTATCTGTATGCCGCGTTCATGCATGGCGTCCCGTCATCCTTCCGCCGTGACACTCACTTCTGCTCCGTCTTGGCCACCCGCTCGCTCGCGCTCAGATTGCGCTGGAACCTGACGAGCGAAAGCTGGCCCGCCACCGGCTGCCCGGACGCATCCATCCGCACCACCTGATCGGCCGTCGGATAGCTCATCGCGATCCCGTGCTGCAGCATGGCCTGCTCCAGCTTTTCCGGTGTCTTCTTTTCGCTCCAGCGCGCCTCTTCGCGGACACACTCGTCCTCGAGCGCCGCGAAATTCTGTTCGTTCTTGCGGATGTCCATGCCCAGCTGGGCGCACTTGGAGTCCATGAACCAGTAGCTCAGCACCATGCTCACGATCAGCACGACCATGCCCGCCACCGATGGCGGCAACACTTTTGCGTGCACCTGTCTTTTGCGATTCCGTCTCATGTTCACACCCTCCTGTGGGCTGTGTCTCCGACTCAAAGTTTCCGTTGCCTCAAAAATCCTTGTCGCGGCGGCGCTCCGGCGCCTCGCACCGCTGAACCACCCGCAGCTTCGCCGAGCGCGCGCGGGGATTCGCCGCCACCTCTTCCGGCCCCGCCTCCAGCGGATGCCGGGTCACCCTCGTCACCGCGGGCAGCTCGCCCTCCCACCGCTCGCCGCCCTGCTGCAGCGACACCCACCGCCCGGTGTGCGCCGCGAACCGCTGCTTCACCAGCCGGTCCGTCAGGCTCTCGAACGTGATCACCGCCATCCGTCCGCCGGGCTTGAGGAGCCGCAGGCCGTCTTCCAGCGCCTGCTCCAAATCCTCCAGCTCGCGGTTCACCGCCATCCGCAGGGCCTGGAAAACACGGGTGGCCGGATGCCGGGGCCCTTTTCTTCCGCCAAGCGCCTCGCTCACCACCTCGGCCAAGCGGCCCGTGGTCGTGATCGGGCTCTGCTCCTGGGCGCGGACAACGGCCTGCGCCACCCGCCGCGCCTGAGGCTCCTCGCCGAGCCTCCGCAGAACGTCTGCAAGGGACTGCACGTCCAGCCGTGCGAGCAGGTCGGCCGCCGACTCCCCCCGAGTCGGATCCATGCGCATGTCCAAGGGCCCTTCCAGCCGGAAACTGAACCCCCGTCCGGGCGTATCAAGCTGATCGGAGGATACGCCCAGATCAAGCAGCATGCCGTCCACTGCCGCAAAACCGTTCGCCTCTGCCAACCGGCGGAGCTCGCCGTGAGCTCCGTGGACCAGCACTTTCTCGCCGGACAACGCTTCCAGCCGCGCCGCCGAGCGCTTCAGGGCATCCGTGTCCCTGTCGATACCCAGCAGCCGGCCGGTCGGCCCCGCGCGCCTCAGAATCTCCGCCGCGTGACCCGCTCCGCCAAGCGTTCCGTCGATGTAACTGCCGCCGGGCACGACCGCCAGGGCCTCCACGGTTTCCTGCAGTAACACCGACAGGTGCATAGTCCCTCCAGACAAATACCCAACTCCAAAACATGATCGCGAAACAGAACGTGTTCATCCGAGGTCCGCGTCCGTTCCCCGGACGGCATCGTTCTGTCCGCGTCTCAAATCGCTTCTCCACCGCCGCGCGGTCTGCGCGCCCATCGCCGCTAGAACTGCAACACCTCGCACGCCTCCGCGAACGCGGCCTGGTCGACGGTCTCCACATCCGGCCGCAGCGCCGGCGACCAAAGCTGCACGCGGTTCAGCGCGCCAACCATGACGACCGTCTCTTCCAGCATCGCGAACTTCAGCAACCGGTCCTTGATGCGAATGCGCCCCTGCACGTCCAACATCACCTGCTCGGAGTTCTCGCCCAACACCCGCAACGCCGCACTCGCGCCTCTGTCGAACAGCGCACGCTGACGCAGCTTGTCAAGCCGCCCCTCCATCTCCGCAGGCGGCAACAGGTTCAAACACTTCTCCTTCGGGTCTGGCATGATGTAGACATAGTCCGGCGTCCCCATCAGCTCCCGCCACCCCGCAGGGATGGTGAAACGCTTCTTGGGATCTAACGCGTGATCGTACCGGCCGACCAGCAAACCCGGCCCGGCCAACGTCCCGGCACTCTGTCCACCAGAGGAAACCATAGTTTGACCTTTGTTGACACTATTAAACACCCTATGACACCGAACGTCAATGCCAAACACGCCCCTGACACCAATTTTTAAATACCGTTAACTGTTTTATAATCAATGATTTGCGTCATTTTTTATGAAATTCTGATGAAGATTTTTTTAAAATCGGACGCCGTTTTTCCGTCCGAAGGGCTTCTTCGCGGCCAGAAACACCTTTCCCCCTGGCAGCCGGCTTTCCTGATCACCGGCGCCCGCGGCTGCTTCGCCTCATTCCTGATCATGGTACGATTATCTAAAGCGTGCATTCCATTTTGCGCTTCGCGCGGCCAGACGGGACTTGCCGATCCTCTTTGGACAGTCTATCCTGTGCCCGTATGCGTATGTCAGGAAACACGCTTCCGTTCAGCCATGTGGACGCGGCGGCCCCGCTGGCCCCGTCCGGAACAAACCGACAGCCTGGGAATTTATGCGACACACTATCAGCGGCACACTGGTCGACCCGATTCAGAAAGCAAGTTTCGGCGCGCGCCTGACGATTTCGGAACAGGGCACGATCCTCTCGATCACACCAGACGAGAGTCCCGCCCCAGGCTACATCCTGCCCGGATTCGTCGACGCGCACGTGCACATCGAGAGTTCCATGCTCACGCCCGCCGCTTTCGCACGTGCGGCCGTGGTCCACGGCACGCTCGCCGCCGTCGCGGACCCGCACGAGATCGCCAACGTACTCGGCGAGAAGGGCGTCGAAATCATGCTGGCGCTGGCCAAACAGACGCCCTTCATTTTCGGCTTCGGCGTTCCCTCCTGCGTTCCGGCCACGCTGTCCGAGACCGCCGGCGCGGAACTCGGCCCCGAGGCCGTCGCCCGGCTTTTCAAGTTTCCCGGCATCACGCATCTTTCCGAGGTCATGGACGTCTCCGGCGTGCTCGAAAAGAAACCCGCCGTGCTCGAAAAAATCGCCGCCGCACAGAAACGGCACCTGCCCATCGACGGCCATGCGCCCGGCCTCTCGGCCGACGGCATCCGCGCCTGTGCCGCCGCCGGCATCAGCACCGACCACGAAAGCCTCACGTTCGACGAGGCCCGCGAAAAGATCAAAGCGGGAATCAAGCTCCTGATCCGTTACGGCTCCGCCGCACGCCAATTCGAGCCCTTCATTCCGCTCATCGCACGCTTCCCTGAAATGTGCATGTTCTGCAGCGACAATAAAGCCCCGGGCGACCTGTTGCGCGACCACATCAACTTCATCGCGTCTTCCGCGTTTAAGCGCGGCATTTCGCTTCAGACCGTCCTGCAAGCCGCCTGCGTCAACCCCGTGCTCCACTACAAGCTGCCGCTCGGCCTGCTCCAGGTGGGCGACACGGCCGATTTCCAGATCGTGGACGACCTGCAAACTCTCACGCCGCGCGAAGTCTGGTTGCGCGGGCAATGCGTCGCGCGCGACGGCGTATCCTTCCTCTCCGCAGGCGAGCCGGTGATCGAAAACCGTTTCGCCGCGGAGCCCATCGCACCCGCCGACCTCCGCATTGTCGCGCGCCAGGCGCAGCGTGTCAGGATCATCGGCGTCCGCGACGGCCATCACCTGACCGACCATCTCCAAGAGCGTTGCCCAGCCGACGAGGGCGTCATCGGCACCGACCCGGACCGCGACCTCATCAAACTCGTGGTCTGCAACCGTTACCGGCCCGCGCCGCCGGCGGTCGCGCTGGTCAAAGGCTTCGGTTTGCGCCGCGGCGCCATCGCCTCCAGCGTGTCGCACGACTCGCACCACGTCATCGCCATCGGCGCCACCGATGAGGCGCTCGCCGCCGCCGTCAACGAGGTGATTGCGCTCAAAGGCGGGCTAGCGGTCGCCGACAACAACCGCAAAATCCTCACCTCTTTTCCTCTGCCGCTCGCGGGCCTCATGTCCTCCGGTTCGGCGGAAACCGTGGCGCACGCCTACGCCGACTGCAACCGTCTCGCGAAGATCATGGGGTCCCCGCTGCCGTCTCCCTTCATGACGCTCTCCTACCTCGCAAGGCCCATCGTCCCCCATCTCAAGCTGACGGACAAAGGGCTCTTCGACTGCGACCGCGGCCAACACGTCCCGCTCTTTGTCATCGACTGACCGGACGCCACGCACGGCCGTGCCTTCGTTCTTGCCTTCCCGCCGCCATTCCTGCATCATTTCTTTGAAAACGCTACGTCCGGCGGGCGCATTCAGGCACAGGCCCGGACCGCCCGGAAAGCGGCCCGCGATCCATTTTGAAGGAGTCTTCATGAATCTCGACGAGGTCATCCGCAAAGTTCCCGACTTCCCCAAACCCGGCATCCTTTTCTACGACATCACGACGATCTTCACGCATCCAGAGGCCTTCGCCTATGTGATCGACCAGATGGTCGACTATTATGAGGAGTTCCGGATCGACGGCGTGGTGGGAATCGAAAGCCGGGGGTTTCTGGTGGCCAGCGCATACTGCATCCGCACGGGCAAACCGCTCGTGCTCGCCCGCAAGAAAGGCAAGCTGCCGGGCAAGACCGTGTCGCAGAGCTACGCGCTCGAATACGGCGAAGCGACCCTCGAGATGCACGCCGACGACATCGTCGCCGACCACCGCTACCTGATCATCGACGACCTGATCGCGACCGGCGGCACCATCGAGGCGGTCGCGGCGATGATCACACGGCAGAACGCCCTTGTGGCCGGCGTCTTTTCAATCATCGGGCTGCCTTTCTTGCCTTACAAACACAAGCTGTCCGCGTTCGACGTGAAGACCCTGATCGAATACGACAGCGAAAAAGCCTAGCCGACGGCACCATGTTGCCTCCCGCTTTTCTTCGTCTCTTCTTTGCGGCCGTTTCCACACTGGCGGTTTTCGCCGGTCCGGCGGCGGCGCAAGCGACCGATCACGGGCGCGCCCCGACCGGCGGGGTGACGGACCCCGGCGATCTGTTGAAAGAGTCCGACGGCACGGAATTCCGTTTCGGGTACTTTCCGTCCTATGACCGCCTGCGCCTGCTCGTGCGGCAGAAGCGCCCCCTCTTCACGCGCTGGGAGCTGGCCCTCAGGCGAAAAGGCGCAAACGCGGACCTCTCCCATTACGGCAGCACATTACCCATGCCAGCCGGCGGCGAGACCGTCAACGTCCCGCCGCTCGACGAAGGCGACTATGAAGTCCTTCTGACCCTGACGGCGGCCAGCGGCCAGCGTCGCGAAATCACGCGCGCCTTCACGCGCAAACGGTTCGTCTGGGAAAAGGAAACCTTGGGAATGGACCGCGTCGTCATTCCGCCCTTCCTGCCGATGACGGTCGACAAAAGACACGCCCGCGTCACCTGCGTGCTGCGAACACACGAGCTCGCGGAAGACGGCTTCTGGAAACAGGTGGCCAGTCAGGGTGTCCCGTTGCTGGCCGCGCCCATGCGGCTCGAAGCCGAATCCGGCGGCAAAGTTTACACCGGACAAGGCAAGCGGCTATCCTTCACGCAGCAGGACGAAGACCTCGTGAAAGGGGAGGCGCAGTGGCATTCCGGTCCCCTGCGGGGACGCACCGAATTCGCGATGGAATACGACGGCATGACGAAGTTCACGCTCCGGCTCGAACCCGCCAAAGAAACCCTCGACGCCCTGCGGCTCGTCATCCCGTTACGGACGGACGAAGCTTGGCTGATGCATCCGGTGACCGACCTGCTGCGCTTCCACTACGCGGGCCGCATCCCCGACGGCGCGGGCACGCTCTGGGATTACAGCGGCAAGACGAATTCCGTCCGCTACACCGAATCGGGAAAAGCCGACCCCGACGGCAAGGTATGGGACTCGCGCCACGTCGGCCGCAACAAACTGCCGGCGCCCTTCGTGCCCTATATCTGGCTGGGCGGCACGGAGCGCGGGATCTGCTGGTTCGCGGAAAACGACCGCGACTGGAACCTCGACCCGCAGCGCCCCGCGCTGGAGATCCGTCGGCAGGCCGGCACCACCTCGCTGGTCGTCCACTTTTTCACGCGCCCGACCGTCCTCACGCGTCCTCGTTCCGTCACCTTCGGCCTGATGGCCACCCCGGCCAAGCCGATGCCCGCGACGCCCGTTGATTTTCGGCGCTGGTTCCCCGGCGCACCGGTCACGGACACCGAGCAGGTCGTGAACTTCGGCTTCATGGGCGCCTGTTACTACTGGGGCGCGGCGGGTCCCTGCACCGCGTTCTATCCCGCCTTCAAGAATTTTTCCGTTTACGACGAGTTCGCCCGCCTGCGCAAAGGCGGCACCGCCGATTTCGCGTTCACCGAAAACTGGCTCAGGCAATTTCAGAACCCAGAATTCGAAAAGGATCTCGTCACGTACCGCAACCACATCAACTGGACGCTGCGTTTTCTCGACAAAGGAGCCTGGGGGTCAGCCCCCGAAAAAGGTCGGACAGGCTGGGTGATCCCCTACACCAACGCCCGCGCTATCAACTGGGGCGAAGAGGCGGAAACCTTCATGGACGAATGGAGCACGGTGGACATCGCCGACCCGCGCTGGCCCGGCGAAGAGCGGTTCGTGCGCGCCAAAGACGGCGTCTGCCGCCTCGCCGCCTACGGCAAGGTCACGGCGCCCGGCGAAGCCTCCGGCATCGCCTACGCCGTCGACCCCCTGCCGAGCTGGCAGAACATGGCGCTCCACTATCACAAGCGCATGCTGGAGACCTTCGCGGACGGCATCTATTACGACGACTACTTCTTGTCGCCCAACTATACGCCTACCGGTCCCGGCTATGTGGCCGACGACGGCACGCTCCATCCCGGCGTCAACCTCTTCGGCTTCCGCGAGCTGGCCAAGCGTACCGCCGTAATGCAGCACCGGATGGGACGGCGGCCGCTGGTATTCATCCACATGACCAACGCGAACCTGATCCCCCTGCTCTCGTTCGGCACGATTCTCCTCGACCACGAGTGGCGCGACCAAGGCGCCTTCAAGGACAGAGATTGTCAGGAGCGCCTCTACCTCGACGACGACACCAGCCTGTTATTGGCGCAAAGCACCGGGCTGCAGAGCGGCTGCCTCAGCGTCTGGCACAATCTGTTTCACGGCGACGAGCGCATCACGCGCAGCGCGCTGGGCGTGTCGCTCACGCACGAGATCAAGTGTGGGCTCTGGTACGGGGCGCTGCATACGCGCACGACGTCCATCCTGGCCGACTTCGGCTACGGTCTTCCCGATTGCCGCGTCTGGCGCTATTGGGACCGCGATCCCCCCGTTACCCTCGCCGGAGCGCCCGCCAAGATGCTCGTCATGTCCCGCGCCAACAGAGCCCTGATCGCGGTCGCCAGTTACGGCGCTGCCGGCGACGTGGACGTGGCGCTCGACTTCGCCGCACTCGGCCTTCCGGCGGACGCCGCCGCAGTCAACGCCGAGACCGGCGAGCCCGTCACGCGGACTGCGCCGGGACGCTACCGGATCGCGCTGCCGCGCCACGACTTCCGTCTGATGTCGGTCCAATGAAAAAGGCCCGCTCCTGCACGCAGGAACGGGCCTTCCACACAGACCGGCGGCGAGTTACGCGAAACGCGGATCGTCGATGCCAGGAACGGCCGCCACATTCTCAGGCGGCAGAACCACGTCGCCGCTGCCCTCGAAGTCGATCGCCATGGGCTTGCAGGCCATGTTGTAGAACTCGGAGTCCTTGTTCTCCAAGATGTCCGACATGCGGACCGTGCGCCCGGTGTAGGCCGAGATCCGGCCGATGATCGCGCAGGCGGTGGACAGCGCCACATTCTCGCCCTCGTTGATCACATTGCCGCTCATCATGCCCTTCAGCAAGTTGACATGCTCAACCATGTACGGGTTGCCTTCCTGGAAGTTGCCGTCCAGCGCAAGGTCTTTGCCGTCCTTGGTGATCTTGCCGCCGCCCGAGATCTCGCCGTCCGTCGTGCGCAGGCGTTCGCCCACGAAGTCGGAGCAGCCTTTGATCTGGCGGCACATGCTATGGATGTGCACGCCCTCGCCGTAGTCGAAGTCGATGCTGAAGAAGTCGAACTGGTTGCCGCTCTTGCGGCGCGCGCGTCCGCCGAATCCGGTCGCCGTCTTGGGAATACGGCCGATGAACCAGTTCGCGACGTCGAGGTTGTGGACGTGCTGCTCGACGATGTGGTCACCCGACATCTCCGTAAAGTTGAGCCAGTTTTTGCAGAGGTACGAGGCGTTCGATTCGCCCGGGTCGCGCCTTTTCACCCACGGCACGTTGCCGTTCCAGTAGATTGCGCCGCCGACCACGGGACCGATCTTGCCCTCTTTAAGCGCCTTGGCCTGCTTCAGGTAGCCCGCCTGATGGCGGCGCTGCGTGCCGGCCACCAGCGACAGCTTCTTCTCCTGCGCGAGCTTGGCCGCCGCGAGGAACTGGCGAATTCCGGGGCCGTCCACGGCCACCGGCTTCTCGGCGAAGACGTGTTTGCCGGCCTTGATCGCCGCCTCGACATGGATCGGGCGGAAGGCGGGCGGCGTCGCCGTGACGATGATTTCGCAGTCGCTGGCGAGCACTTGTTTGTAGCCGTTGGCCGTGCCGAATGCCATCTTTTCATCGCAGCCGAACTTCTTCGCGGCAGCCTTGGCCTTCTCTTCGAAGAAGTCGCAAACCGCCACCACCTTGACCTCGTGCCCGATGCTCTTGGCGGCCTCGATCAGATTGGCCATCGCGCCCGTGCAACGTCCGCCCGCGCCGATCATGCCGACCTTGAACACACGCGGGGCGCCCTGCCCCACCACGATGGTCGGCGCCGCCGCCATCATCGCCGCAAACACGGACGATCCCTTGACAAACTCTCTACGATTCATTTCTCTCTCCCTTGTATTTTACAGAGGCGACCCGCCGGTCGCCCCCTCCAATCCGTACGGGCGGCCGGCGGGCCGCCCTTCCAAATCACGCCATCGCCCACTGCTCGCGCAGCATCTTGGCCATGTTGAGGATCAGCCTCGTCTTCTCTTCCTGCGGAAGGCCCTTCTTGGGATCGTTCGGATCCTTCGGCCAGCCGCCCTCAAAGCTGACGGCACCGCGGTAGCCGATAAGCTTGAGCCCCTTGAACCCGTCCACATAGTTGTCCGCTTCGGGGTGGATGCCGGGGATGATCCGCTCCTTGAGCCCCGCGATGTGGACGTGCGTCAGCAGTTTGCCGCCGCAGATGAACGCGCCCATGAAGCTCGTCTCCTCCAGCTGCATGTGCCAGAAATCGCCCATCACCGTCGCGCCGGGGCCGATGTCGGCGGCCATGCGCGCGCCGTCCGCCACCTGGCGCAGGAAGGGCGTCTCGTTGCGCCGCAGCGGCTCCAGCACGATCGACGTGCCGTTCTTGGCGGCATGCTCCGCGAGCCGCTTGCCCGTGTTTTCCACAAAATCTTTGCGCAGTTCCTTGCCGCTCAGCCGGCCGGGCTCGCTCAGCTTGCCGCGGGCCGGGCAGATGATCAGGCCGACCGACTTCATCTTGCCCAGCGCCTCGATGACCGGCAGGAACTTCTGCACCTCGGCCTCGCGCTTCTCGACCTCCGCGTAGGAGAAATCGCTCGGGCCGCAGGCCGTGGCGAGGAAGAGCTTGCGCCCTTTCATCGCCTCGATCATGGCATCGCAATTCTTGATCGGCCAGTCGCCGGAAGGGATCTCGACGGCACCGAAGCCGTTCGCCTCCAGAAAATCCAGCTTCTCCTTGATTTCGTTGCCGGGGATCGCCCCCCACTGCAGGCAGAGATTCAACTCGGCCGGCTTTTCCGGCGTTGTCAGTTTCGGCATTCCGCTCCCTCCGCTAACTTGGCCCTGGGCCGACGCCCGTTGCGCGCTGCAGACTGCGGCGACCCCAGCCACGGCCGAAGCCGTCAGGAAATCACGTCTTTTCATATCACGTCCTCTCGCTGAAACCCATGACCCAAACCCCCGTCCGAGCCAAAAACCAGCATTAGTATTCGGAATATTGATAACACGGATGGGGTTACAGGTCAAGGTCACACTCCGCGGCCGCAACCCCTTTCAACGCAGCGTCCGCGCGGCGTCCTCGACCGCCTGCCGGGCCCGTCGCACCTGTTCGCTCAACGCCGCCCCCGTGCTCTTTTCCGCGGACTTGAAATGGAAGGCCGACAGCGACTCGTCCAGCGCCGGACCGGACGCCTGCCGACCGCGCAGCACGCGGATTTTCTCGGCCTCTTCGATGCCGTCGCGAAGCATCTCCCAGCGCACCGAGGAGCGCGGGCCGGGATAGAGCAGGAACGTGTCGCCGGCCGGCCACGGCCCGAAGCCCGAATCGTACAGCGGATCGCGCGGCCAGTTCACGAACGCCCAGCGCAGAAAACCGTCCAGGCCGTTGGCCGCCGCATAGAGCCCGAGCCACACCTGCTCGTCCGCCGGGCTGAAGGTGAAGGTGTTGGGCCGGGAAGGGCCGCAACACACGTAAAAGGTGGTGACCTTGCCCTCGGCGCGACGCTGCGGCACCTCCTTCAGGAAAGCGTCATCGACGTGCGCGATGAACTGGCAGTAGTTGTCGAGCGTGATCCCCTTGAAATGGCTCGGCGGATGGTTGCCGGGCATGGCGATCTTCAGGCGCGGCGCGAACTTCTTCACGCAGTCGGCCGTGGCCCGCGTGTCCTCGGGCCCGCGCTCATCCATCGCCATGTAGGTGTCGTCGGCCCAGCCCTTCTTCACGAGGTGCCGCTGGAAATCCTTCAGGAACGGCCCCCAATAGGCTTCGTGCTCCGGCGTGCCGGGACGGAGCGCAACCGAAATCTGGTCGCCCGTGGCGCCGTCGATATAGTACACGCGGTCGCCCCACGGCGCCATGGTGTAGCAGTGGATCTGCGGGCCAAGGCCGCACCGTTTCCCGAAGGCCACGTACTCGTCAAACAAGGCATAGTCGAACGACCACGAGCCGTCCGCGTTCTTGACGTGCGGGATCATCGTATGGTACGCGTCGAAATTCTGGTGGTTCCAGGGGAGCTCGGCGATGGTCGTCGTCAGCGTCTTCTGCCCCGCGTTCGCAAGTTCGCGGTAAATGGGTTCCAGCAGGCGATAGTGCTCCGGCGAAAAAGGCGCAACGCCGTGATACCGCGCCACCGCCCACGGATGCTGCCAGAGGTCCAGGAAGAAGGCCCAGGCCTCCGGGTCTGGCAGTTTTGCGCCCAGGACCTCGAGCTCCAGCGGAAACGCCACCTCCTTGCCGGCCGCGCCCTTGACGGTCAAGCACCCGCGGTAAAGTCCGGGGCGGGTCTTCGCCGGCACCGTGACGGTCAGCCACACGGGCCGGAACCCGCCGGCCGGCAGGTCGACGCTCGGCGCGGGATCGAGAATATCGCCTGCCGTCTTTTTGCCCTCGCGCACGTAGCGCACAAAGCGCGGCACCACGGCCGACGCGGGGATCTCCGCGCCTTTCTCGCTGCGGAGGGCTGTGGCGCGGAGGCGCAGCTGCGGCACCGCTTCCGCAGACCAGACCACGAACTGCCCGTGCACGCGCTCGTTGCGCCAAGCCGCAGCGCGCCAGGTCTTGAGCGATTCGTCGCCCGTCGCGTTCGCGTCGTCGATCCGGTCCGTCGGCGCCTGCCGTCCGTGCAGCCCCGGCGTGAGCGCCGCAGAAGACACCATGAGCTCGACGATGTGTCCGCCCGCTCCGCGCACGCTGCTGTCGGTGATGGTGACGCGGAGATACTGCGCCTCCACCTGCTTGCCGAGCGCGACGACAAAGCCTTCCGCCGTCGCGGGCCGGTCGTTCTTGGTCCAGTCGGCAATCCGCGTCCACGACCGGTTATCGGGCGACGCCTCGATGAAAAACTTGTAGATCCGCGGCTCGCCGAAATAGAACCAGATGCGGCACGCGCTGAACGCGGACTTTTCGCGCATCGCGACCGTCAGCACGGCGGGCAGCTGTTCGCAAGCCCAATGGTTGTTGGCCACGATTTCGCCGTCCGTCACGAACTGCGGCCCGCGGTCGCTCCATTGACCGGACACCGACAGCGTCGCGTCCCTGAGCGGATTCGCCAGCCGAGGCGGCTCGGCCTCGTAGACGTCCTTGCGCCAATCGAGCGTCGGCGGCTCCGCCGCGCCCCACGCCACTCCGCCCCATATCGCCACCGCCACCAGACACGTTCCGACACGACTCATATCCGTCCCCCTTTTGAACGTGATACTACCGGAAGAAAACGCGGGCGTCAAACCGGAGTCGGCGGCTTTGCCGAGGCGTACCGCAAAGCCGGGCACTGGCGTTCCAGCTGCTTGCTGCGCCAGAGAAAAGGGAAGCCTTTACACTGGGCGGGCTTCACAGACTGGACGCGGCAGGCGTTGTCGTCTTGCAGGAAAACGCACCGTCCGTCATCGCCCTCGACGAGAGAAAGGTCGTGACGGTTAAAGGTCAGCGTCGTGTAGCGCTCCGTAAACGTGTACACGTCCAAGCCGAGAAATGCGGCGATGGTTTCCGGCTCGCCGACACCGAGCGTGACGTATCCCGGCACGCGGCAACAGGCCCCGCACCGCTGACATCTGAAGGTCGCAGGATCGATCATCCTCAGCCCTCTACCGTCGCCTTGACGATCGCGGCGACCGCCTCTTTGCGGGCCGGCACGACCTGGACGCGGGTCGGCAGTTCGGCCAGCGCGTCGAGGATCGGATGATGCGCCAGATCGAGTCCGGTGGCCTGACGGATCGCGTCGCCGAACTTTGCGGGATGCGCCGTAGCCAGGCAGATCATCGGCACGCCGTCCTGCAGGAAATGCATGCCGACCGACACGCCCACCGCCGTGTGCGGGTCCAGCAGGTAGCCGTAGGCCTCCCAGTAAGCGCGAATCGTGGCCAGCGTCGACTCCGTATCGCCCCGGCCAGCCGCGATGCACGGCGGCGGCGGCCGATCCGGACGCAGCGTGCCCGTGGCCTTGAAGTCCGCCATCCACCGCGACAGCTTGGCCGCATCCTCGCCCGCCAAATAGTAGAGGTACCGCTCGAAATTGCTGGCGACCTGAATATCCATCGACGGGCTCAGCGTCGGCGCGACCGCGCCGAGGCTGTAGACGCCGGTGTTGAAGTACCGAGAGAGAATGTCGTTCTCGTTCGTCGCCAACACCAACCGATCGATCGGCAAGCCCATCTTCAACGCCACATAGCCGGCGAAGATGTCGCCGAAATTGCCGGTCGGAACCGTGAACCGCACCCGCTCGGCGCCGGTGCTCTCCCGCACGCGGAAAGCGGCGTAGAAATAGTAGACGACCTGCGCGAGCACACGCGCCCAGTTGATCGAGTTCACGGCGCCCAGCGCGTAGGCGTCCCGGAAAGGCAGGTCGCCGAAAAGCTCCTTGACGATGTTCTGGCAGTCGTCAAAGGTGCCGTCCACCGCGAGGTTGCAGACGTTGGCGTCCAGCACCGTCGTCATCTGGCGCTCCTGCACGGGGCTCACGCGCCCGTGCGGATGCATGACGAAGATGCGGATGCGCTCGCGTCCGCGCACGCCGTAGATGGCCGCGCTGCCGGTGTCGCCGCTGGTGGCCGCGACGATGTTCATTTCGCCGCCGGTCTCGCCCAGCACATACTCGAAGAGGTTGCCGAGGAACTGCAAAGCCACGTCTTTGAAGGCCAGCGTCGGGCCGTGAAAAAGCTCCAGCACATGCACGGGGCCGACCTTGACCACCGGCGTCACGTCGGGGTGGCGGAACGTCGCATAGCTCTTGTCCACAATCGTGCGCAGAGCGGCGTCGGGGATGTCATCCGCGAACAGGCGGACGATCTCAAACGCGAGGTCCGGGTACGCGAGTTGGCTCCACGCCGTCAGGCGGTCCGCCACATTCGGGATAGCCTCCGGCAGAAACAGGCCGCCATCGCGCGCCAGGCCGGCTAGGATCGTGTCTTTAAAGCGGAGCGGCGCGCCGCCGCCCCGCGTGCTCAGATAACGCATTACTGAAAGAACTCCGGCAAAAGCTGTTTGATGACATCGGCATCGACGTCGAACTGCCGCGCCGCCTCGTTCGCCAAACCCTTGGCGAGCTCCTGCGCCGAGGGAATCTCCTTGTAGAAAAGGTTCAGGCAAAGCGCAGCATTGGTCATGATGCGGGTCTTCTCGCGCAACCGCAGCGACTTGGTGGCCTGCTCGTCCCTCACGAGGCCGTTGACCAATTCGCCCACGATGTCGAGCCGCTTCTCGTAAACCTCGGTCCACTGGATCTTCGTGGTTCCGACCGACAGGTTTTTCTGGTCCGCCGCACTGACCGACCACCCGCGCGCAGACTTATAACCCGTCACTTTCTTCACCAGATACTCGTGAAAATCCTTGATCCGGTTCACGCGCTCCAGCACGGTCGCGGCGGCGTCTTTCGCCTCCGGCGTCTCGAGTCCGTCCGAGACGTCTTTGATCGCGCGGATCGCATCGCGGAACTGCAGTTGCTTCAACGTCGGCTGAAGCTCGGCTTCGGCGGCGCCCACCTTTTCTTTCTCGGCTTTAACCTTCTCTTGATACGCCTCTTGCTCCTGACGTTTCTTTTCCGCCACCGCATCCGCCTTGAGCTGCTTCTCCTTGGCGATCGCCTCCTGACGTTTCAGCTCGATGAGCGACGCCACATCGGTCTTCACGCTTTCCAACGTCCGCTTGAGCTGCGAAACTTTGCGGGCCGACTCGCTGATCTCGCGCGTGTAGCCCAGGTTGTTGACCTTCTCGACCAACTCGTTGTTGAGCTTCACCAGCGCTTCGGCGTCCGCTTTGGTCACTTGCGTCAGGCTCTCCGCGCTCTTGGCCTGCGCCTCGATCTCGGCCAGCACCTTATCCGCGAGCAACGACGCGCCCTTCACCGCGTAGGCGTCCTGGTACATGCCTCGCACGATCGCAACGACGGGGTGTTCGTTGCTCCCTTCCGCTGCGGGCGCGGCCGTGGCCACGGGCGCAGCGGCCGCCGCGGGGGCCGCGTTGGACACGGCGGCCACGGCGTTCGTGCCGACCGCGGCAGCCGGCGCGGGCGCGGGGGCCGGAGCGACCGCCGCCGCGTAATCGGGCTCGGGGGGCACCAGCGAGGGGCGCGCCTCCTCGCCCAGCGCCTTGACGACCTCGTCCGCGGCGGACTTGGCGTAGCCCATCGCCTCGGGCGCGAATGCACGCACCCGCTCGACCGTCACTTTCGCGTTGGCGACGGCCTTCGCGATCGACGCGCGCACGTTCGCCTGGCTCTTGACGATCAGCGCGCTCTCCGCCTTGGCCTTTTTGGCTTTCGTGTACGACATGAAGCCCCAGATGCTGCCGATCAGCACCAAGACCACAAGCACGATGCCGCCGACGATCATGCCGATCATCTTAAAGCCGCGCTTGCTGGCGACCTCCTCGCTCTCGGGGATTTCCTCAACCTCCGACACCGGCGTCATGCCCTGCGGAATTTCGCTCACGGCGCCGGTCGTGCCCAACACGCCGGTCGTCGTCAACGCGCCGGTCGTGTTCATCTTGCCGGTCAAGCCGCCGTGCTTGCCCTTGATCATGATCTTCTTGGAACTCTTCTCCATCTTGACAGGTCCGGCCTTCGCGAGATAGCGCCGCATGTCCCCCAGCAGCGAGCCGTAGGTGGGATAGCGCGTCTGCGGCTCCACTTCCAGCATGCGCGCGATCAGCGTCTCGACCTCGTCCGGCACGCCCGTGCGAAGCTCGCGCATCGGCTTGGGCGGCCCGTCGAACCGCGCCTTCACCACCGCCGTGGCGTCTTCGCCCTCGAACGGCGGAACACCGGTGATCGCATGATACAGCGTGCCGCCGAGGCTATAGATGTCCGACCGGAAATCGCTCTTCTGCCGCCGCACCTTCTCTGGGGCGATGTAATACGGCGTGCCCCACACGTCGTTGCCCGGTCCGCCGGCCATCGCGGAAAGGCCGAAATCCACAAGCTTGGGGGTTTTGTCGTTGTCGAACAGGATGTTCTCCGGCTTGACGTCGCCGTGCACCATGCCGGCTTCGGCGGCCTCGCGCAACCCTTCGGCGATCTGCGCGCCGATGTGGATGACGAGCGTCGGGTCCAAGGCGCCCTGCTCCGACATCATCTTGTCGAGGCTGCCGCCCGAAACCAGCTCCATCGCGATGTAGGGCTGCCCTTTTTCCTGTCCGAACGAATAGATCTGAGCGATGTTGCGGTGGTTCAGCCTGGCCGCGGCCTGCGCCTCACGCTGGAACGTCTCGACGAACTGCGGATCGTCGCCGAGACTTTTCAGCATGACCTTGATCGCCACCTCGCGATTCAGCCCCTCATCGCGGGCCCGGTACACGCCGCCCATTCCGCCGGCGCCGAGCAGCTGCAAAAGCATAAACGTGCCGAACCGCGCCGGCACATGAAATTCAAAACCGCACGTCGGGCACTGCACCCCCGTGAACGGGGCAAGCCCTTTGACATCCAACATCGCGCCGCATTTTGGACACGCTGCGGAATCCACCGGATCCGTCAGAATATTAGACTCGTTGACACCGTCCATAAAACATCCTCGTTATCGCCTTAACCCAGATGATGCCGCTGTCGCAAGCAAATAGCTGTTTATCATGCCGAAATGCGGGGGGTTTGTCGATGCCCAAAATCGCATCGGCGCAAGAGAATCCGCCGCGGTCCCGCGCGTCCCGGTCCGCCGGTCCGCAACCGGATTCCGGCTTGACTTTGGAACCTCACCTGTCCGACAATGCCGACGTTCCGTTTTTTAAACTAAGAAAGAGGTTTGCATGTACAAAATCGTCACGTTGATGGTGGCCGTGCTGTGGGGCGTCATGGTTTCGGGCTGTGCGATGGTGAGCCGTCACACGGCGCCGGTCGATGGCGGAACAAAAACGACGGTGGGCTTTTTAGGATTTGACGCCATCGACCACGGATATCCGCTGCTCCCGTTCTACTCGGGATTTAATCAGGGGAAATAAGCGGCCCGTCCCATCCGTAAGTGCGCACCCCGTGGCGAGACAGGGGGAAGGTCTTTTTACCTTGATTTCTCGCTCGGGAATTCCAATAATAGCCGCCATTTTTCATCCAGCCAAAGGCGAAACCAATGAGTCAAGAGAATAACGTCGCACCCGACACGTCGAAGCCCGTCCTTCAGCCGATTCCGGAAAATCTCCCCGAAGAGATGTTGCCGTTGTACGACTGGTGGAAGGCGAACGGCAGCCAGTTCTTGATCACGTTGGCTGCCGCGGCCCTTTTGGTGGGCGGCGCGTTCGCGTTCAAGCAGTACCGCGCCGCGAAGATCGCGGGTGCCAACCAAGAGCTGCTGAAAGCCTCCTCGCTCGAAGAACTCGAAACGGTCATCGCGAAATACGGCAACACCAAGGCCGGAAACGCCGTGCGCCTGCGCCTGGCCAAGGCGTACTATGACGCCTCGAAATACGAAGAGGCGCTGGCCGCCTACGACACCTGCCTGCGCAAGGGCGCTCCCGAAGGGTTCGCGGAAATCGCAACGCTCGGGCGCGGCCATGCGCTGGAGGGGCTCAACCGCCTCGACGAGGCGCTGGCCGTCTACCAAGCTTTTGCGAAAGACAACGCCAGCCATTTCCTGCAGCCGCACGCCACGCTGGGCACGGCCCGTGTGCTGACGATGCAGGGGAAGAAGGACGAGGCCAAGAAGCTGCTCGAAAATCTGAAGGCGCAAAAGACCGACGCGCCCGCGTGGGAAATGACGATCGCCAACCTCGAAGGTGTCATCAACCGGTATGAGCCGCGCGCCGCGCGCTCGCTGTTCGACGCCGCCAACGAAGCCGCGAAACCGGCCGCCCCCGCGCCGGCCGCGGCGAAATGACGCACGCGTTCAGGACACCTTCAAAGCGACAGGGGATCCGGCCCGAGGGCAAGATCCCCTGCTTCTTTTTGAGACGCCCCGGCCACGCTCAATAGGCTTGCTTGCCCGCATCCGCCATCCATGCCCGCATGACCGCCACCGCCGCCGCCGCATCTTCTTTGACAAACGGCACCTGGCGCGACTCCGGCCGCTTTTCCACTTCGGCGTAGACCGCCGCATCGCTGAACCCGGCAGCCGCGGCATCGTCGCGGGTTGCCGCGTAATGAACCGCCCGCAACCGCGACCAGTAGATTGCGCCCAGACACATCGGGCACGGCTCACACGTGGTGTACAGCTCGCAATCTTCGAGGTGGAAGCGGCCTAAAAAGCGGCAGGCCTCGCGGATCGCATTCACCTCCGCGTGAGCCGTCGGATCCTTCGCCACGATCACCCGGTTCCACGCGCGCGCGACAACCCGCCCCTCGCGGACGACGACCGCGCCGAAAGGCCCCCCGTCATGACGCGAGACCCCCAGCTCCGCCGCCTCAACCGCCTCGCGCATGAAGTTCTCTGAGCAAGCGTCCATCACCGCCGCAGCCCCCGCTCAAATCACGTAGTTGTTCACTTCTGCCGAGTTTGCGCACCGTTTCAGCACGTCGCCCAAGGTGATGCCCCTCAACGCCTCTTCGATCGCGCGGTTCACCTCCTGCCAAACCGTACGGGCCACACACGCATCGACGTGTTTGCAGAAATCCCCGCGGCCAAGGCACTCCACCAGCGACAAAGGCCCCTCCAGAATCGTCACGACTTCGAGCATGGAGATCTCTTCGGGCCGACGCGCCAGCACATACCCCCCCTTGGCCCCCCGCGTCACGCTCAACAACCCGGACGTCTTGAGCGGATTGATCACCTGCCACAGGTATTTCACCGAAATCTCCTGCCGCTTGGCAATATCGCCCAATGTGACCGCGCCCTCATTCTGGTGCATAGCGATATCCATCAGCGTTCGGAGCCCGTACCGCCCTTTTGTTGAAATTCTCACGTTGTCCCTACCTTTTTGAAATAAATGGCCATAGTCTACAGTTTTTATTGACATAAGCAAACGAGAATATTGCGCCAGGTTTGCCTGTCCGCCGGATCCACTCCACCCCCGGAAACCGAGCCGCAAGGACAAAACTGCACGACTACGTTTTTGTCTGTACATACAAAATTGAGCTACATATTTGTTACAACATGCCGGGCCTTCCCCGTCGGCGCGCGGCGCAACGCCGACGAACTACATTTCCGTCCGCAAATAACATAAATGGCATATTATATGCTACGTAATTGGGTTACAACTTGGTCTTCGAGTGACACATCCGTTGCACCGGACAAAGTCAGGAGTAAAAATGAGCTACGTTAAAACTGTTCTCGAGAACGTTCGCAAACGCAACGCCAATGAGCCCGAATTCTTGCAGGCCGTCCAGGAAGTCCTCGAATCCCTGGAACCGGTCGTGAAAGCTTACCCCGCGCTGGAGAAAGAGCGCATCCTCGACCGGGTCGTCGAACCCGAGCGGACGATCTCCTTCCGCGTCCCCTGGCAGGATGACAAAGGCGTGTTCCAGGTGAACCGCGGCTACCGGATCGAGTTCAACAGCGCCATCGGCCCCTATAAAGGCGGCCTGCGTTTCCACCCGTCCGTGAACCAGAGCATCCTGAAGTTTCTCGGCTTCGAGCAGGTTTTCAAGAACTCGCTCACCACGCTGCCCATGGGCGGCGGCAAAGGCGGCTCCGATTTCGATCCCAAAGGCAAATCCGATCGCGAAGTGATGCGCTTCTGCCAGTCCTTCATGAGCGAACTCTTCCGCCACATCGGCCCCGACACCGACGTCCCGGCCGGCGACATCGGCGTGGGCGGCCGCGAGATCGGCTATATGTTCGGACAATATAAGCGCCTGCGCAACGAATTCACCGGCGTGCTGACCGGCAAAGGCCGCACGTGGGGCGGTTCGCTGATCCGTCCGGAAGCGACCGGCTACGGCTGCGTTTACTTCGCCCAGGAGATGCTCAAGCGCCGCGGCGAAGCGTTCGACGGCAAGATCTGCGCGGTTTCCGGCTCGGGCAACGTCGCCCAGTACACGGTCGAGAAGCTGAACCAGCTCGGCGCGAAGGTCGTCACGCTCTCCGACTCGGCGGGCTCGATCTACGACAAGGACGGCATCAACGCCGAGAAGCTCGCCTTCGTAATGGAACTCAAGAACGTCAAGCGCGGCCGCATCAAAGAGTATGCCGACAAGTTCGGGTGCAAGTACTTCGAGGGCAAACGGCCGTGGAGCGTGAAGTGCAACTGCGCGTTCCCGTCCGCCACCCAGAACGAGATCAGCGGTGACGATGCCGCCACGCTGCTGAAGAACGGCTGCACGCTGGTCGCCGAAGGCGCCAACATGCCGAGCACGCCGGAAGCGATCGAGCAGTTCCTGGCCGCCAAGATCATGTACGCGCCGGGCAAGGCGTCCAACGCCGGCGGCGTGGCCACCTCGGGCCTGGAGATGAGCCAGAACTCGATGCGTTACTCCTGGACGCGCGAGGAAGTCGACAATCGCCTCCACATGATCATGATCGACATCCACCAGCAGTGCTGGGATCGCGCCGCGGAATTCCGCCACAAGGGCAACTATGTCATGGGCGCCAACATCGCGGGCTTCATGAAAGTCGCGACCGCGATGCTGGAGCAAGGCCTGGTGTAACCGGCCGACGACGCTCAAGCAACACAAAAAAGGACCCCGGCCTGACCGCCGGGGTCCTTTTTTGTGGGTCCGTTCATTGCTTCACGAGCACCCGCGTGAAGGACGAGGGGGCGGCCTCGCACAGGATCACCTGCGAGATCGCCGCGCCCGCTTTCTGTATGCGGTTGATCGGAACCGTTTGAGCCGTCCGCCTGGCCGTGATGTCCGCCGTCAGCTGGTCCGCGATCCAGAAGCCGAAATTCCGCTTCAAGTCCGACAGGACGAGTCTCACCGTCCGGGACTCCGTGCCCGAGTTATAGACGAAGATCACGAGCGTCGAGTCGTCTCCCGTCCACGACGCCTGCACGCGGATCGTCGACTCCGGCTCCGCCGGGGCGCCCTCCGTCACCAGCGGCACGCGTGCAGGGAACCGGTTGAACAGCGCCAGCAGCAGCCCGGACTCGGTCAGCATGTTCCTCGCGTACGGCACGCGGTACAGGATCTGTTCGGGATATAACGCCGTGCAGACGTCTCCCCCTTCCCCCCGCCCCAACCGGCCGATCGCCGCATAGGCCAAGCCCAGCGCCGCATACCACTCGCCGTAGTAGCGGCGGTCCGCCAGCCCGCTTTCCGTCAGGCGCCGCATCACCTGCGCCACATACCGGTCTTCCGGCCCGGACAAAAGCCCCGGCGCGGCGCGCACGTCCACGTCAGGATCCTCCGCCCGCATCGCTGCGGCGTAAGCCCGACAAACCGCCGCGTCAGGAGCGCCGCCCTCTGCCGTCACGAGTTCCCAGCGTTTCACGCCCAGCGGCGACGCCTGACCGTGCCGCGACCGCAACATCGCCAACGGGTGCCGGCCCGTCGCGTTGCAATAGGCCACCCAGTCCGCCGCAAGCTGAGTCCCGGCGGCAGAGTCGGGGACCCGCTCATCCTTCATTCCCGGCTGAAAGACCGTCACCCGTATGATCGGCTCGGCGTCAAGCCGCCGGCAGAAGCCGACGAATTCGACCGTGCCGAAATCGTGCCCGTCTTCCGCCCGCCCGGTCGGCGAGACTGCGCGGCGCGCCGCCCGCGGCCCGATGCCGTCATACCAGTTGTAAAACCCTAGGCCCCGCACCACCGGCCACCGCAACGACCCCGGGCTCACCGCCCGCAGCGCTTCCAGCACTTGATGATCCCACCCGCCTTCCGCATCGTCCGGCACCAGCGAAAACGCGCTGAGCTCCATCACGCTGCCCGGCTCGACCGCAAAGATGCACCGGTACTCCCCGTCCTTGTGCGGAGTCACGGCAAAGGCTTTCTCAACCCACTCGCCGCCATTCACAGACACGCGCTTCTCCGTCGTCTCTTCGGGGGGGGCCGCGACCGGCGCGAACACGAAACGCAGCGACCCCCGGCCCTTTACGTGGCGGCAGCTCACGCGGACCGTATGCGCCACGTTGCGCCGCAGCGTCCGCGTGACCAGCGCAAGCCCGTGCGGCGCGTCGCCCTCGTTTGCGACGCGGAACCGTCGGCATCCCGTTTCGGGATCGGGCACAACCGCGACGGACACGCGCCCCTCCGCCCCGGCGCTCTCCTCCAAAAAGCATTCGGCGCGGAACGGATTGCCCGGGCCCTCCAGCAGGCCGGCCTGCAGCCCCAGCCGCAACGGCGCGACATTCGTGGAGAGGGCCTGCGGCAGAACGCGGACCGTGAGCTCCGCTCCGTCCGGCCGGGCAAAAGCGTCTCCCGCACCCGCCGACAGCAGGGCAAACCACACCCAGACACGGCAGGCCGTCTCAATTCTGTTCTGTCTGATCACACTCACGCCCGTCATTTCTGCAAAAACAGGTTCTCGACCGAATCGCCGGTCTTTTCCACCGTCCGCGGATGGGCGACCGGCTCGAAGGCCGGATCATACGTGCGCAAAGACCCTTTAGGCAAATACTCCCAGCGCAGAGTGGCCGGATACGTCACCTTGATCGGACGGAGCTCTTTGCGCGAATGCAATGCCGCCGCAGTCCGCTCGCGGATCAAGCGCCGTGCCTCCTCCAGCGGCACCAGCTGCGCGCTCTGCGGCCCCGTGCCTTTCTTCGTCGCGCAGGTGAACACGCCCGGAATCCACTCCCGCGCCTCCGCGACCGCCTTGTCATCCCCTGAAACCAGCACGACCGGGATGTTGTGTTCCGCCGCGATCGCCGCGTCCAGACCGATCTCCCCCACCTCGCGCCCGTTGAGCCACAGCCCCTGTATCGAGGACGATGAATAGGAGTGCGCCAGCAATGCGCCGTCCGTCCGCGCTTTCGCGTGATACCCCAAGAGGATGACCGCCTCGCTCCCTTCCAGCCCCTTGAACCGCACCCCCGGCGTCGGCCCCTGGATCAGCTTCGCTCTCGGATCGACGGCCGACGGATCCACGTTCGTGCCGCTGGAATGCCCGTCGCGGACCACGACCTCGGTTGCGCCCGCCGCAAAGCAGCCCGCCACGCACGCGTTCATGTCTCCGGCCATCAGCCGCAGCCCCTCATCGTAACGTGCCCCGGCGGACAGCGTCTGCCCGCTGTCGGTGATCCCGCTGATCCCCTCCATATCCACGAAAACATACACCTTGAACGCCGAGGCCGGCAGACCGCCCAGAAGCAGTCCGGCAGAAAGAACCCCCACGAGTCTGACACTGAGAAACCGCATGCGCCCTCCCCCTTTCCCTGACCACACCGCCCCAGTTCCCGGCTCCGGCCGTTACCGCGAGGAAAAGGCCGCCCTATTACCGGGAGGCGTGTTCCTTCGTGTCCATCCTCACCGTCAGCAGGGCGTTCGAGAACACGATCGAGTCCTCAAAGAAATGGATCTGCCACTCCGAGCCGTCGAGCTTGCGGAACTCGAGATCGAGTCCCATCGGATCGCTCCGCTTGATCGCATGCCGCCCCAGAAAGCGGTGCCGAGGGGCCTCCGTCAGCGCGGCGACCTCACGCCGGCGGTCCACGGCGAACCACTCGTAACGCCCGGCCAGCTTGCGGGGCAACGCGATGTAGTAACGGGTGGGCATGGCCAAGGGACGATAAAGCGCGGCATCGTTTGCCGTCTGTCCTCGGAACGCGTACGAAACAAACGGGAAATCGGCTCGGATCAGCGGCGGCATATACCAGATAGCCGCGGCGACCCCGATGAAGGCCCAGGCCAGCGCGAACTTGGCCAGATCCGGCATCCACCGGCGCCAACGGCTTTGGGGAAAGGCAGAGGCCATCGGAACGGCCGGATGCGTCGCCTCCCCGCCCGTTTCCCGAGGAGCGTCCCCCCCCTGCTCAGCGCAACCGACAACCGTCCCCTCGGCCGCCTCTTCTCCGGAGGGGGACGTCCGTTCCGCCGGGCACGAGGGCGCCGACGCGGCGTTATCCCCGATGCCGGCCCGAATCGAATCCGGTCCCGCCGCGGCGCGCTTCTCCTGCTTTTTTTTCGTTTTTGCCATGGACGCAATTATTTATAAGACGAGGCCGCCGTTGTGCACAGCGAATTCTTGACCTTTTGTTCCAGCGTTGCGGCATCGAGGGTGGGACACAGCAGCGTCAGCCGGCGGGACATGACCGGCAGCACCAGTTTTTCATCCGCGCTTTTCAGCGCCACAACCCGCTGGTCGTCAAAGTCCGCCACACGCGCGACAAAGGGCGAGAGGTCAAGCGTGACGTTCACCTTGCCGGCGGCACTCCAGAACGTCGCGACCGATCCGCCTTCAAAAGATCCCACCATCGCGCGGGCATCGCGACTGTTGCCGCACGCCACGGGATGGACCGCCACAAGAACAGGCGCATGCCCCTGCCGTTGCAACAGGGTGAAATCCTTGCCAGGCTCGCGCATCGGCGCCCGGGTCGCCTCGGAGAATTGGCGCGCGAGGCGGGCGGTCTCGTACGCCTTGCAGAGGCGCAGAATCTCGGGGGCAAGCGGATGCTTGTCAAGCTCGCCGAAACCGGTTTGGAGCGAGACCGGACAGTCAAAAGCGACGGAGCGGCAGAGCAGATATTCCAGCTCGTCGAGCTGGAGTCCCTCGACCTCGCGACCGTGACGCTGCTGGCGAGGCCACACGCCGAACCAGCCCAACTCGCCGGGCATCATGTCCCCGCGGAGGCTGAGCATGTAAGCCACACTGGTGTCGATGTGCTGCTTCACGGTCGGCCATTTCGCAGGAGGCTGCCCCGCAAGGATCGCACCGCCCAGCGTGTTCAGATAGGTGTCCACCGTCGAACTGCGCGCGAACGAGTGCCAGAGCCGATGCGTCATGATCGTGCCCATGTGGATCACCGGCCGGTTGAAGCGCCGCATCGCGCTCGTCTGGAACGTGCTGACATAATAGTCGAAGCGGCGGCGGTCGACGTCCTCGCCCCCGTCGAAATAGACCATGCCGAAGCCGCAGGCGTTGAAGATCTCGGCCAGCCGCGCATGCATCTCGCCGGGGAGCGTGGTCTCCTGGTCGACAATATACCCGTCGATGCACCCGTCCACGCCATAGTGCCAGACCGGCGTATTCGCCCCGTGCGCGGCCGCGACGGTCTTCCAGGCCCCGCGCTCACAGCCCATAAAGGAATCCCACACGCCTTCGGGACCGATTTCCTTATAGCGGATGATCTCGTTGTCGATCACGACCTCGCGGTGTTTCTCTACGCCGCCCTCCCAATAGGCCTTGGCGACTTTGGGGCTGCCCGGCCAATCCGCCAGATTCGATCCGGTCTTGATCGTCGTCTGCTGGGCGTCGACGCCTGTGGCCAGCACGCCTTCGAACTGCCGCCAGAAACGCTTGTCCGGAACCGGCACGACATAGGCGTCCGTTTTGTTGACTTTCGAGCCGAAGCAATGCATGCCTGTCGTAATGCCCGCGGCCTTGAGCCGCGCCACAAAGGCTTTGAGGTCCTCGATGCCCCTCGGGAAATTCCGGGTGTTGATGGCATAGTGCCCGACGGACGAACACCAGGCGCCCGAGTTCAGCAACACGTGGCGGATGCCGGACTCTTGACACAAGCGGATCAACCGGTCGGCATCGCCGAGGCCCGCGCTGACAAACAGATAAGACCCGCGCGCCAATTCCGAATCCTTGACCGAAGTTCCGTCCGCCGTCTCGTTGGTCAACAGCCCATAGGCGTGGGCGACCTCGCGCGCCACGCGTTTGAAGTCCGCGGTCCGGCAGGCGATGATCGCGGCGGAAGCGCCTTCCATCCGGGGACCAGGCGAGTCCTGGACCGAAGCGGTCAGCCGAACCTGCGGGATCACCCCGCCTTCGCCGCGGCGGATCGCCTCGACGGTCTCTTCGAGACTGACCAAAGCCTTGCCCGCGACCTGCGTGTCGGTGAGCGGCGACGCCGCCATGACGCACAAGGCATGCGCGCTGTTCCACCCGATGTTGAGCCGCTTGCCGACGGTTTCGGTGAAGGCGGAATTCAGCTCCGCGAAACGGACCGCCTTGGGGCGCGCGCCATCGATGCGGGCGAGGCGCAGCGTGATCCAGTCCTTGTCCGTCTCGACGTCCAAGGACACTTCCGTATCGGAGCCCCGAAACCCGAGAACCAGCGTGTCGCCCCGTTGCCGCAGGGCGTCAGCGGCAAGCCAAACGCCGTCCGCCGTCTGAATTTCCGCAAGCGGTTCCGGCCGACGCGTATTGAGACATTCGGCGCCGTCCGACTTCAGCACCAGCGAAAGCGGCACCGCCTGATCACTGATCCTCAAAACGGACTGCCGGCAAGCCAAAGAAATCTCGTCGGCAACGCCAAGACCGGGCGCGACGACCGCCAGCAGCACACAGAACGGAACAAGGCCACGCACCTGGCGACCCAACGAATGGCTCGACATGTTTAACCCCTCTTGAATGAGAACGGCGCTGTTTCCGGCACCTTGGTGAATCACATTAACGCGCTAAAATTTTAACACAGCGCGAGGGGACATTCAAGCGAGGGCTGTCGTGGACTATCCCCAGTTTTCAGCCTGACGCGAACAGGGGCAGTTCCGGCTGCAT
>CAZOIS010000023.1:0-46246 GCA_964579865.1 uncultured Lentisphaeraceae bacterium | reverse complement strand
AGCTGGAGAGCATCGAGCGCCGGCTGTTCGTGGACAACGGCAGCCCGTCGATCCAAACGCGGCTGGCCCGCCACGAGATGGTGATCCACGCGCTGCTGTGGGTCGTGTCCGTCGCGGCGGGCACGGCCATCGCGGGAATCGTTTCCGCCGGTTTCATGCTGGCCAAGTTGCTGGCGAAGACCGGCGGCGCATAACGGAAGGGAAAAGACCATGAACATGCTGACAAGCGTGATGATCAAACTGGGGCTGGCCGTCTTCTCGGCCCTGCCCGTCGAGCGCATCGTCGCCATGCTGCTGAACAAGTGGCTGGACAAGATCGACTCGACCAACATGGATAAGGCGCTGAAGACCTGCAGCCACCTCAACGAGTTGGTGGCGCTCTTCACCGACATCCTGGCCGACAAGCAGCTCACGGCAGGCGAGGTCTCCGGGGCGCGCGACGCCGTGATCCGCTCGCGGGCGCTGCTGCTTGAGCTTTGGGCCAAGGGCGACGCCTCCAAGGCCGTGCAGACCGATTTGAGCAAGGCCGGCGTCGCGACCGCGTACGCCGAGCCCCTCTTGAACCAGAACTAGGAAGGAGAAACGACCATGAACAAGGCCAAGACCAAGAACGACATCCGGACCGAAGTCCGGCAGAAACGCGCCGAGGTCCGCAAGGACGCCGACGCCAAGCGCCGCGCCGTGCGCGGCAAGGTGCGGCAGGCGCTCGCCTGCCTCCTCGCGGTCCTCACGCTGGGGATCGCGGCCGGCTGCAACACGGCCACGCCCGCGAGCAAGAGCGCGTCGTCCAAGGCGTGCGACAACGTCACGACGGTCAACAACTATATCGGGGTGCTCCCCTACCCAGCCACCAACGGCGCGGCGTACGCCTCCGGTGCGCTCGCGCTCGGGCCGGGCGGCCTGACGATCAGCGTCTCCGACCTGAACGGCACGATCGCGCAGAGCGCGGACACGGAGGGCGGCGACCGCACCGACCTGACGGCGAACCCGTCTTTGGCGGCCGGTATTACCGGCGATGCGCCGATCAAGGCCATCGCCGAAGCCGTGTCGGCCTTCGCCTCTCCGCAGGACGCCATGAGCGCTACGCTCTCCGCCCTTGTGAAGAAATACGGCTGGGCCGCGACGACCAACACGCTCGTTACCGCCGCCGAAAGTTGCGCCGACGGGTCTTGTGCGGAGAAATAGTCGTAAAATCATGCCAAAAAGCCGGTTCCCGAAGCGGAAACCGGCTTTCTCACTGTGCAGGAGCGCATTTCATTTTACATTTTAAGCAGACAAGGCGAATGCCCTCTTATTTCAAGTGTAAACAAACTGTAAACAAAAAAGAGGATTTAAGAGGGTAAATCAAGGGACGACAAGAAACATCGGTTAAACGCCAAAAAGAATCAAACAAACAAAAAACCCCAATAAAACCGGGGTTTTACTGGGGTAAAAGTTGGGGCGAAAAACGGGATTCGAACCCGCGACCCGCAGATCCACAATCTGCTGCTCTAACCAACTGAGCTATTTTCGCCATGGAAAAAGTGAAAGAAAGATTACCAAACGGCGCCCAGAATGCAAGCGGGAGTTTCAGCAATATGCTTTTTTTTCGCATTATGGATGGCGGCCCGCATGGTCCGACACTCAATACGCCAGCTGCCGGAAATTGTTGACCGTATGAAAGGTGATCAGGTTCCCGTCGTGCGCGGATTTTGCGCGGCCGTCGCCGCTGCGTGAGAGCACGCAGAGATTCTCGCCATCGATCGCCATCGAGGCGTAATGCCGCCCCTCACCCGGCGTCGCGCCCGTCGCCACCAGCCCGGCGAAACACCAGTCCACCATGTTGCGGGAAAAGTGGAGCTGCAAGCGGTGGCGCTCGTTATTGGGGAGATTGTAGCGGTTTGGCGGCAGCCGGTCGGCACGGGTCATCGAGTCCGTCGCCTGCGAGCTGAGGAGCCAGAACAGCTTGGTCTGCGCGTCGTACAGCACGTGGAACCGCATCTGCCCGCCGGGACACGGCAGGAACAGGGCCGTTTTGCCGGAGGGCACCTTTTCCAACATCGTGATCATGGCGCCGTCCTCGCCCTCGACCACCTTGGCGACGGCCGCGTAGCCTGTGCCGCCCGTGTGTGCGCGGGCCCACAGGTGGAAGGTTTTTCCCTTGGGATCAAACCAGCAATGGTCCGGATCCGTGAACTGGACCACGTTCGTTTCCAGCCAGCCGATCGGCGCGCTGTTGCGGCCCGGAGCAGGCAATGCGCCTTGGGGATAGGCGGACGGATAGAAAGGCACGCCGAAGAAGTCGATGGCGGGATCGGACTCGATGCCGGGGATCGTATCGTGAAACGAAAGCTCCGACGCGAACGTCCAGTTCTCGCGGCGGGTCAGATCGGCACCGGTCCGGCCGCGCATCAGCACGGGCGCCAATTCGCCGACGGGCCAGGATTTGATTTTTTGCGACACGCGCCGTTCCATCACCAGATAGACGCAGCCGTTGGCATACCAGACATTGCAGGCTGACTGGTGCCAGCTCTGCTTCTCCGTCAGCTTCGCCGGCGCACTCCAGGTCTCGCCGCCATCATCGGACCGGATCACCATGAGGTCGCCCGATTGTCCCAGCACGTAGAGCGTTCTGCCCGCCGCAAAAGGGCGCGCGTGCTGGAACGGAAAAGCGCCGCGTTTCAACCACGTTTTGCCACGGTCATCCGACACGAAGATCCGGCCGCGCGGCTCGCCCTTCTGCATGCCTTTTCCACCGAAGTCCATGGTGGCGATCAACCGTCCACTGTCGAGCCGAACCAAACCGGGCGTGTAACAATAGATGGACGAAGGATCGGGGGACTCGCAGACGGTAACAAAATCGTCCGCCAGAGGGCGAACGGGACCGCCTTTCTCCGCATAGCCCGGCCCCGCGAAAAGCCAGCACACCATGAGCGCAACCGTGACATTTCTCATCCGCATTCCTCTTCCGAAATTACCGGCGCCGTTGCGGCACACCCCGAATGATGCAGTTCCGCACGGCGTCGGAGACATAAACGTTCCCCGCCCGGTCAACGGCCAGTCCCGTCACCAGCCAACCGGATCCGCCCATGGCCAACCCGCTGCTCCCGAGGCGGCACACTTCGCCTTTGGGCGTCACCTTCCAAATGATGTGCAGCTCACGGTCGGCCGCGTAAAGATTTCCCGCGCGGTCGACCGCAATCCCGTCCAGCCGTCCGAAACGTATCCCCGCATCGCGTAGCGTCGAAACCTCGCCAAGCGGCGTGATCCTGCGGATTTTGTTGCCATCCGCAACCGCCAGATTGCCATCGCGCTCCACCGTGAGGGCGACCGGAAACATAAAGCGCGCCGCATCGCCCTTGCCGTCGAAGCACCCCTGATTGCCGGCACGCCCCGCGAACGTCACGACCGTGCCGTCGCCCGCCATTCTCCGGACGGTGTGGTTGTTGTGGTCGGCCACATAGACGTTACCGGACCGGTCCACCGCCACGCCGGGCATGAAGTTGAAGCGGGCCGCGCCCCCTATCCCGTCCGCGTCGCCGCGCAGGTTCGCGCTTCCCGCCAAACGACGCAAGCCGCCGTCCGCGCCGACCCTCCAAAGCACGTGCGCGCTGTCCGTCACATAGCATTCCCCCTCGCGTCCCGTCGCGATCCCGATGGGCGCGGTCATCGCGTCGCGCGCAGCGGGCAGCGTTGCGACGGTGCCGTCCGGCGAGATTTTCCGCACGGTATTGTCGCAGCCGTCAACGACATACAGCGTATCGTCCTCGCCGATCGCGAGCCCCTGCGGCGCACGCAACCGGGCACCGCTGCCACAGCCGTCTTCCGACCCGGCCACTCCGGGCTGTCCGACGAACACGTCCCAGCTGAACGGTTCGCTCGGGACGTCTGACGCACAAGGCACACACGCCGCGTCCGCGATTTGCCCGCTCAGTCCCGCGGAGGCCGCCTTGCCCCCATCGCTCCAGTATCCCGCAACAATCCGGTTATTGCAGGCGTCCGCCACATAAACGACCCCATCGCTGTCCACCGCCACGCCCGAAGGCTGTGCGAAGCGCGCGGCAACGCCGAAGCCCTCCGCCCCGCTCATGCGGTTCGGTGCTCCGCCGAGCGTCGTCACCACGCCCTCCGGCGAAACCATCCGGACCAGATGGTTGTCCCTGTCAACAACGATCAGATTTCCCGTCAGATCGACCGCGACATCTGCGGGGCCGTTGAAACGGGCCTGGCCGCCCGCGCCGTCTGCGCAACCCTTCATGCCCGCACTGCCGGCCAGTGTCGTCACCACGCCGCCGGGGATCATTTTGCGGACCACATGGTTTCCCGTATCCGCGATATAAATATGGTCCAAGGTGTCCACCGCCACGCCCGCCGGCCTGTTGAAGCGCGCCGTGCCGCCCGCGCCGTCCGCGCTGCCCGGTTTTCCTGCGCTGCCGGCCAGCGTCGTGACCGCGCCCTGCGGCGTGACCTTGCGGACGAGATGATTCCCGCCGTCTGCAACGATCACGTTGCCCGCGCTGTCGAGCGCCACACCGGAGGGGGACGTGAACCGCGCCTTGCTGCCCGCGCCGTCCGCGCTGCCGCTGTTTCCTGCGCTGCCGGCCAGCGTCGTCACCGTGCCGTCCGGCGCGATCTTGCGGATCGTGTGGTTGCCCGCATCCGCGACATACACGTTGCCGGCGCGGTCCGCCACCGAACCGGCTGGCCAGTTGAACCGAGCCTTCCCCCCCTTGCCGTCATCGCCGCCCGAGGTCCATGCCCGCCCGGCCAAGGTCGTGACCACACCGTCCGGCGTCACTTTGCGGATGACATGCGTGAAATTGTCCGTCACGAAAACATTCTTCTGCCGATCCACGGCGATCCCGGTCGGGCGGCAGAAACGGACCGCCGCGTCCGCGCCGTCCGCATATCCGTGCCGGCTCGCGCTTCCCGCCAAGATCGTCACTGTTCCCGACGGCGCGATCTTGCTGACGGTCTGTGCGTCGTTGTCTGACACGGCCACATAACCAGAGCGGTCCACCGCCACGCCGCGCGGCGAAGAGAATCGAGCCGCGCTGTTCGTGAGGGTCGACACGGCTCCGGCAGACGTCACCTTGCGGATCACCTGGTTCCCGGCATCCGCAACGAACAGGTTGCCCGCGGCATCGATCGCCACGCTCTGGGGGCCGCTGAACTGCGCCGCACGTCCCACGCCATTTACGCTGCCCGAACTGCCCGCGCGGCCGGCCAGCGTCGTCGCCGTGCCGTCCGCAGCGACCTTCCGCAGAACCGCGTTTTCGGTATCCGCCACATACACGTTGCCCGCACCGTCCACCGCCACGCCACGCGGCGAACGGAAACGCGCCGCGGCGCCTTTACCGTCCGCATAACCGCCGAGCGGGACGCCGCCCTTCAGTTCCGTCTTGCCTGCCAGCGTCATCACCGCTCCGGACGCTGCGATCTTCCGGAGGGTGTGATTACCCGTGTCCGCCACATACACGTTGCCCGCGCCGTCCACCGCCACGCCGCACGGCGAGCGGAAACGGGCCTCGCGAGCCGCGCCGTCGGAGTCCCCCTGTTCGCCCGCACGGCCCGCCAATGTTGTCACCACGCCCTCGGGCGTCACTTTGCGGATGACGTGGTTGCCGCTGTCCGCGACATAGACGTTGCCCGCCGCATCCGCCGCAACCCCTACCGGACGGTCGAACCGCGCCGAATTGCCCGTTCCGTCGCTACCGCCGGGCTCACCCACACATCCGGCCAGCGTCGTCACCGTGCCGTCCGGCGCGATTTTGCGGATCGCGTAGTTGTAAAAATCCGCCACATAGAGATTGCCCGCTGGATCGAACGAGAGTCCGAAGGGCTGACAGAAGCGCGCCTCAACGCCCTTGCCGTCGACATTTCCAAGCCCGCCCGGCTGTCCGGCGAAGTTCTTCCAAAGATAGCCGTTCGCCTTGGGCGCGGCGTGGACCTCCGCAGCCGGCGGTTCCGGCACTGCCGCGCAACCGGCAAGCAAAAGAACAGCCGTCGCCGCAAGCGGACAGAACAGCCGGCCCGCGGCGCTATAGAACATGTTGCCCGACCCCGAACGTCCGATACGATTCATACCGCCTCTCCTTTACGAAGTCATTGGACAGCCAATTTGACCAACACGGGATCCAGCGGCCGCAGCTTATAAACCAGGCGTCCGCTTTCTTGGCTCACGGGGGCCAGCCCGAACTCAGCGGTCATGCGCTTGAAACCGCCCCGCACGGTCACCGTCGCCGACACCGGCTCGGTCGCTCCGCTCACCGCCAGCAGATACACGGCATCGCCGACCCGCCATACGCGCGTCTCGACCGATGCCGGCCCCTCGCACGTCACGGAGGGGGCGGACTCGGCCGAAAGGATGACGGGGACATAGCGTTTGATCTCCTCCGCCATGGCGCACACCTCGCTCCAACGCCGCTCGAAGGGGTCGCGATCCTTCATTTTAAAGAGGTCGAAGAACGAATAGAAAACCAGTCCGTTCGCGCCCGCAGCCACGCACTGCCACGCCATCGCCCGCATCTCGGCCAGCGACGGCGCGCGCGTTTTCTCGCGCTCTGCGCCCTTGCGGTACGCGCCCCAATCGAAGACTTGCGGCACCTGCCAGACCGCCCGCGTGTTGTAGCTCAGATCGCGCGTCGAGCGCGTCCACGCGAGCGCCGTGCCGACCGGCTTGTCCGGAAGCGGATACGGATCCGTGCCGATCACGTCAAACGTCTGCATGTAGGCGTCGATCTGGTCGTACTGATAGAGCACCACCCAAGTGGGATGATCCGGATCAAGCTCCTCCATGAGCCGCTGCCGCGCCGCGAGCCGTCCGACCATCTCGGGCGGCAGTTCGTCGTTGATGTACCAGGCGATCAAAGCGGGATGGGTGCGGTGCAGCGCCATCCTCCGCTTGATTTCCGCCGTCTCGTCGGCCTCGCTCTTCATGCCCGTCGGTGCCCAGCGCGTGCCGGAATAAAAGTCTTTGATCGAATAGATCACCTTGAGTCCGCGCGCGTGGCACGCGTCCATCTGGTTGGTCGTCGGGCTGCCGTACGGCATGAGGCAGTTGAAAGGCCCCTTGGCGTAAATCTCCAGCTCGGGCTCCTTCACGCCGCTCCAATACATGCCCAGCGGGAAGAACGGTTTGCCGTCGAGAATCAGACGGCGGTGTCCGTCGATGTATGCGCGGCGCGCGGGCAGCTTATCGACCCGGCTGAACCGGGTCTCGGCGCCCCCCTTCTGAACGCCGTCGCGAGTCGCGAGCGTAAAACGCACCGTGTACTCGCCCACAGGCAGAGACGAGGCATCGGCCGTCAGCACCGCGCGATCCGACGTCACGGTGTCCGGTTTCGCGCGACGCACCTGCCGTCCGTCCGCCGCCGAGAAGACGAAAAGGCCTTCCACCTCTTCCGGCCGCACGCCGGCCTCGCCGAGTGTCAGTCCCGCGGTAAAGGTCACCGGGCCGCCATCCGACACACTCCGGTAACACGACGCACTCACCGCGCCCACCAGCGGCGGGTAGTGGCGCCTCACCTTCAGATCGTCGAACCACGCCTTGCCGGTCATTCCGCGCCGCACGTAGGGTGCCACGCTGACACGCGTGGCGTTGGTGGGGATCGCGCGGGTGAAACCGTGCACCCGCTGCCAACCGTCGCTCGTGCCACGGACGCCTTCGGCATACGCGCCTCCCAGATACTTGCTGCCGTCGGACCACTCCATGCAGACCGTTGCGCCCGACTCGTCCCCCTGCAGGCGCTCCGTCTTCACCCACACCTCGTAGACGTAGCAACACCCCGGTTCGAGCGCCAATTTCTGGGACGGAAAGGAATAGAACTTCGGATCGCTGTTCTCGAAAACCAGCCCGCGGGACCCGTTACGCCCCGCGCCGTCGGCAAAACGGTATACCGGCTTGTGCTCATTCCACGCCGCTGTCGCGCCGTTCGCGTCGGTTTCCTCGAACCCCGGATTCCGCACACGGTTTTCTTCCGTATCCGCGACCGCGCACCAAACAGCCAGCACCCCCGCCCCGCAGCAAATTCCCGTTCGCATTTCGTCCTCCTTTATCCATACTGGACATATCGTACACGAAAAGCGCTCCGCACGGAATTCGTTTTCGCGGAGATGCGCGGTTTCACATCCTCTCGCGTCGGAATCGGATTGCAATCGCGGGGGGAAATATGGAAACTATACGACATATGGACGAACCGGTTTCACTCAAGTATTTCAAGTCCCGCTTTTCATGGCGTGACGTGGCCGACGCGGCCCGCACCACCATCCGCATGGAAGAGGGAGAAAAAGAACCCAGCAGCGCGTGGAAACGTCGCATTCTGCTCTCGGAACACTCTCCGATCCGCCAGATGACGTTCAAGTGGAAATGGGTCAACCTCAAGTATTGGGTCAGCGTCCATTTCGTGCGCCACAAGATCGGCATCGAACATTTCGTCAGCACCCAGCGCACCGACCGCACCGGGGTGAACCGGGACGAGACGCCCCAGTCCGCCCCGGTCCATCACGAGTGTTTCGCAAATGCGCAGGCGCTCATTTTCATCTCGCGGAAACGCCTCTGCCGCCAGGCCTCGCCGGAGACCACCGCCGCCTGGCGCCTCGTGCTCGATGAGGTCAAGAAATGCGAGCCGGAACTCCACAGCGTCTGCGTGCCAGAATGCGTCTACCGGGGCTTCTGCCCGGAATTCAAGAGCTGCGGATACGCCGGAACGGAAGCCTTCCGACAGGCGCTCGACACCTACCGGGGCGCAACGCCGTAATGACGGGCGTGACGGACGACGCGGCCCCAGCGCGACGACCGCTTCAACGCCGGTTGTGCCGGAGCGTCCAAAACCAGAACAGCAGCCGATGCCACCAGCGCGGCGTGTCGCCGTCAGGCGCATAATCGGGTTTCATATACTCGCGTTCAGAAAGTCCCATAAATGGAAAACAACCATACCACATCACAGCCCGCACCGCAAAAGAAGACCGACCACGCGGAGGGAGAACGCTTGCAGAACGTGCTCTCGCACCGCGGCGTGGCCTCACGCCGCCACGCCGCGGACATGATCGCGGCTGGCGAGGTCTCCGTCAACGGCCAGCCCGTGTATGAGCCCGGATTCCGCGTGCGCTCCGGCAGGGACGACATCAGCGTGCGCGGCGAACTGCTCCCCAAAGAGACCGAGCGCCACCGCACCATCCTGCTCTACAAGCCCCGCGGACTCATTTGCTCCGCGGACAACTCGCGCGGCGAAACCGTTTGCGACCTCATGCGCCAGCATTTCACCGAACGGCTTGTGCCGGTCGGACGACTCGACAAAGAGAGCGAGGGGTTGCTCCTGATGTCCAATGACGGCGAACTCACACACTGCATGACCCACCCGCGCTACGGCCACACCAAGACGTATATCGCGCGCGTGGCCGGGCACATGGAGGAAAGCAAGATCGCGACGCTGCGTTCGCGGCTCGAAATCGACGGCTACGTGATCCAGCCGGTCGAGGTTGAGGTGCTGAAAGTCGGCCGCGACAGCACACACAAGATCGCCTTCACGCTGTCCGAGGGGCGCAATCGGCAGATCCGCAAGATGTGCTCGTTGGCCCACTTCGTGGTGCTCAGCCTGACCCGCGTACGCATCGGCCCGCTGAAGATCCGCAACATGCAGCCCGGCGAATGGCGCGAGCTTTCGGACGAGGAAGTCAGCTCCCTCAAAAAACCGCTTGTCCAGAAGCCGCAGCATGCTCCTAAGGCCGGCAGTCCGGCACGGGGCGGGAGTGGCCCGCACCGCCCGGACGCACGCGGACCGAGGCCGCGCCAGTAAGCCTTACGCGGTCTTTTCCGGCTTTCCGGGGACCGCGCCCTTGAACTCATCCATCATGGGAACATCGCCCTTTTCGAAGTCTTCGGCGCGGACGGGGTAGTTCATGTTATAGAACGGCGACTCCTTGTTCTCCACCAGATCGGACATGCGAACCATCTGTCCGGTGTACGCGGCCAATGTGCCGAGCAGGCCGCTAGCCGTCGCCATGGCCACCTGCTCGCCCTCCTGCAGGAAGTTTCCGCTCATCAGGCCCGCGAGGAAGTCGGCGTGTTCCATCGTGTACATGTTGTCATCGCGGCCGGCAACGGCCTTCTCGTCAAACGGGAACGGCTCGCTGTTGCCATCGGGGCGCAGGATTTTGCTTCCCAGCACATCGATCTGGCCGGTCGTGCCGCTCAGCATCGCGCAGCAACGGTCGAAACAGCCGTTAATCTGCCGCGCCACGGCATGGATGTGCAGGCCGTTGTCGTAATCGTAATCGATCCCGAAGCAGTCATAGGTGTTGCCCGTGGAGCGCTGGTGGCGCGCACCGATGCCCATCGCCTGCTTCGGCAGACGGCCGATGAACCAGTTCGCCAGATCGATCTCGTGGACCGCCTGCTCGGTCAAATGGTCGGAAGACATCTCCCGGAAGTGGTACCAGTTGTTAGCCAGATACGACGCGTTGGTGTCCTCGGGACGGCGGCGGCGCAGATAATTCGCGGGGCTCATGGCGCCGTGGCAACGGTACACCACGCCACCGCGGATTTCGCCGATGATCCCGTTGCGGACGGGGCCGAGCATGCGCAAGGCACGGTTGTTGTGGCGGTGGCACGTGCCGGAGAGGATCGAGAGCTTCGCGGCCTTTGCGGCTTCGACCACCTGCAGGAAATGACGCAGTCCCGCGGGATCGGTCGCGACCGGTTTTTCTGCGAAAATGTGTTTGCCCGCCTTAACACAGGCCTCGGCGTGACGCGCGCGGAAAATCGGAGGCGAAGCCAGCAAGACGATCTCGGCGTCCGTCTCCATGATTTTTCGATAGCCGTCCGCGCCGCTGAAAGCGAACTTCTCATCGCACCCGTTGGCCTTACAAACCGCCGCGGCTTTCTCCTTGAAGAAGTCCGCCGCGCCGACCAGCTGCACCTTATGCCCCAGCCGGGTGGCGGCCGCGGTGATGTCCCTCACGGCGCCAGAACCGCGCCCGCCGCACCCGACCAGCGCGACCTTAAAGACGCGCTGCGCCTGTCCAAAAGAGATCGAAGGCGCCGCTGCCAACGCACCAGCACCCGCCAGAAAAGTCCGTCTTGAAACGATCATATGCTTCATCCTTTCGCTCATCTTCTCACTTCCATCCAGCGGTCCCCCGCACGGTACCTCCATCGCGGCCGCGTGTTCAGAGAACGCGCGCACCTTAGGTACCCTGCCCCGCAAAGAAACGATCCATCAGCGCGCTGTGCTCGGCGTCGGTGAACCCGCCGCTCTCAATCGAGACCCAGCCGCTGTAACCGATCTCTTCGATCACCCGGCGCACCGACTTCCAGTCGACGCTGCCATGGCCGATCGGTACAAAATCGCCGTCATTTTTCTTCTCACGGTCGATCTTGAAATCCTTGATGTGGAGCTTGACGATGTTCTTGTTGAGCGCCCGCAGCCACTGTTCGGTCTGCGCGTAGCGGACGTTGTTGCCGAGGTCGAGGTACGCCCTCACCTGCTTGTCGTTGAACGACTGCACGAACGCCGCCGCGAAGTCCGGCAAAACCCAGAGATTGCTCCACACGTTCTCGAGCGCAATTGTCACGTGCGCTTGGGCCGCCACGGGGATCAACTCCTCCACCGCCGACCGCGAGAGCTCGGTCGCCTTATTCTGGGCTTCCATATACGCCGCAAACGGCGCGTTGTCGCCCTCGACGACCGATTTGACCAGCAGCGTTTTGGGATCGAAGTCGATCTTAAACTGCGACGGCTTCGGGATCGTTCCGCCTACGCGGCACGGCACGAGCAGAATGGCGTCGGCACCATAGGCGGCCGTCACCTGAATCAGGCGCTTCACGTCGTCGATCGACTTGCGCCGCGCCGCCGGATCGGCGTTGTTGAAGTCGGCCCAGCCGCCCATGAACGAGTGGATTTTGAGCCCGTGCTTCTCCGCGACAAGCCGTCCCTGCGCGGCCTGTTCCACTGTAACGTCCTTCTTCGTCAGCTCCACGCCGGGGAAGCCGGCCTTGGCGATCCGCTCGCACGTCGCGTCGTCCGCCACCCCCGCGAGCAGCGCCTTCTGCAGCTTCGTTTTGAAGGCGACGTCCGCCGCCCGCGATGCCGACGGCAACCCCGACACGATCCCCGCCGCCGCGGCGGCCTTCAGAAAATCACGTCTGTTCATTTGCATTCCTTTCGGTTCCTCAGTCTGCTTCTCAGCCCTGTTCCTCACGCCTTGCCCGGCACCGACGCAACGCCTTCGGCCGGCATCGGGATGTCGTCCGTACGCTCAAAATCCGCCGCCGTGAACTTGGCGTTCATGTTGTAGAACTCCGACTCCGCGTTGGTCAGCAGGTCCGACAGGCGCACCGTGCGGCCCGTGTAGGCGGAGAAGGTGCCCATGATCGTCGTGGCGGTCGACATCGCCACCTGCTCGCCCTCGTTGATCAGCTTGCCGTCGAGCAGGCCGCCGAGGAAATCGCAGTGCTCCATGATCAATCCGTTTTCGTGGCGGTCCTTGATCCGAGCCTCGTCGTACGCCACCTCTTTACCGTCGAACCGCGTGATCTTGCCGCCGCAGGCCACCTCGCCCTCCGAGCCGACCAAAATCGTGCCGAGACGGTCCGAGCAGCCGGAGATATGGCGCCCGATCGCCTGCACGTGCACGGAGTCGCCGTAGTCGTAGTCGATCGCCATGCAGTCGTAGATGTCGCCGATCCCGGCCGGGCGGCGGTGGCGCGCGCCGATGGCCATCGCGGTCTTAGGGAAGCGCCCGATGAACCAGTTCGCGAGGTCGATCTCGTGGATCGCCTGCTCCGTGATCTGGTCGCCGGACATCTCCCAGAAGTGGTACCAGTTGTTGCAGAGATAGGCGGCGTTCGACTCCTTCTCGCGGCGCGGCCGGACCCAGATGCCGCCGTGGCAGCGGTAGACCTGGCCCGCAAGGATCCGCCCGATCGCGCCGTTCTGCACGGGCCCGATCTGCCGGAGGTAGCGGTTGGAGTGGCGGTGCAGCGTGCCCGACAGGATCGAGAGGTTCTTGGCCTTGGCCTCCGCGACGCCTTTGAGGAAATGGCGCAGGCCCGCCGCATCCGTGGCGATCGGCTTCTCGGCGAAGATGTGCTTGCCCGCCTTGACGCACGCCTCGAGGTGCAGCGGACGGAAGATCGGCGGCGTCGCCAGCAGCACGATCTCGGCGTCCGACTCAAGGACCTTCTTGTACCCGCCGGCGCCGCCGAACGCGAACTTCTCGTCGCAGCCGTTGGCCTTGCAGACCGCGGCGGCCTTTTCCTGGAAGAAGTCGGCCGCCGCCACCAGCACCGCCTTATGGCCGAGCCGCTCCGCCGCGGCCTGAATGTTTTGGACGGCTCCGGAACCGCGGCCGCCGCAGCCGACCACCGCGAATTTGAAGACGCGCTGCGCCTGCCCAAAACTGACAGCCGGCGCTGCCGCCAACGCCCCCGCCCCCGCCAGAAACGCACGCCGCGAAACCTGCATTGGCATCACCATGATATTCTCCCCCAAAGAGTAAAAAAAAACGATTTAAAACCAACCTACAGTGCGATAGTGTATGAATTGGCAACGCGGTTGTCAACGCCGGGGTTCCTTGAGGGGTGTGATTCAGTTTATAATATCTGAATCGCTCCAAAGGAGGCGTTTGGATGCAGGAGTTGAAAACGCAGCAACGTCAGAAAACAGCGTCGCCTGCGGGAGCGTTTATCCCTGGCCGCTGACGCATTGCCGCCGCTGCACGCGATGCGTTCAGCGACGGCGGAAAATGTCGCCGCGCGCGAACGCGGCCCACGCCGTCTCAAACCAGGGATCGTCCTGCGGCAATGGACGGCACGGCACCCAGCGGTGGCGAAGGCTGCCGTCGGAGCGCACGAGCGTTTCCTGGACCTTCGCGCGGAAAGCCGGATCTTCCGGCACCATACGCCCCGCCCCGTCGCTCACCAGCGCCGAGCCTCGGCTTCCCGCGCCGGACCGCACGCAAAAGGCCTGCGCCGCCAGATAGACCTTATGCGCGAAACAGAGCTGCCGGTTTTCAAACGCGCGTAGCCGATCAAAAGCGCGCGTGACGCGGCACCCTTCCCCGTCGAGCCGCGCGTTCTGCGCATGGGCTTCGGCCACCGCCTGCGACAAAGCGACGTCAGACCGCAGATGCGCCCCGCACCGATTCATGCGGCGCTGGAACTCGTCGCGGCACTCGCGCCAAGTCCACCGCGACTGCGCGCAGCACGCCAAAAACCGCTGATTCTCCTGGATCGCGCTGTCCATCGCCTCCGTGAACGCCGTATCGTCCAGGCTTTCGCCCGCGTAAACCGCCGCAATGTATTCTGCGGCACGTATTCCCCCAACCTGCCCGGAGTTCAGCGCGGCCCCGCCGGGGCGCCCCACGCCATGCGTCCCGTTCACTTCGCCGACCGGAAAGAGGTGCCGAAGGTTGAGCGATTCCCACCACAGGTTGGCGGCAAGCCCGCCGTTGTTGTGCTGGGCGCAAACCGCGATTTCCAGCGGCTCTTTCGACAGATCAACGCCGCGGTCGCGATACAAGGCATACGCGCCGGGATTCATTTTCATGAGCCGCGCCACGGGCTTGCGCTGGCGCGCGCCAGACCGCTTCAGATAGTTGCGGGCCTCTTCGGGTAACCGCGCAAAATCGAACCCGTCCGGATTCTTGCGGAAATCAAGGAACACGCGACGTCCCTTGACTTCGCGCTCCTCGTAAACCAGACGGTCGATGCGCGACGACCCCGCTTCTGCCTTTCGCGCGTCGAAAGGCCATTGATAACCTTTGAGGAACAGCGCGCCGTGCGCCGCAGCCGGCGAAGCGAACATCCCCGTCGCGAACTCGCGCACGTCGGACACGCCGTCCGCCGCCGTCGAGACAAGACGCGGCACGACCTGCATATAGCTGCCCGACACGTTCCAGCGGGGATGGAGGGATGCGAGGCCGAACTGTGATTCCGGCAAGCTTTGCGCACAAGCACCCGCACGCAATGCCACGCCGATCGCACCGAGCTGGACTTCGGGATAGACGCTGGCGGAGTAGAGACCGCCGAAACCGCCCGTCGCGAACACCGTGTTTTCCGCACGGAACGCATGCCACGCACCCGCCGCATCCAGTGCCAGCGCGCCGCACACGCGTCGCCCGGCACCTTTGCCGAAGACCAGCAGGTCGGTGACCGAAAGTTTTTCGCGCACCGGGATTTTCAGACGCTTCACCTCTCTGATCAGCGCAAGACACATGTCGCGCGAGGTATAGGGGCCCGTCGACGTCGCGCGCCGCGCGGGGTCGTGGTCGGTCTTATAACCCGGAAACTGGCCGTACGCGTCCTGCGGGAACGGCACGCCCAGCGAAACAAGATTGAAGAAGGCGCGAGCCGATCCCGCGGCTTCGACCTGCGCCAGGTCGCCGTGCATGCCCCCCGAGGCGGCCAGCGCCGCCGCCATGCCGGCCACCGAGTCCGTCGCCGCCCCGCACAGCCCGAGCTTATAGTAAGTCTGCTTATCGCTTCCGGTATTGATGGAGGTGCCTTTGCCGAGGCCCTCCGTGACGACCAGCACACCGATCCCGCGACGATGCAGCTGCACGGCCGCGTTAAGGCCGGCCGCGCCGGATCCGATGACCAGCGTATGGACACGCGTAATCTGAATGCCAGATTTCATCGCCAACTCCGCCGTAAGGAGCGAGTGCCGCCACGCCGGCAGCCACGTTCTGAGGGGCCGAAGGGCCCCTACAACCGTTGCACAGAAAGTCCGCCATCCACGCAAAGGACCTGCCCCGTCGAATAGGGCAGATCGCCGCGGGCCAGCATCGCCACGGCGCGCCCCACATCGTCCGGCTCTCCCCAGCGCTTCTGGATCAGCAGGTCCGAGCCGGCGATTTTGGCATCGTATTTGGCTTTGACGAGCTCTGTCATGTCGCTGTGGATGATTCCGGGCCGCACCTCATAAACAGGAATGCCGTATTCGCCCAGCCGGCTCGCAAAAAGGCGCGTCATCATGGTCACGCCCGCCTTGGAGACGCAATACTCGCCGCGGTTGACGGAGGCCAGCTCGGCCGAGACCGAGCCGATATTGATGATGCAGCCGGCAAACGCCGCATCCGCCGCACGCTGCTCAAGCATCCAGCGCGCGGCGGCCTGCGTCAGAAAATACGGCCCCTGCAAATTGATGCGCAAGACACGCTCGAAGCTCTCCTCCGAGGCCGACAGCAGGTCCGTCCGTTCGAGCGGCGCGACGCCGGCGTTGTTGACCAGCACATGCAGGGCGCCGAAACGGGACCGGATCTGCGCCAACAGCGCCTCACGGTCCGCCGCACTCGACACGTCCGCGCAAAAATAAAACGACTCGGCGCCCGACGTCCGCAGCGCCGCCAGCGCCGGCTCGGCCTCGGCGCACGGACGCGTGCCGCACACCGCTAAAGCGAAGCCCTCGCGCGCCAACGCGCCGGCCACGCCGAGCCCGATGCCGCGCGCGCCCCCCGTGACCAACGCCACACGCCCCATGACGCCCTCCTCACTCCTGATCTTGCGCCAACACGACCGGCTCGACATGCCAGATATCGCGCGCGTATTCACGGATGGTGCGGTCCGACGAGAACCGCCCGGAGCGCGCCACGTTGATCAGCGCTTTGCGGTCCCACTTATACGGCTCCCTGTAAAGCGCCTCCACCTTGTCCTGCGTCTCGATGTAATCGCGAAGATCAGCCAGCAGCATATAGTGGTCGTTGTAGTCGAGCAGCGAACGGACGATCGGGTCGAACAGCCCCGGCGTCAACAGGCCGAAGACGTTGCGGCGGATCATGTCGATCGCGCGACGGATTTCGGGATCGGCGTGATAAATCGCGCGCGACGAATAGACGGGACGCAGGTCCCTCACCTGCTCAGCGCGCAGCCCGAACAGGAACATGTTGTCATCGCCGACCGCCTCGTGGATCTCCACGTTGGCGCCGTCCAGCGTTCCCAGCGTCAGCGCGCCGTTGAGCATCAGCTTCATGTTGCCGGTGCCGGACGCCTCCGTGCCCGCCAGAGAGATCTGTTCGCTGACATTCGCGGCCGGAATGATCTTTTCCGCCAGCGACACGCGGTAATCGGGGAGGAAGACCACGCTCAGTTTGTCCTTCACGTTCGGATTGAAATTCACCACGTCGGCGATCCCATGGATCAGCCGGATGATGAGTTTCGCCATCGCATAGCCCGGCGCGGCCTTGGCCGCGAAGATGAAGGTCCGCGGATACGGGTCATACGACGGATTGGCCACCAGCCGGTTATAGAGCACGATGATGTAGAGCGCCAGCAGCAGCTGCCGCTTGTATTCGTGCAGGCGTTTGACCTGCACATCGAAAATCGCATCCGGCGAAACCGCAATCCCCACGGAAGACCGGATATGTGCGGCCAGCCGCTCTTTGTTCGCCTGTTTGACTTTGCGGAACTTGTCGAGGAACGACTTGTCGGCCGCATACTTCTCGAGGCCACGCAGTTCGTCCAGCTCGGTGATCCAGCCGGGGCCGATCGCCTCGGTAATCAGCCCGGCCAGTTCCTTGTTCGCCTTGAGCAGCCAGCGCCGCTGGGTGATTCCGTTCGTCTTGTTGGAAAAATGGGTCGGATAGAACTCGTAGAAGTCCTTGAACAGCGACGCCTTCAGGATTTCCGTATGCAGTTGCGACACGCCGTTCACCGAACTCGATCCGATAATCGCGAGGTTGGCCATGCGCACGGAACGGTCGCCGTGCTCATCGATGATGCTCATGCGGGCGAGCCGGCCCACATCGCCCGGCCACATCGCCGCGACCTGTTTCAGGAACCGGCCGTTGATCTCGTAAATGATCTGCATGTGGCGCGGCAAGAGCCTCTCCATGAGCGACACGCTCCATTTTTCTAACGCCTCCGGCAGGATCGTGTGGTTCGTGTAGCCGGTACAGGCCCGCGTGATCGACCAGGCCGTGTTCCAATCGATTCCTTCACGGTCCACCAGCAGCCGCATCAGCTCGGGGATGATCAGCGCCGGATGTGTCTCATTGAGCTGGATGAAGACCTTTTCGGGCAGCTGCGTCCAGTCGTTGCTACGGAACCGGAACCGGCGCAGGATGTCTTGCAGCGTGCAGGAAATGAAGAAGTATTGCTGCCTCAGACGCAGCTCCTTGCCCGCCAGCACATTGTCATTCGGGTAAAGCACCTTCGTGAGGTTCTCGGCGAGCACCTTGTTTTCGACCGCATCGACATACGAGCCCTTATTGAAATCGTCGAGATGGAACTCGTCATCGGCCTTGGCAGACCACAGGCGCAAGATATTCACGGCTTGCCCATACCCCACGACCGGCAGGTCATACGGCACGCCCAGCACCTTCTCGGCATCCACCCACCGCCACTCGACACGCCCGTTGGTGATGCATTCCACGCGCCCGCCGAAATGCACCACCTGCGTTTGCTCCGGCCGGGCGACTTCCCAAGGGGTTCCGTTCTTCAGCCAGTGATCCGGCTCCTCGACCTGCTGGCCGTCCACGATGCGCTGCTTGAAAATGCCGTAGTCGTACCGCAAGCCGTAGCCCATCGCCGCCAAGTTCAACGTGGTCATCGAGTCCAGAAAACAGGCGGCCAACCGGCCCAGACCGCCGTTGCCCAGTCCGGCATCCACTTCGCAGTCACGCAGCGAGTTCCAGTCGATCCCTTCCTCCTGCAACGCTTCCCGGCAGATTTCATCCATCTTCAGATTGATGACGTTGTTCCCGAGAAGCCGTCCGATCAGGAATTCGAGCGACAAATAATAAACGACCTTCACGTTTTTGACATGATACGCCGCCCGGGTCTGGAGCCAGCGCTCGATCAAACGGTCGCGCACACAGTATGCAAACGCATTAAAAAGGTCCAAGGGCGTGGACTGTTCCATAGTCCTCGCCTGAGTATAGCGGATATGCCAAGCGAAATCGGCTTTCAACCCTTCGACACTCATTTCCACCCGGCGGTCGCGGCAACGCTTGCGCGTGGCTTTCTGTTCCATACAAACCTCTTATCCTCAAAATTTTCAAAAAATCATTATGCCAAAATGGCTTCCCATCGTCACGCAGTAACATGCCCAATGCGCAAAACAACGGCCGAGGCGCCGGCCCTCCGATCCGTCCCGCCATTGACAACCCAGGATAAATACTCTACCGTATCACACGTATTATAAAGTGTGAGTTAAACTTTCGGGTTAGATCGCCCGTGAGTGTGTCGGGAAACGCAGACAGGAAATTTTTTATGATGCCACACCCTCGAGCCTCAGGGCGACGCGGCAGATGCATATTGCTGGCCTCCGCATTTGCGATGTTCCTCCATGCGCAGACCCCGCGCGACTTCGCAGTCGACCTGAGAGCTTCGGTTTCCACCAACGCGCCATGCATCACGCTCTCCTGGTCCCAGCGTCAGCAAAGCAAGATCGCGGCACAAAAAGTATACCGGAGGCTGAAGAACACCACCGGCGCCGTGTGGGAAGCGCAAGCCACCTTAGCGACGAACGACACCAGTTTTGCCGACACCTCTGCGCTGCCCGGCGTCGAATACGAGTATTGGATGCAGCGGACCTTCTCAGGAATCGCCCCCTCTCCCGCCGTCGGCTACCTGAGTGCCGGCGTCGAGGTGCCGGCGCAAGAAGCCCGCGGCACCCTGCTGCTCGTCGTCGACCATACGATGGCCTCGCCGCTCGCACCGGAAATCGCGCAGCTCCGGAGCGATCTCACCGGCGACGGCTGGACCGTGCAGACGCTGACCGCCCTGCGCACCGACACCGCCGCCAACGTCAAGGCCCAGATCAAGGCCGCCTACAGCAACGACCCCGCCAACGTCAAAATGGTTTACCTGCTAGGCCACGTGCCCGTGCCGTATTCCGGCAACATCGCTCCTGACGGACATGGCGACCACATCGGAGCGTGGCCCGCGGACGGTTACTATGGGGACATGGATGGCATCTGGACCGACACCTCTGTGAGCAACACGGCCGCATCCAGATCCAACAACGACAACGTTCCCGGCGACGGCAAGTTCGACCAGAGTTATCTCCCCAGCCAAGAGGAACTCATGGTCGGACGCGTCGACCTGCACAGCATGACGCGGGCCCCCTCTTCCGCGACCACGGAAACGATGCTCTTGCGCCGTTACCTGCGCAAAGCACACGACTTCCGACACAAACAAGGCGCCTACGCCGCCATCCCGCGCCGCAGCGTTTTGCGAGACGGCTTCGGCCAGTTCGGCAGTGAGGCCTTCTCCATCGCAGGCTGGAGTTGGATATTCTCGACTGTCGGGCTGACGGTCGACGAACCTCCGAGCGACCAGTGGTTCTCCCCATCGTATGCCGGAGGGAAGGACTATCTGGTCGGTTATGCCAACGGCGGAGGGTCTTACGAAAGCGCCGGTTCGGTGGGAAACACCGTCCACTTCGGTCTCAACCCCAGCCGGGCGGTCTTCACCAGCCTTTTCGGCAGTTACTTCGGCGACTGGGATGCCGGCAACGACTTCCTGCGCGCACCGCTCGCGGGCAACGCCACCGGCGATTCGCTGGGCCTCACCTGCTTCTGGGGCGGACGTCCCAACCGCTTCATGCACCACATGGGCATGGGCGAAACCGTGGGATTCTCCACGATGATCTCGCACAACGGCAACTTCTGGGGCACGACCTATCAGCCCAACTCCTACGCGGGTGTGCACTGTGGCCTGATGGGCGATCCGGCCCTGCGGCTGCACGCAGTCGAGCCCCCTCGCAACCTGTCGGCCTCCAGCGCCAACACCTGGATCGAGCTCGCGTGGGACGCCTCCGCAGAAACCAATCTGCAGGGGTATTACATCTACCGCGCCGCAACCGCCGCAGGCCCTTTCGCACGCTTGACCGAAGAGCCGCTCGCCGGCACGTCATACACCGACACCGACGTCATCGCGGGGCAAAGTTACGCGTACCTCGTCCGCACGCTGAAACTCGAAACATCGCCCGGCGGATCATATTTCAATCTCAGCGTGGGGGCTCCGGTCACGCAGACGGCCAGCGCGGCCACCGCCTCGGTGCCGCGCAATCCGACATCTCTGTCCGTCACGCAGACCAGCAGTGTGAACGCGCAGCTTGCATGGACCGACAATGCCGGCGATGAAACCGGTTTCCGCGTCGAGCGCAAGACCAACCCGACCGGAACCTTCACCCCGGTCGGGTTGGTCGCGGCGAACGTGACGACATTCACCGATGCGGGCCCCTTCTCCCACGGAGGAGTCTACTATTACCGCATTCTCGCCACCAACGCCGCGGGCGATTCGGCGTCCTCGCCCGAGGCCTCTTTTGAAGCAATCGCCGGACACTTCGACCTGACGGAGACACGGAAAAAGGTCAACAAGAGCGTGGGCAACGTGACGGTCACGGTCAACCGTTTCGGCGGAATGACGGGCGCCGCCACGGTAAACTACGCCACGAGCGACTCCTCCGCCTTCGCGGGAACGCACTATACCGCGACCAGCGGCACGCTGACCTGGGCCGACGGCGAGACCGGCGCCAAACAGATCACTGTGCCGATCATCAACACCGCAACGCCTCAAGCCGCGCGCCAGTTCAAAATCACGCTGAGCGGCAACTCCAGCAACACGGGTCTCACGGTCAACAACAAGTGCGCGGTCCTCATCGAAGACCCGACCGCTTCGCTCGCGGCGCCGTGGAGCCAGACAACCCTCGGCGGCAGCATCACCGATTACTCCTCTGCCGTGCTGATCGACGGCGTGCTGGGCTCCGTGACGATCGGGGCCACAGGCTTTGCCACGGATACGAGCGGCGAGAGGGGGCGCTTCATCTACCAGAACCGCACCGGCGACGGCATCCTCACCGCCCATGTGCCCGCAGGCCTGCCGTCCGACGCCAATGCGCGCATCGCCCTGATGATCCGAGCCTCGACCGCCAACACCGCAGTCATGGCGGCGTCCGTCGCCAGCGTCAACAGCTCCTTCGGCGCCAAGCTGGCCTACCGCACTTCGGCGGGCGGCGGCGCGTCGACACTGCCTTCGGCGAGCAACACGTTGATCCAGCCCTGCTGGCTGCGCCTGACCCGCTCCGGCACCGTCTTCACCGCCGAGGCTTCCGCAAACGGTACGGCATGGACGGTGCTGGGCACCGCCACGATTTCGGGCATGCCGTCGACCGCCATGTGGGGCATCTTCCACTATTCCACGGACTGGAACATCACTTCGCTCGGGAATTACCACCTTGCTTTCGCCCAAAATATCACCTTTGAGGATTTGCCTTTGCCCGCCACGCCGAGCGGACTGGCGGCGGTCGCTACCACGCCCACGGCCATCACGCTTACCTGGAACAGCGTCGCGGGCGCATCCGGCTACCGCATCGAGCGCCGCGGCGAAACCAACGATTTCGCCCAAATCGCCGATGTGGCCTCTGTCGCCGGGACGACGCAGACCTACACCGATATCAACGTGACTTCTGACACGGCTTACGCGTATCGGGTCTCCGCCTATAACACCAGCGGCGTGAGCGCGCCCTGCGCCGCCGTTTTCGTCACGACCCCGCTTCCTTATGCGACGACCACCCTCACGACAGACGACGCCGGCGGCGCGGATGCCACCTTGCAGCTCGACCTCGCCGATACGCCGTTGGGAACCGGCTCCGTTGTGACGGTCGCGGGATTCTATTACAGCGGCGAAACCTCGTGGAGCATCCTCACGAATTCGGCAAAAACCTATTTGCGGTTTAATCTTGCAGGCATCGGAACGCCGTTGGCCGCACAACTCAAACTGGCCTTCTCCGACGCACGACTCTTTGAGTCGTATGGTTATTACTACATCAGCGCCGCGCTTCTGGCAGAGACCTCCGACGGATGGAATGAGAATTCCATCACCTGGTCAAACGCCCCCCAGAACAATGTCTCCTCTTACGGCTTCACGGGGACATACCAATCACTCGGCTATCTCTATGAAGAGCAACTCCCGACCGCGGGCGAAGCCGTCACGATGAGCTTGAACGCGGCGACTCTTTTCAACAATCGGGGGGCGAACAATCTCGTCACGCTCGCTCTCTACCAGTACGATGGCACCAGCATGGACTGGGCCTCGCGCGAACACTCCGCCTATGCGCCGCCCACCCTCGAGATTTCCTATACGAATCCCCTGCCCAACCGCGCGTCGTTCTTCACCGCGGCCACGGGCAGTGTCTTCAGCGTGGAACTGAGCTGGCGCGACAACGCATTCAACGAAACCGGCTTCGAACTGGAGCGAAGCGAAAACGGCGGCGACTTTTCCCTGCTGCAAACGCTGGCGTCCAACACGACCAACTACACGGACACCGCCACGCAGGCCGGCGTCACGTATTCTTACCGGATCCGCGCCGTCAACGCGGCGGGCGGTTCGTCCTGGTCGTCGATCGCCACCCTCGTCACGCCGGATGCTTTCCACGCCTGGGGAACAGTGTGGGATGCGGGCGGAGCCAACGCGCTGTTTACCACGCCTGTCAACTGGGATTTGGATGTGCTTCCGCACTTTGACGGAACGGCCTATCTCAATTTCGCTTCAGCCGGAAGTCTGGCGACGGTCAACATAAACGCGAGCCTCAGCGGTCTCAGCCTCCACAGCGCCGGCGATTTCACGCTCGGCGACGGCAACTGCATGCTAACGCTCGGGGCGGGCGGCATACGGGCCGCCGCCCCGGACACGGTCACGTCGTACACCTACACGGTCGCGTCGGACGTCACGCTAGCCACCAACCAGACCTGGGGCGTCACCAACAACGGAGCGGGCATCGCCACCCTCGTCGTTTCGGGCGTGGTCGCGGATGCTGGCTCGAACTTCGGCATCACGAAGTCAGGCGACGGGCCGCTCGTCCTTGCCGGAAACAACCGCTACGGAGGCGCGACGCTGGTCACCAGCGGCGGCGTATTACGCGTCACACATGACAACGCCTTGGGCAACACCAACGGCAACACGACCGTCCAGAACGGCGCCTGGATGGAAGTCAGCGGCAACGTGGCCGTACCGGAAAATCTGACCCTCAACGGCGATGCCGCGGTGGGCTACGCAGGCGCGCTCCGCTGCACCGGTGGAACCAACACCTGGAGCGGTGCCGTCACGATGGGCTCGCTCTCGCGCATCAGCGCGCTGTGCGGCAGCAGCCTCGCCCTGACAGGCGGCATCACGGCACCCAACATCTATCTCTCACCGGAAACGGGAGCCTGCATCTCTGTCGCCACAGAGCCGCTTCGGGTCGGGTCCGGAAAGGTATACGCCTACGGACAAGGCGTCATCGCGTTCGGAGCCACGGGCAACACGTGGGGAACCCTTGAAATAGGAGGAACGACAGTCCGCACCGTTGTTCCGAACGCCTTTCCGCCCACCTCAATTCTGTCGATGGGTACCGAGTCGGCGCTCGATGCGACCGTGGACCTCAACGGGAACGATCAGACCGTCGCTCAGCTCAAGCGCGGAACGACGGCTGTTGGCGGCGACCGGCTCGTGACCAGCGCCACGCCTGCCACGCTGACGGTGAACTATACCGGCGGCACAACGATCTATTACAACGGTGAGCTGGGCGGGGCGCTCAGCCTCACGAAGACCGGCGGAGGCCACCTGCAACTCCTGGGAACCAACAGCACGTTCCGCGGTTCGCTGACGGTCAGCAACGGAACGGTCACGGTTGCCGCAAACGCTCCCCTTGGTTCATGCGAACGCGTTGCGGTCGACGGCGGCCTGCTCAAGCTTCCGGCCACGTCCACCATTCCGGACGATGCGATACTCAGCATTGCGGACGGCGCCAAGGTGAACCTGAGCGCGGGACTCGCCGAGACGGTCGCACAACTCGTCTTGGGCGGCAGCCGCAAATGGAAAGGCACGTGGGGCGCAACCGGCAGCGGCGCAGAGAACATCGACGACGCGCATTTCACCGGGACAGGCATCATCAACCTGCCTTCCGGCACCAGCTCGGCCTGGGACGGCGGCGCGGCCACGACCGACATCAACGCGCCCTTCAACTGGGACTACGACGACCTTCCGGCCCTGTTCGACGGGTCTCGGACGCTGTCCTTTGGCGCCGGCGGCGAACTGGCTACGGTCAACACCAACGTCAACCTGTACGGCATGATCCTCAACCGCGCCGCCGATTTCACATTTGCCCCCGGCGGCGGCACGATCTCACTCGGCGCGGGCGGACTCTGCGCCGGTCTCGCCGGAGAAACGCCGCACACCTATACGGTCGGCGCGCCGCTGGAGCTGACGGTTCCGCAAACTTGGTGTGTGACGAACGGCGGCACCGCCATGACCACCCTCATCGTCACGGGCACCGTCGGTGACGGCGGGGCGAACCGCACTCTGTCAAAATCGGGAGAGGGCCGACTTTCGCTGGCAGGCGACAACGGCACCTATGGCGGCGAAATTCTCGTCCTGTCCAACAGCGTTCTGCGCGTAGACCATGCGCTGGGCCTAGGCAGCACGAATGCCCCCACCACCGTCCAAAGCAGCGGCAGGCTGGAAGTCGGAGGCGGCGTCACGGTCGCAGAACCGCTCCGGCTCAACGGTGACACCTCCGGCTCCATCGGGGCCCTGTACGCCGTGAGCGGCACCAATACATGGGCGGGCACGATCACGCAAAGCAGTCCCTCACGCATCGGCGCAACGGCAGGCAGCACCCTCGTGCTGGCCGCGCCTGTGACAGGCTACGATCTCTACCTCTCGCCGGACGCGGGATCCTGCGTCACGCTCGCAAGCCAGCCGCTCCTGATGGGGTCGCGCAAACTCTTTGCGCACGGCTCAGGCACGCTCGCGATCGGCGTCGCAGGCAACACGTGGAGCTCGCTTGAGATCGGCGGGGCCAGCGTGCGTCTGGACGTCCCCGGCGCCCTGCCCGCGTCCGCCATCCTCGCGCTGGGCACATCCGGCGACCTCGACGCCACCGTGGACCTGAACGGCAACGACCAGACTGTGGCTCAGCTCAAGCGCGGGCTCCCCTCACCGGGCAACCGGCTAGTCACCAGCGCGAAGCCCGCAACCCTCACGGTCAACCAGACGAGCAGCTCGTATTATTACGATGGCGCATTCGGCGGCGCCCTGAGCCTGGTCAAGTCCGGCGCAGGCACATTTTACCTGCTGGGCACCAACAGCACCTACACCGGCGAGACCCGCATCACCGGCGGCACGCTGCGCGTAGAACCGTCTGCAAACCTCGGCGACAGCGGCCACATCAAGGTGGACGGCGGCACACTTCGTCTGCGGAACGCGAGCTGCATCTCGGATGCCGCGGGACTGGCCATAGCGGCCAGCGGCGCGGTCGTATCGATCGATGCCGGCCTGGTCGAGACCGTCAAAACGCTCCGCATCGGCGGCGTCCTGATGCGGCGCGGCACTTACGGTGCCACCGGCAGCGGCGCAAACGTGACCGACGACACGCATTTCTCCGGCACTGGCCAGATCAACGTCCTGCGCGGCACAGAATCCGTCATATCGATCCGATAACGTCCATCCGCGACACGAAGGCGAATAAGCGTCACGGAATGTCCCGAAACCAGACAGGCAAAACACAAAGCTGCTGACGCCGAGAACGCAAAGCGCTTGAATTTTTTTTCATGAACCTCATGTTCTCGGCATCTTGACGCTGACCCGAATCGGCTACGCAAATGGATTCTCGTTCGGATATCGCACGCTTTCGGGCAGCGGCGTGTGGATGTCCTCGACGCCCAGCAGCTTGACCGCCTCGAAAAGCGCCAGGCCGGCCTTGGCAAAACCGAAGCCGCCGTGATGCGGGAAGTGCTTGCCGATCAGGACGTGACGGTAAAAACGCGCAAAATCGGGAATGCCGATCACGCCGATACCGCCGAACGAACACGGATCGACATCCAGGATCTCGCCCTCCGCCAGGTAGCTGACCAGCTCGCCGTCGGCGTTGCCCTGCAGGCGGAACATCGTGGTCGGCCCCGGCTTCAGCTGTCCCTCCAGCGTGCCGCGCGTGATGTCCGGCTCTTGGCCGCCCTCCATCAGCCGGTTCATGATGAGCTGGTATTTCATCGAGCAGTTCTTCATGCACGAGCTGCACGTGTTGCCGCAGTGGAAGCCCATGAAGAGATCCTTCGGCGGCACGCCCTTGAGACTCTTGCCTTTGATGACATCGGCGGGCACCGAATTGTTGATGTCCAAAAGCGTGGCGGGGAGCCCCGTCGCGCACTGGATCATGTATTCGGAGATCGCCCCGTAGAGGTCCACCTCGCAGGCGACCGGAATGCCGCGACCGGCCAGCCGGCTGTTGATGTAGCAGGGCACGAAGCCGAACTCGCTCTCGAAGGCCGGCCAGCACTTGTTGGCGAAAACGCCGTACGTGGCGGCGCCGAGATTCTTTTCGAAGAAGTTGGTCAGGGCCAGTTCGTACTGCGCCAGCCGCGGCAGCAGGCCGGGCCAGGAGCAGCCCCCCTTGAGCTCTTTGGCCATGTCCGCCGCGATCGCCTTGATGCCGGCCTTGTCGGCGGCCGCCTTCTTGAATTCGACGAGCAGGTCGAGCTCCGAGTTCTCCATCACCGTCGCGCCGAGGTCGTAGATCGGCTGGATCGGCGCGTTGCAGGCCAGGAAATCCTGCGGACGCGGGCCGAAACCGAAGACCTTCAGGTTCGTCACGCCCACCACCACCCGCGCGACCGCCGTGAAGTCGGCGATCTTCTGCGCCAGGTCTTTGGGCAACCCCACGGGATACTGCGGGATGTAGACGTCGAGACGGCGCAGCCCGATGTTGTAAGAACAGTTCAGCAGGCCGCACAGCGCGTCGCCGCGGTCGCTGGCCAGCACGCCCTTGTTCTCTTCGGCGGCCGCGCAGGCCATGCTCGGCCCGGGAAACTCCTGCAGGAAGAGCGTGGTGGGCGCCTCAGGTCCGAAATTGCCCAGATACGCGACGGCCGCGTTGCAGCCCGCCGCCACCAGCTCGTCGCAAGCGGCCAATGCCTGGATCTCGTTTTCGACAATCACCGTGGAAGCCACGGCGTTCACCTTCTGCTTCTTCAACTCCGACATCAGCGCGGCGAGGCGCTTCTGTGTCAGCGCGGCGGGAAAGCAGTCTCGCGACACGCCCACCACACCGATTTTGATTTCGGGCATATTGATCAGTTTCATTGCATCTCCTTTTAAAACCAGATTGTCAGCCTGTTGTTTTTCGGCAATAGGCTGTAGGTTAAGAGCGTATCCGTCGCGGCTCCCACCTACAGTCTACAGCCTATAGCCTACAGCCTTTCGGTTGCCCGTAATAGGCGCCGGGGCCGTGCTTGCGGCCGTAGTGCTTGTCGAGAATGTGGGACGGCAGCGGAGGCGTGTCGGGGCACAGCATGAGCGTGGTCGCCGCCATCTGGGCGACCGACTCGAGGGCCACCGCGTTCTCGACCGCTTTACGCGGGTCTGCGCCCCAGACGAAGGGGCCGTGTCCGGCCGCCAGAACGCCCGGCACGGCGACCGGATCGACGTCGCGGAAGCGCTCGACGATCAGCGCGCCGATGGCGTGCTCGTAGCGGTTGCCGACCTCCTGCACCGTGGGCATGCGGGCCACCGGCACAGGGCCGTAGAAATGGTCGGCGTGCGTCGTGCCGAGGCAAGGGATCTCGCGACCGGCCTGCGCGAACGCCGTGGCATAGGCGCTGTGGGTGTGCACCACCCCCCCGATCTGGGCGAACGCCCGATAGAGACAGAGATGCGTCGGGGTGTCCGAGGAAGGCGCATAATCCCCCTCCACCACGCGGCCGTCCAGATCGGTCAGCACGATCGTTTCCGGGATCAACCGGTCATAGGGAACGCCGCTCGGTTTAATCGCCACCAGGCCGCACGTGCGGTCAATGCCGCTCACGTTGCCCCAGGTCAGCGTGACCAACCCGTGGCGGACCAGCTCCAGGTTCGCCTCACAGACCATCGCTTTGAGTGCTTCGAGCATGTTGTCTTTCGCCCAGGCCGACAGGTCTCGACCGGCACCGACAAAAGTCGATACCCGTCGTCACCTGTCGAGCCCGCGGCCCTTTCTTATCTCTGCCGCTCCCGGATCGCAATCAGGTCCTTCATCACGTTCGCCATGCCACCGCTCCAAACCGGACTTCCGAAGCCGTCGTGGACCTGCCGGTACAGCTTGAACAGCTCGGCGTAAACGGCGACATTTTCCGGAATCGGCTGATAGACACGCTCGCGGATCCGGCAGACTTGCCGCTGCGCGGCCCGAATGTCGCGGAAGGCGCCTGCGGCCACGGCGCCGAACATGGCGGCCCCCAGCGCGCAGGTCTGATCCGATGCGGCGACCGCCATCGGCATGTCCAGGATATCCGCGTAGACCTGCATCAGGAACGGGCTTTTCACGGCCAGCCCCCCGCAGTTGATCACCTGTTCGACGGGGACGCCATATTGGCGGACGCGGTCGATGATCACCTTCGCACCGAAGGCCGTGGCTTCCACCAGGGCCCGGTACAGCTCCTGCGCGGATGTGTGCAGCGTTTGACCGAGAACCAGGCCCGAGAGCCGGACATCGGTCAGCACGCACCGGTTGCCGTTGTTCCAGTCCAGAGCAAGCAGACCGCTCTCGCCCGGCTTGAGCTTGGCCGCAGCCTCGTCGAGAGCGCGGAACTTGTCGGCGGGGCTCGCCCCGAAACGCTCCGGCACCAGGGCGTTGACAAACCACAGGAAGATGTCGCCCACGGCGGATTGTCCGGCTTCGATCCCGTAATAGCCCGGGATGACGGAGCCGTCGACGATGCCGCACACGCCCGGGATGTCCCGGAGCTCGCGGTCGTTCCGCGCCACCATCAGGTCGCAGGTGCTGGTGCCGAGAATCTTGGCCAATTTGCCGCTCTCGCAGCCGGCGCCGACGGCCCCCATGTGCGCGTCGAAAGCCCCGACGGCGACCGCCACGTCGGTGCGCAGCCCCAGCATTTTCGCCCAGGAGGGGCAGAGCTTGCCGGCCGGCACGTCCGCCGTGTACGCCACCGTATACAACCTGTCGCGCAGCCCCGCCAAAGCCGGATCCAGCGCGGTCAGGAACGTTTTGTCCGGCAGTCCGCCCCACGTCTTGGAAAAGAGGGCCTTATGGCCGGCCGCACACACGCTGCGCTTGATGGTCAGCGGATCTTCGTTCCCCGTCAGTAGCGCGGGAATCCAGTCGCACAGTTCGACAAAGCTGAACGCCGCGTCAAAGACGGGGCGGTCGACGCGCAGGCAGTGCAGCGCCTTGGACCAGAACCACTCGGACGAGTAGGTCCCGCCGCATTTGGCCAGGAAGTCGGGGCGCATCCTCCGCGCGAGCTCTGTGATCTCGGCCGCCTCGGCGTGGCTCGTGTGGTCTTTCCACAGCCAGGCGAAGGCGTTCGGGTTGCTCTCGAAACCGGGCAACAGGGCCAAGGGGACACCGGCACGGTTCACCGGCATCGGCGTCGAGCCCGTCGTGTCGACGCCCAGACCGACAACCTTGTCCGCCGAAAACAAGGGGTCTGCATGCTTCGCCTTCGCAAGCCCCTGCACAACGGTTTCAATCAGGCCGGCGCGGTAGTCCGCCGGATTCTGCCGCGCCACGTTCGGGTCGCGCGGATCCCCCACCACGCCCATGTGGCCCGAGGGATAGTTGTAGACGTGTGACGCGACCTCGGCGCCCGTCTCAAGGTTGACAATCAACGCGCGGCACGAGTTGGTGCCGTAGTCCAAACCGATCGCATAAGCAGCCATAGGATGATCCTTTCTGAGGGACAGCGCGCGGCGTTTCGGCTCACTCCGCCTTGATCCGCAAAACCGTCAGCGAGTTCGGCGCCAGCGTGATCGGGGTCGTCGGCCCCGCGATTTCCACTTTGCCTTCGGCCGGCGCCACGCGCCGCGGCGCCTCAAGCGTATTCACCTCGTCCGGCTGTCCGGCCAGCGTGATGCGCGTCGCCTGCTGGGGCGAAACGCGGGCCCCAGCCAGACACAGGGAGATGGCGCGGGGCGCGCCAAACGGATTGACGCACTTCACCACGATCTCGCCCGCGGCCTTGTCGTGCCCCGCGACCGCGTAGACGCGCTGCATCAGCTCATTCTTGACCGCCACGTCGAACAGCTGCTCGCCGTCCAGCCACGCTTTAACCCGCTCGCCCTCAAGCTGAACCTTGATGTTGTACCACCGCCCCGTTTCGATGCTTCCCGGCTTGCGGACGAGAGGGTTCATGGCGCCCTGTTCAAGGCCGTGTTCGCGGTTGCCCCAGCCCCCCAAGTTCAAATGCACGCACTGCTGGCGACGGTCGCGAAAGCGGATGATGAAGCCTTCTTGTCCCCCGAGCTTACGGGCCTTCAGCTCGAGCGTGTAGTTGTCCCAGGCGCTTCCGGCGATAAAGCTGGTCACCGTGTCTTGAGCGTCTGCGACCTTTTGCCTCAGCACCCCGTCCTTCGCCTCCCAGGCCCCCTCTTTCGCTTTTGACCACCCCTTGAGCCCGGCCTGCGGGTCGTAGGCGTAGAGCGTGTCCGAGCCGCGCGTCACGCGGAGGTCCTTGAATTCGGCCGACGTGTGCCAGGTGTGGAGCCCGACGGTGCCGATGGCGGGCACGGGCGTCTCGTTGTCGGGGACCTCGACCGGCAGCAGCACGTCCGGCAGGTTGTTCATGAAGAGCTTCTGTACATAGTACGAGGGCGTGCAGAAAGCGCTCGTGTTGTCGAACCAGATGAGATCCACGTTCCACTGCGTGTTGCCGATCTTGTTGAAGAGCGGCGCATAGGCCGCCATGCGCACCACGTCGGAGTTGCGTTCGAACCCGGTCATCGCCGCGGCTTCGCAGAGCGCAGCATGGAGGTTGTTCTTGCGGTCGCGGGTGTGGCAGGCATACTCGCCCACATACACCTTGGGCCCGTTGCGGTCATACCCGTCATAGCGGGTCGCTTGCGCCAGAAACCATTCGGGCGGCTTGTAGTAGTGCTCGTCCACGAGCTCCGCCTTGAGGCCGGGCAGCCGGCCCCACGCCAGCTCGAACATCTCTCCTTCCGGCGCGGCCCCGGCAGACGAGATGATCGTGATCTCGGGATGCTTGGCCTTCACGGCTTTCGCGATCACCGCGTAACGGTCGAGAAAGAGGTTGTCCCAGTTTTCGTTGCCGATGCCTACGTACTTCATGTTGAAAGGCGCGGAATGCCCCATGTCGGCGCGCACGCGTCCCCACGTCGTATCCGGAGCGCCGTTGGCGAACTCGATCAGGTCCAGCGCGTTCTGGATCACGCCGTCCAAGCTCCCGAGCGGAATGCATTCGACCGGCTTTTTGAACTGGCAGGTCAGGCCGGCCGCCAAAATGGGCAACGGCTCCGCGCCGATATCCTCGGCCAGCTGGAAATACTCGAAAAAGCCCAGGCCGTGCGACTGCCAATAGCCCCAGCGGTTCCAGTTGAGCGCGCGCCGCTCGAGCGGCCCGACGGTGCGCTTCCAGTGGTACATCGTCTCGAAGTCGCCCCCTTCAACGACACAGCCGCCCGGAAAGCGCAGCGTGGCGGGCTTCATCTCCTTGAGCAGCCGCATCAAATCGGGGCGCAACCCGTTTCTGCGTCCGTTGAAGGTGTCGCGCGGGTAGAGCGAGACGAAGTCGAGGTCGACCGTGCCCTCCGCGTCCAACAGCACCGCCAGCTGGGCGTTCGTCGCGGTCGCGCCGGGAGCCAACTGGGCTTCGTACTTCACCCACGCCGGAGGCGGCGGCGGATCGAGCGGCGAGGCGTCGGCGGCCGACGGGGCCGCCTGCCCGGCTTTCCAGGCCCCTTTTTCGATGCGGTAGACGGCCAGCGATTGCCTGTCTGGCGTTTCCAGACGGACGGTCAGTCCGCCCGCGTAGCCCGCGTGCGGCCGGGCGTAGAACGACAGGTCGTAGGTCTTGCCCTTCTCCACCGCGATCCCGCCGTAGCCGCCGTTGACCACCCCCGCGCCCTCGCCGGGAGCATAACACTCGATGCGCAGGTATTGCCACGTGTTCGGGTGAACCGGATAGGCGCCCTGAAGCGACACGCGGCCCATCGCCTCGCCCCGCCATTCGCGCGCCCACCCCTCGGGCTCCCGCGTGCGCCAGTCGAAGCCGCGGTTCGCGATCAGCTCGGGATAGAGCCCGCCGTCCGCCGCATAGTTGATGTCCTCAAAAAAGATGCCGTACAGCGTACGCGGGATCGCGTGCCCAGGGCGGTCCGCGCGCACCGTCACCGCGAGCTGCTGCTGCGACCAAGCCGTGGCCGTCATGGCCATACCCATAGCGATAGCCAACATTCTCATTTTCACCTCACGTCCTTCTCACCCAGCCCGAACTCATGAACTCACGCACTCACGCACGAATGAACTAATGAACTTCTCTCTCTCTCTCTCACCCTACTTCAGCCAGGTCCAGAAATACGCGTAGGCGCAGAGCACGAGGCCTACGACCACGCACGACGCCACCACGTCGACCCTGTTCCAGCTCGCGCGGTTGGCGCGACGATACTCGGCGTCCAGTGTGCTGAAACAGACGTCCTTGATCGCGGTTTCATCCGGCGCGGGCGCGGTCAGCGACGCGACGGCCACAATCAGCAGGCTGAGGAGCAGCAGGATCCCCGAGAAGTAGAAGTCTTGGAAGTTCGCCACGCGGAACATGAACGATCCGGGCGTCCCGCTCCGGAAGAGCGCGTTGACCGTCAGCTTGACCATGCCGATGACGAAGCCGAGCGACAGCCCCCAGACCGCGCCTCGCAGGTTGCACCGCTTCCAGCAGAGGCCCAGGAGAAAGACCGCCACGATCGGGGGCGCCAGAAAGCTCTGCACCGCCTGGATGTACTGATAGAGTCCGCCCCCCGAAACAGCCTTCATGATGGGCACCCAGACCAAACCGAGCCCGGTCATCACCACCGTGGTGATGCGGCCGATGTGCACCAGCCAGCGCTCGGACACCCCGGTGTGCAATTTCTTGTACACGTCCACGGTGAAGAGGGTGGCCACCGAGTTGAAGAGGCTGGCCAGCGAGCTCATCAGGGCCGCGACGAGCCCCGCCACAACCAATCCCCGGAAGCCGGTCGGCAGCAGCGAGGTGACCAAGGTCGGAAACACCTTGTCGCCGTCGACCCCGCCCGCCTTGTCCAGCGGAATGTGGATCAGCCCGTGCTCGTGCAGCGCGTACCCCAACATACCGGGCACGAGAAAGATGAAGACCGGCGTCAGCTTGAGCAGCCCGCCCCAGAGCGCGCCACGCCGCGCATGCGTCATGTTGCGCGCCGAGAGCGTGCGCTGGATGATGAACTGGTCGGTGCACCAGTACCAGATGCCGATCGTGATCGACGCCACCACCACGCCCAGCCAAGGCAGCGTCGGATGCGAAAGCGGATGCCACAGGGAGAAGGCGTCCACCACCTCGGGCTTTGCCTTCAACGTGGCCTTCAGCACGCCCCAGCCGTTGAAGACCGTGCCGTTCGCGACCGTGGAGCCCAACTTGCTCAGCGCAAAGAAGGTGACGCAGAACGAGCCGGCCAGAATGATGCCCGTCTGCACGAGGTCCGTATAAACGACCGCCAGCAGGCCGCCGAAGGAAGCGTAAACGCCGGCCAGCGTCACGGTCGTAAAGGCGCCGATCCAGAACGAGCTGATCACCGTGTCGCCGACCGTGATCGAAAGCTCCGGCAGCATCACCTCGAAAAAGAGCGCGCCCGCGAAAACCGTCACCGAAATCTTGGTCAGCACGTAGGCGGCCAGCGAAACAAGCGACAAGATCCAGCGCGCGCGAGGTCCGAAGCGGCGCTCCAAGAACTCCGGCATGGTCTGCACGCCCGAGTTGTAGTAGAATGGCAGGAACACCCAGGCCATCAGCACTAGCACCCAGGCGTGGAACTCCCAGTGCGACATGCTGAGCCCGGTGCGCGCCCCCTGCCCCGCCAGCCCGATCACATGCTCCGAACCGATGTTCGCCGCAAAAATCGACGCGCCGATCGCCAGCCAGCCGACCGACCGTCCGCCGAGGAAGAAGTCCTCCGACGTGTTCTGCGCACGCCGCGTCAGAATCACCACGGCCGCCAAGACGGCGAAATAACCTGCCACGACCACCCAGTCCAACGGTGCCATGATCGACATACGACGCCCTTTCGTTCAGCGTTTTTGAAAAGCCTTGAAGCTCCACAAACCGGCTTCGCCGGCCGTGATCCTAACACGCAGATAACGTGCCCGTCCAACATCTTCCGCCACGTGCGGCGAGCGCGCGACCGGATCGGGTTGCACGCCGCACGTCTGCCAGGCACGACCGTCCTCCGAGCGCTCCAGCCGCCAGGCGTGTCCGCGGGTCGGAAAGACGAAGGCCATCTCGCAACGTCCGACCTCGCGCACGCCCCCCAGATCCACAGAGAACCACGGCGCCGCGTCCTTGGCCTCGGCCCACCAGCGGGTGCCGTTGCTGCCGTCTGTCGCGTTCGCACCGCTGTACGACTCTGCCCGCAGCAGCTCCGTGCCTTTGGGCGCGTCGCCCAGATAACCGATGGGGCCCATGCGTCCCTTCGCGATCCTCACGGGGCGCTCGCTGGAGGTCTCCGTCGCCGCGCCCTCCGCAAGGTTGCCGGGATCGCGGAGCGCCGCGACCGGACCGAGCCCGCGCCGCGAGACCGGCACCGGCCGGACCGTCCCGTCGGCGTTGAACGTCATGCGATCGATGAAAACCTGACGCGTGGTGCCGCCCATGCCGAACTCGAGGTAGGCGAAAAACCACTCGTCCCGGCCGGGCGCTTCGAACGCGAAGCCGTGCCCGGGCCCCCACACGCCGCCCGCGAGGTCGGACCGCACCACAACGTCCTCATCGGGCGTGGTGAAGGGGCCCAGCGGCGAAACCGTGCTCATGAGGTAGGCGTTGCGGTAATCCACGTGCCCCGCAAGCGTGTAGAAGTAGTAGTACACGCCGTTGCGCTTGACCATGAAGGGCCCCTCCGAGTACGCGCCGCACCGGGCGTTCAGCGTCACCGGCGCGCCTTCGATCCCTTGCCAGTCGCGCCGCAGACGGGCGGCCCGGCGCTTCCGCCAAAAGATGTAGGCCTCGCCGTTGTCGTCCACGAAAGGGCAGCCGTCGATGTCCGGCACGACGCCCTTGGCCGGCGCGCGGCCGATCTCGTCGTTCGTGCCGTTCGCGAGCTTGAACGTCCCGTCCGGCCGGTCGGCCACAGCCACGTAGGTCGGCCCCTCGCAGGTGAAGAAGAGGTAGTACTTCCACGCGCCGCCCTCCTGCCGCCGCAACACGCGGCCGGGCGCCCAATACTTGCGGTCGGGCGCGGTCCAGTCCACGTCGGGCATGAGCGCGCCGTCGAACGACCAGTTGAGCAGATCGGTCGATTTCCAGACCACGGGGATGCCCGAGACGCGCAGCTCCTGGTCGACGTCGGTCGTGGCGTACAGGTAGTAGGTCCCGTCGAAGTTCACCACCGTCGGATCGGCGACGGTGTCGGGGATGACCGGATTCCACTCGACGCGCCGGCCGGCCGCCTTCAGACCCGCCGCCGTGGCGCTGTCCACCGCGACCACGGTCCCGTGCCTGATGCCCTTCGGCAAAGCGACCGGGACCGGCGCGAAGGTCGCGAAATCCCGCGTCTCGACCGCGCCGTAGCCGCCTTTGTTGTAGGTGTCGTAATACACCAGCCAGCGGTCGCCGACCTGAATCACGGCGGGTCCCTCGGCCCACGCCACGCGGTTGTCGGTGAAAGCCTTTGCGGCCGGCTCCCAAGGACCGAACAGGCCGTCCTTCGACCAGACCACGTGCAGGTCTTTCGCGGCGACCGGCTCCGCCGTCTCATCCTTGACCACCAGCCCGTATCGGCCGTCTTTCTTGAAAGGGAACGCGTCGATCACATTGAAGCCGCCGTCGTAGGCGAGGCGCCTGGGCGACCAGCTTTCGAAATCGCGCGTCGTGGTCGCATAGATGCGGTGGTTGAGCCCGTTCTCCTTTTTACCCTGCGTCTCGGGATATAGCCCCTCGACCGTCGTCGCCCACAGCACCACGAACTGCCCGCCGACCTCGTCGTAGATGATCTCCGGCGCCCAGGTGTTGCGGGCTTTGGGCTCATCCGCGTTCACCGGCACGAAGCGCTGTTCCGACCAGTCGAGCAGATTCGTCGAATGCGCGACGCCGAAGCCCTTGTCCTTCCACGAGGAGGTCCAGACCATGTGGTAGACGCCGTCCGGGCCCCGGCACACGCTGGGATCGCGCGTGAGCCGGCCGCCCACGCGCGGAATCAGCACCGGCCGGCCGCCGTTAACCTCGCGCCAGGTGAGGGCGTCATCGCTGAGGGCCAGCTGAACCCCCGCTTCGCCGTTGCCGCGGAAGAAGGCAAACACGTAGGCCTCTCCCGCCGCCGCTGCGGCCGTCAGCCACGCCCCGGCCACCGCAACCGCGACAGCGACCCGCCGTTCGCACATGCCCGAGGCCCACGCTGAATACCACCTTTTCATGTTGCCCAGTGTATGCGTCCAGCGGAGTCTGTGCAATTGCATTTCATGCTCTATTGATTGCACTTTTCGCAACTCGCCGCCTCGCCCTCACCGCACGGCCCATTCGTAAACGCCCGCCGAGAAACCGGCGCGGAGCTGCACGTCGAGCCGCACGGCCGTCGCGGTGACGGGCGCGAAGTCGACCACACTGGGCTTCGCCGCGGATGCCGCAACCTCCGAAGCGCCCTCGACCGGCCGCCACGCTCCGTCCGGCGTCCGATACGACAGCCGCCACGATTCCGGCAGCCGGCACTCGCCACGCCCCGTGTCATCGAACCACCAGACCGAGCAGCTCCTCACCTCCGTCGGCTTGTCAAAGGTGTACTGCAGCCACTCGGCCGTGCCTTTGTGGGGCCAGAAATCGAAGTTGGGGGCGCGCGCGGAGGCGTCTTGCGGCACGACGCCGTCGTTCGCCGCCACCGGATCCATGCCGTTGCCGCGGCAGAAGGAAACCGTCAGGTCCATCAGCGCCGACAACGGGTTGACGCCCGCCTTGGCCGGGTCTTCCAGCATCCACACCTGCGAGAAGCCTCCGCGGTTGAGACGCGCGAAATTGGGCACGCCCAGCAACCCGCCGGCCTTGACCGTCATGACGCCGCCCAGCAGCTCGCCGCGCCAGAGCGACTCCAGCTCCGCCTCCGGCGGCAGCACTGCGTTGCTCACCGGCTTCCCGCGGTCCACATCCTCGAAGCTGTAGACGATCGGACCGCGCTGCACCGCCACCCTCCCGCGGTTGGCCGCGACCCGCTCGTCGCAGTGCACGCGCTGTACGGGCATCGGCAGCACGAGCTCCACGCGGTCCCCCGCCTGCCACGTGCGGCGGATGCGGGCGAAGCCTTTTTGGATGTCGACCGGCTGCGGCCGCCCGTTCACGCTCAAACGGATGTCGCCGTCCGGCGGCTGAACCGAATAGAGGTCGCTCTCCGTGCGGTCTGGGATCCGCAGCGCCAGCGTGAACGCCGCCGGTGAAACCGGCGTCAGGGTCAGCGCGACCTCTCCCGCCCAAGGATAACGCGTCTCCTGCCGCATGCGGAGCCCTCCCCCAACGGCGCCGATCACGCCTTCGCTGTCGACGTAGTGGTTCACATAGAGGACATCGCGTCCGGCATTGACCGAGTACATCAAATCTTTGATCGCAATGAGCGCGCGCGGAATGTTGCCGACGCAGCAGGGACACTCGTGCCACGGGTGGCGGGGCTGCTTCGAGGCGAGCGGGTTCTGGTAGTAGAACGTGGCGCCGTCGCGCGCCACCGCCCCCGCGACGTTGTTGTAGAGCGCGCGCTCCTGCACGTCGACGTAACGCGCATCCGCATGCAGGCGGTGCATCTGCTCCGCCCAGAAGCTCAGGCCGCAGCTCGCGCACGATTCGCAGTAGCCGTTGTTCGGCAACTCGTAGTCGCCGCCGAAAGCCTCGCCCTGATGCGAGGCGCCCACGCCGCCGGTGAGATAGTGCTTACGGTTGATCGCGTTGTCCCAGATGCGGACGACGGCGGCATGATAGGCCCTGTCGCCGGTGAGCCGGGCGATGTCCGCCATCGCGGTGTAGAAATAGGTGGCGCGCACGGCGTGCCCCCGCGCCTCGGTCATCTTCACGTCCGGCTGCTCCGACTGGTCGTAGACATTGGGGTGGAGCTCGTGCTGGTGCTCGAGGAAGTGCTTGGCCAGCGCGATGTAGCGCGCGCCTTTCCCAGCACCCTCGGTCTCGTTCGCCATCTCGCCGAGCCGGCAGAGCGCGTGCTCCAGCCCCGGGTGCCCGTTCTTCCACGCGCGCTTCGGCGGCGCGCCGAAGACGTCGCAGAGGTGGTCCGCACAGCGCAGCACCGCATCGTACAGCCTGCGGTCCCGGCCGCCCGTCAGCCGTGCGTGCGCGATGCCCATCTCCATGAAGTACCCCATGACGTAAAACTCGTGGTCGGAGATCTTCGTGAAATGCGGCCGCTTGTTGAGCACGTGAAACGAGTGGATGTACCCGTCTTTGTCCTGCGCCGCCAGAATGATCGGGATCCACGCCTCTATCTTGGCGCGCAGAAACGCCTGCGCCTGAACCAGCTCGGCGTCGCCCGCCGGGTCGACCTCGAGCGCCAGGCACGCCGCCTCCAGGGTGTTGTAAATGTACGCGTCACTCCACGGACAGCCCTTGAAGGCGACCGAAGGCGGCTTGCCGGCCAGCACCTCGCCGGTGGCGACGAGGTTGAGCAGCTCCTCGCCCTCGCCCCCGGCCTCCATCTGACGCATGCAGTGCGGAATCCACTTCGCGGTCATCAGAAGGACCTGCTCCCGCCAGAAGCCGTTGAGTCTGACGGTCTGGAACCGGACCGGCTCAAGCGTCTCGGCGGCCGTGGCAACACCCGTCAGAGCGAGCGTGAAGGCGATCCATCTTGCGGCATAACCTTTCGTCAACGGTCCTATCCTTTCCATGATTTGGCCGCGCATTGCGTGCGGATGATCGTCAGCGAATTCGCGGGAAACTTGCTTCCTCCACGGGGCCGGCAACCTCTGCCGACGGCCGCTCGCCGATGCGAAAGAAATCGAAGTCGGCGCTCCCGCCCGGCTCCGCCGTCGCAAAGTTGAACAGGCCGAAGCGGTAGCCCATGAAATGCGGGATCGTGTAGGCCATTTTCACTTCGCCCCCGAGCGCGTGCCACACCGCACCGTCAAGGCTGTAGGAGAAACGCGCCCGGTCAGCCCCCCGGCTGAAGTCGCAGGCCGCTTCCAGATGCACCGTCCCCTGCTCCAGCGGCACGCGCGCCACCTCCGCCGGCGAGCCGCTCTCGGCGCTCACCATCACGACGGATTTCCGGCCGCCCGCTTCAGCCTTCACGCCGACCCAGCCGTAGCGCGCCTGCAAGAGCGCCAGGCCCGCGCAGTCCCCGTCCTTCATCCGCGTCACATCGAGCCGCGTCCGGCCCGCGCACTGCGGACCGAACGTGCGTTGCGTGAGCGTGTTGCGCGCCGCGAGGAGCCCCGCGTCGATGCGGCCGGCGGTCAGCCGCAGCCAGCCCGGCCGCGCGCCGACCGACCAGAGCGCGGGGTCGGGATTGTGGTTCCACTGCCAAGCCAGCGGCAGCGGACGCTCGCCGGGAGCGCGCTCGAACTCGTCGGAAGCGACGACCCCGGGCACGACGCCCCGGCCTGCGGGCAGGTTCAGCCGCTCGGGCACCTTCCCCTCCACGCCCAATACGGGCCAGCCGTCGCCCCACTGGACCGGCACGAGGTAGGGCACGCGGCCGACCGCGCCGCAGTCCCTGAACAGGTAGGCGTACCAATCGCCCGCAGGCGTGTCGATCAGTCCGCCTTGGGCCACGCCCTGATCGTGAAGCGCGACGCGGCCTTCATACGGCCCTGTGATCGTGTCCGCACGGTGGACAATCACGGTGCGCATGTCGTGCTTGGGCCAGGTGATATTGAACAGGTAGTACTTGCCCTGCACCTTGAAAAGCTGCGAGCCCTCGGCCGGAAGACCGATGTCGGGACCCGCAACCGCGCTGGCATTCTCGATGATCACCCGATCGAGCCCGCCCGGCTTGACCGACGACGCGTCGGCGGTCAGCTCGACGAGCCTGATGCGGCCGCCGCCATAGACCATGTACACCCGGCCGTCGTCATCGAAGAACAGCGAATGGTCGTGCAACTTCGGCGTGAAGGACACGGAGGTCCACGCCCCGCGCCCCACGTCCCGCGTCGAGTAAAGGTACGTTTTCCCCGTCGTGCCGGAGAAAGTCGAGACGTAAAACGTGCCGTTCTGGTAACGCAGGCTGCTGGCCCACGATCCCGCACCGTAGGCGCTTAGGCCGTTGCGGAGCGACAGCGCATCGTCCTCCCCGAGCGTGTCGTAGGCGTAACTCGCGAGCTCCCAGTTCACCAGGTCCTTGGAGGTCATGATCGGCAATCCCGGACTCAGGTGCATCGTGGTGCTGCTCATGTAATAGGTGTCCCCCACCCGGATCATCGACAGGTCCGGCACGTCTGCGTGGAGAATCGGATTGCGCGCCGACAGTCCGCTATACGCGTAGCGGGACGCCGTCTCCCAGGCGATCTCCTGCAAGGTGCGGCTGAACCCCTCGCCCCACTCCCGGCGGCCCGCAGCCTTCAGCGGGGCGGCGACGGGCAGCCCGACCGGAGAGCGGCCATACAGAACGGCGTAGTGCAGATATGTGTTCAGCGCTTCCAGCGGCGGCGACGGATGCACGGCGTCGACGAAGAGCTCCTCCTGACGCTCCAGGCCGGGAATGCGCTTCTCAGCGATGCGCGTTCGGAGCTCCACGAGCGCCTGCGCGGACGGGACGAGGGTCATGATCGTCCGCCCCTGGCCATACTTGCGGTTGATGGCATCGGCCTGCGCCTCGCCCGCCCTAATGTTGCGCGCGTAGAGCGCCTTGAGCTGGTCGGGCGTCTTGTTGCGGTCAACTCGGTCCCAGGCCCCTTTCGGAAAATCCTGGTTGTCCGTGTCGCCGCCGCCCCACGACAACTGGACGAGGAAACGCATGCGCGGGTTGTGCGTCAGCCCGAGCTTCACAAACGCTTCCACCCCTTCGTCGGGAAATTGGATCGGCGACATCACGAAGACGTCGATATCCCCCTTTCTGAGAGCCTCCTTCGCGTCGTTGGGCTCGGCCTTCTCCCAGTGCTGGAGCGTTCGCGAGGCCCCGATGCGCTGCACGCCGGCCACCTCGTGTCCCCGTATGCCCGCCTCCGCGACCAGTTGACCGAGTGACTCCGGCACATACCACATCAGACTGTGCGACGCGTAAAACAGGCGCAGGTTGCCGGGTTCGCCTGCTGCTTGATTCGCCCCGCCCTGCTGCGCCCGCGCGGGAAGCAGCAGGCCCCCTGCGACGACGAGCGCCAACCGCAGCGGTGCGCCCCGCGCAAGGGCTGATGCCGCGAGTCGCATCCAAGAATTGAGTCTGTCCCCATCTCCTCGTTTCACGATATCGTCCCCCATGAGTTCTGCGCGCTTAATCCCCCTCTTGCGAGCCTTCCACCGCGACACCCTGACACCCTCCGTCGCTAAGGCGCGAGGTCATCCGTCCACGAGTGGCCGTCGTAGACCTTCCGGACGCCCCTTTCCATCAGCCGGTCTCCAGAGTTTGGCGCAAGCCCCTGCAGCGATGCAAGCGAAAGGTCTCCCCGCACGCGCACCGCCGCGCGCTTGCCCCATTGGCCCACGAGGTCGCGCGACGGCGACAGGGCGCGCAGCGAAAGGTCCAGGCTGCCTTCCGCCGTAAACACGAGGTCGGGCTTTTCCGACTGGGGCCGCAGGAGCGTCACGCGCTCAAGTTCAGCCGTCACGGCCGTGCCGCGCCCGTTGACGTCGAACAGCGTGCCCGCAACGGTCACGCCGCTGGCGCGCACGCGGAAGTTCGAGTTGCCCCAGACGAAGGGCCAATTCGTGGCGGAGGCCTGGCAGTTCTCGATCGTCGCCTCGCAGCTCGGCCACCGGTCCTTGGGCGTCTCCGGGTGGATCGCCCGGTTGGCGGAGCAGATGTCCCAGGCGAATTTGAAGCTCGTCCGGTTGTCGCGCAGCGTCATGTTGCGGAAAACCACGCGCCGGATGTTCGCCTGCGTGGCGCCGTCCGACGAACAGTGGAAGAAGCCGATCCCCGCGGCGTCGTGCCACGTGCCCACGGTGTGGCGCGGCGCTTCCGCCGACACCGTCTCCGGCGAACCCGAGGGCAGCACCACGCGATAGACGTTCATGCCGCACCGCACCGTGTCGCCGTTGCGCACGCGCAGCCCCGGCCGCCAGTCGGGCCACGCGCCCGTCAGAAGCCGGACCGAGTTTCCGCCCGTCTGGGACTTCGCCTCATCGACGATGTTCTCCACCAGCCCGTCCTCGATGTCGCCCTGCATCGGCTGGCTTGTGGGATAGTCCTGCGCGTTGAGCGCGATCGCGTCGTCATGGGTCTCGCACACGCCGTTGCGCACGACGAAACGACGCCCCGCGCCGAGATGGATGCCGTCTTTCCGGCCGCGGATTTCGAAGCCGTCGATCAGCAGATCTTCAAAGGCGCAGACGTGGATGCAGAATTGCCGCGGTTCCAGATCCAGGCAGGTGAAGCGCGTGACCTCGGCGTTTCGGACGCCGTACAGGGTCAGCTGGCCGCGGAGACCCCAGGTCGGCTCGGAAGGCGGCGGGCCGCCCTCCTTGCCGTTGACCCGGATGTGCAGCCCGTCGATGCGGATGTTGCGGTTCCACGTGCGGGTGAGGGCGCCGCGATTGCACTGCACAAACCCGTAGCGCGCCGCCTTCTTCAGCGCCACGCCGGGCGCGAAGACCACGCGCGTGTCGTCGTCCAAATAGACGGTCTCGTTCAGCTCATAATCGCCGGGCTGCGTGACCCGCACGGTCCGCTGACCACCCAGCAGGGCCCGCTGGAACGACGCGACGTTGGCCGTGGCGTTGGAGGACGGCGAAAAGCCGAAGGCTCCCGCGTCCACCTCGACACCCTCGCCGCGCCCCAGCCCCGGCCCCAGCACGATCGCCGCCGCGGCCCACGCCGCCCGCATCGCCGAGCCCCTGCCACCTCGACCTTCTTTTCTTTTGAAAACCACGTGTCACCTCAATCAGTAGATCTTGATCATGGTTCCCGAGGGAACTCTGACGATCCGGACCGCCGTGCCCTCGTTGCGGGCCGTCCATCCCGCCGGCAAGTTGGAGGCGGCGATCTGACCGCTCACCGCACCGCTTTCCGTGGTCGCCACCACGTACGAGAGAGCCTTGTTGAGCTGCGCGGGGTCTTGGAGCTGCAGCGTCAGCGAGGAGAGATCCAAACCGCCCTGCACGCTCAAGACGGAACAGGTCCCGTTGGAGCTGACGTTCGCCGCCCATACCGCGCCCGAGGAGACGACCGGGGACGCCAGCAAGGTCAGCGTCCCGACGCCGTTCGTGCCGGGGGCGACCGTCACGCCGTCGCCCCACGCGAGCGCGTTGCCCACGGACCCGACGCCTTCAATCCGGGCTCCCGCCGCGGCGGTGAGCGCGGCGTTGGTCAGCGGAGCGTTGACCGCGAGCGTTCCGGCCTGGGCCGCGATCGCGCTTCCCGCCGGGCAATCGAAGCCGCTTCCGAGCGTGAGGCGCGCCGCCCCGACCTTGTTCAGCGTGAAGCGGTTCTTGACGAACAGCCCTTCGAGCGAGCAGTCCACGCCCTTCTGGCCGATCTCAAGCACCGTGTTGTAGACCGACGGCGTGCCGTCGGTACCGGTGCGGCAGTACACCCGGCTGCCCGCCACCGTGTTCAGCGCCCCGAGGCGGTAAGTGCCGCCGACGTCGAAGCGCAGACTGTGCACCGCTCCCGCCCGGTCCGTCGCGGTGTTGTAGTTCAGGTTCCAGACGGCGTTCGTGCCGCAGGCGTTGGTCGCGAAGAAACCGCAGGTGTTCCAGGACCCGCCGCCCGTCTGGAACGAGAAGGTCCCCGCAAAGTCCCCGTTGTCGCCGTAAAGCATGATGCCGCGCTTATTGGAATACGCGTTGATTGTGCCCGTGCCGCGCAGACTTCCGTTCAGCGCGAAATTGGCCTCGACGCCTTCCACGCTGCTGGCCGTCCCGTCGACCGCCCGCAGAGGTGCGGCCACGACCACGTTGAAGAGCGTGTCGTTCAGGCCGATCTTGCCTCCCGCGAGACGCATCTCCGAAAGGTTGTTGAAGTAGCTCACGCCGCCGTAGTCGCCGGGGAAGCGCACTTCGGCGCCGGACGGAATCGCCCAGGTGCCGCTCAAGCCCGCGACCAGCGCGCTGTTGGTGACGACGATGACCTTGGCGACCTGCTCGATGCCGCCCGCATTCGTCAGCACCGACGAGAGGTTGAAATTGGACGCCGGGTTGAACCGCAGCGTCCCCTCTTCGACCGCGATCCGCTCCGAAAAGGCCGTCTGGCCGTTCAGCGTCAGCGTGCCCGCGCCGCGCTTGGCCAGCGTGCCGGCGCCGGACACGGCGTTGGCGACGGACTGCGAGGTCCCGGAGGCGCTGTTCACCACGAACGCCGCGCCGGCCGCCACGCTCACCGGCGTACCGGAGCCGATCGAGCCGTTCACGGCGCCGTCGCCCAGCACAAGCTCGCCGCCGTTCACGGCCGTGGCGCCCGCATAGCTGTTGGCGTTGGCGAGGATCAACGCGCCTTCGCCGCTCTTCGTCAGCGACGTGGCCGCGCCCGCGATGCCGTATGCGCCGGACAGCTTGCGGCTGAAGCCCGCGCCGAGGTCGAACGTCGCGCTCGACGGCGTCACGTCCGACACGTTCACGGCGATCGACGGCGTTCCCGACGAGGCGCCGTTGGTCACGAGCACCGCGTCGTAGTCCGTGAAGGTGTAGCTGTCGCCGCTGTTCTGACCGGTCCACCTGCCGGCCGCGCGCCACTCGTCGCCGTCCGCGCCGCTCCACACCAGCTTCTCGGAGGTGATGGTCAGGAACACCTTGCCCGCCGTGGCGAAATCCAGCGTGGCCTCGCTGTTGCCGCTGAGCCCGGTGACCGAAACGGACGCGTCGGAAAGGACCGACGAGCCCGCGGCCGTATAGCTCATGATCTCAAAGGTGCCGGTCAGCGGCCACGAGGTCGCTTTGGCGATCCGGATCGACGCGCCCGCGCCGACGGTCACCACGCCCCCGGTGATCGAGCCGACCGCGGCGAGCGTCGCGCCGTCCGCGAGCGTGAGCGGACCGCCGGTGAGCGCGCCGCTCACGCTCAGCGTCGCGCCGTTCGAAACCGCCGCGCCGCCCGGCAGCGCCACCGCCGTCCCGAACGCCAAGGTGCCCGCGGCGACGGTCGTGAGCCCGGTATAGGCCGGCTGGACCGCGAGCGTCAGCGTGCCGCCCCCCTTCTTCGTCAGACCGCCCTTGTTCGACGCCGCCAGCGCGGTCGCGTAGGTCACGCTCTGGCCGCCGT
>CAZOIS010000022.1:0-46538 GCA_964579865.1 uncultured Lentisphaeraceae bacterium | reverse complement strand
GCACGCCAGTATCCGCTTGCGAATGTCGAGGGACAAAGTTTTCATGCCGCAAAGTGTGGCAGAAATAACCCTTTTCGGCTACACTTTTATTTAAACTGCTCTAGCCCGTTTTCGTCATGGCGCAAATCACGCGGGATAATGCTTGCGCTTGGCGGCGGCGAAAAGGCGAATGCCGTCTTTGAGCTTCCGGCCCTGGCCTTCGCGCGTCATGAACCAGGGGGCGGTCAGGAATCCCTTGAGATGCGCCGGATCCACTCGCCGCTTGCAGAACCCGATCATCGCATCCGCCGCCCCATCGTGGGACCAGTTCGACGTGCACGGCATCACGTCAAAGCCCGCCTCGGCCAAGACGATGATCGCGGATGCGAGGTTCCGCTGAACGCTCCAGTCCTGACTGGTCTCGAACTCCGGCTTCCACTTCAGCTTCTCCTCGGAGAAATCGACCCCGTAATACCACGGAACCTGAAGCACCCCTTTCGACATCCGCTTGAGGAAATCCTCCTTGCCGCCGCAGATCTTGTCGGACCACAGCATGGCGCGCGTCCCATGCCGTTCGACCTCGCGGACGCAGAAGTTGAAATCCTTCCACCAGAGATCGCCCTGGCGCATGACGGCCAGCTTCCGGCCCTTGACCGCGGCGGCAACCTCCTCGTCGAAACCGAGGTGGAAATACCGCGGCCGGTCGAACACCTCGCAGACGTCCCGTATCAGGTCCGCGACGACCTCGTAGTATTTCCGCGAAGACGTCATGTAATGGTATTCCTTGAGCCAGATGTCATGGCCGGCCGAGAAATTGAGCTTCGGCACCGGCTCGAGGCCCAGTCCCCTGAGACGTTTGAGCTCCGCCCGCATCCGGTCCGCGTCCCAGCTGCCGTTCACCCAGAGTTCGGGATGACTCGGATACGCATACGCCTCGCCCACGTCGATCATGACGAGGTTGAGTCCTTCGTCGCGCATGTATTCGGTCTGTTCGCGCCAGACCGCCTCGTCGGCGCCCAGATAGTTCCTGACCACGTTCGGATACGAGCCGTTCTCCCGGGGTTTCGGATTCGGGAACATCTTACGCTCTTCCTCGCGCGAAGACGGATAGTTACCGTCCGGCGTCCAATCCCCCCACATGTTGCTGCCGAGATGCAGGAGAACGCCCCAGCCAAAATCACCGGCGATCGCCGGAGCCCTGCCGCCGGAGCCGAAGTTCATGCATCCTCCGGTCACCGTCCCCAAACCGGCGAAAGCCGCCTGCTTGATGAATTCCCGTCTGTTTCTCATGGTTGTCACCGGACCCTTTCTTTCAGAAACTCAAACGTGCCGACGCCGTGGATCATGTGCGGGCCGTCGAAGTGCTCGATCCGCGTGCGCTCGCCGATCTTGAGCGTGTCGTAGAGGCGGCGGACCTTGGCGTACTCGTAGTCCACCCACTCGTCGGTCCCCACGCCGTCGCGGTGGCCGCGCTCGACCATGAAGGGCCGCGGCGCGATCAGGGCTGCCATCTCGGCGTAGCTGTAGGTGCGGCCCATGTTCCACTCCCAGATCTCGTACTCGCCCGTCCCGAGGTAGTTCATCGGCAGGTCGGTGCTCACGCACTTGCGCACCCACTCGTTGAAGTCGCCGCTGCAGATGCTCAGGCAGTAGTCGGTGAGCACCGCCGGCGTGCGCATGGCCGACTTGCCGCCGTAGCTGAGCCCGTAGAAGGCGATCCGGTCCGGCCGCGCGAAGGGCTGCGCCTTCAGCCACTCCAAAATGCGCTGGTGCTGGCCGTTGATGACGCTGTAGAGCGTGAGCCCCAGCGGGTTGAGCTTGCGCTGCAGCGTGCGGAAGGCGTCCTTGCCGCGGTAGGGGTTGTGCGGGGCGAAGGTGACGAACCCCTCCTCCGCCAGGCGCAGCGCGAAGGCCTGGTACGCCTGCCACGCGCGCGTCGACCGGTCCTCGGTGACCGTGTCCTCCGGCAGCCCCTCCAGGCCGTGCTGGCAGACCACTATCGGCCGCCGCTCGCCGGGCTTGATGTCCTTGGGCAGACACAGCCAGCCCCACGCGAAGACGCCCGGCCACACGTCGAGCGTCACCTCGTAGAGCGCGACCTTGTCCGTCTCCCTCACGAGCCGGCTCTTCGCGTTGACAGGTGCGTCGGGATCCGGCAGTCGGCCGATCACCTCGCTCCAGAAGCGCTCGCGTTCGCCGGCCGTGAAGCGCTCGAACTCATCCACAGACCCGAGCGGCAGCCGCTTCCAGAAAGCCGCGTCCCGCTCTCCCTCGGCGCTCACGATCAGGCGCTGCGTGTACGTCTCCAGCCCGCGCACCAGCCGCTCCTGCCGTGCGCCGTCCGGCTTCAGCGCGGCGCCGGCGCCTCCCTTGTCCACCGGCGTGGCCGCAGGACCGAAGAGCTGCGCGACGACCTCGCGGAGGCTCTCCGCCTGCGTCCCGAAGAGAAGCCAGTCGCCGGGCGCCAGGCGCTTCGCGCGCGCAGCCTCGGCTTCGGCAGCCGCGAGCGGAGCGGCCGCCAGACGCCCCGGCGCGGCGGTCGCGCGCTCGCCGGGCTTGGCGGCGGGCGAACCGGCGACCGCGGGGAAGCCGGCGTGCTGGATGACAAGCCGCCGCGGGGCGATCAGCGCGGCGATCTCCGCGTCGCCGAAGTCGCGCAGCAGGCCGAAGACGTTGCGGTAGAGCGGCTCCTGCCAGAGCCCCTCGCGCGGGCCGAAGTACCCGCGCACGCAGACGGCGTCGATTCTCGTGTCGATCGCCGCCGCGTACAGGGCGATGAGGCCGCCCTCGCCGCGCCCCGCGACGAGCACGGGCGCCCGCGCGGGACGCGCCTTGAGCCCTTCGACCGCGGCCAGCGCCTGCTGAACCTCGTAGCCGATGATGTGGCGCCCCAGCTCGTAGGACTGGCGGTAGATCCATTCGCGATGCGGGATGTTCGTCCGGATGCCGAAGCGCAAAAGGCCGCTGCACGCCGAATCGCGGCTGACCGGTGCCGGGATCACGACCTCGCAGCCGGCCGCGCGCAGCGCCTCGTCCGCGAGGCTCTCCGGCGTCTCGTCGGCGTCGGGAAGTAAAACCACGCGGGCGACCGGCGACCACTTCGGCTGAACATAGAGCCCCTCTCCATACACGCCCTCGAACACCGGCCAGCGCACGCGGTACACGCGGGACCTCTCGTTTTCATAAACCAGCGCAGGCGCATCCGTCGTGCCGGCCAGGTCGAAAGCCGTGACCGGCAGCCGCTCGTCCGCCGCACCGATGATCGCCTTCAGGCGCTCGCGGGTCGGTTTGCGCGTCTCGCGGGACGCATCGGTGAGCCGCTGCGCGTACGCGTCGATGCCCGCGACCATCGCCGCGGAGAAGCCGGGGCTCGGTTCCAACGGCCCCGTGCCCGGGAGCGTCTGCGCACACAGCGGAAGGGCCGCAAGAAAAGAGGCCTGGAAAACGCGCCGCAGGGCTCCCCTCATCGTCCGCCTCCAATCAGTCGGCAACCAGGTTGATCGCCTTCTCGACTTCCGGGTTGGCGCAGACGCGCGGCGGCTTGCCGCTGGCCGTCTTGAGGCCGCGCACGCGCAGCGTCTGGGTCAGCGCATAGGGATAGGGCCGCTCCTTCTTCGGCGCGCCGAGCGGATCGGTGAAATACGTCAGCCCTGCGTAGTCCGGCGGATGCTTGGCGTCGTCCACGACCAGTCCGTCAATCCGGATCTCCCGCGGCATCGAGCAGGGGTAGCCGAAATCGTGCGTGCCGTCGTTGCTCATGTTGAACAGGACGGGGCGCGCCGAGGCGCCCGCGTTGGGAATCCACCGGCAGTCGCGGATCAAGACATCGCCGTCCCACGGCGAGCCGTAGTCCGAGCGGAACGTGATCAGATGCGCGCCGTGCAGCGTCGACTCCTCGACGACGAGGCGGCCCCGTCCGACCGCGTTGAGCCCGGCGTAGCCGAGCGTGCAGCGGCGGATGACGTAGGAGCCGGAGACGCCCTGGTGCACATCCATCCGCGAGAGCACGCAGTCCTCCAGCAGGATGTTTTTCATGAAGTTGCTGCCGATCACACCCCAGCGGCTGCGGTCGTCGATCCGGTCCATGCGGCAGCCGAGCATGCGGAAGTTCACGACGAGCCCCGCGCTGTACCCGTAGCTGCCCATGGAGACAGGTTTGCCCGCCGCTCCGATGGTGCTGTAGGTCTTGTGCCCGTCGACCGAGCAGTTGCGCAGCGTGATGTTGGCACACTGCTGAACGTTCAGGAAACCGTCGTAGGGGTGCCCGAACTCGGTCTCGCCGGTGACGCGGCAGGTCAGGCCGTCGACCTCGGTGTTCGAGCGGGTGATGCGGATGTTGCGGCTCCAGTAGTTGTAGCCCTTCTCCTGCCGCATGCGGTTGGCCACGAGCGTGAAGACGCCGCCGCGCAAGACCAGCGGCTGCGGGTCGATCGGCCGCGCCTCGGCCCGGGTGACGACGTCATAATCCCAGTCGACGCCGCCTTCCAGTGCGCCGTCCCGCCGCAGGATGAAGACCTCCTTCTGCGGGGTGCCGTCGTTCTGGTTGAGGCCCTTCCGGATGAAGATCTTGCGGCGCGCGTTCTCCACGTAGACCAGGCAGTCGTTCGTCGGGTGAAGGTCGAGCCGCGCCTGGCCTCGCGACAGGCGCTCGATCTTGAGCGGCTCGGACTTCAGCAGCGAGACGACCGTGAACAGCGCGGCCCGGTGGTTTTCGACGCCCTGGCTGTCATCGATCAGGAAGCGCGACGTGCTCCAGTCAGTGTCGGTGGCGATGACGGCGGTCAGCGCCCGGCGACCGAGCTGATAAATGGCTTTGGGGTTCGAGCGCACCCGCAGCCCGTGCCGGTTGGCGTGGGCGTGGGCCTCACAGATCGCCGGCAGGTCGTCGGCCACGCCGTCGCCAACGGCCCCGAACGCCTCATACGTCACCACGCCCTCGGCGACACGATTTGTCGCAGGCTCATCCGCACAAGCCGCACCCGCGCATCCCGACAAGAGAGCCCCCAACACCCCCCGCATCCAACTTCTTTTCATAATGTCACAAGGGTGCAAGAACCGGCTGGAAATGTCAATTCTTCTGTAACCGCGCGAGCATGGCAAGCAGGCGGTCGATCATTTTCGGGGAGGCTTCGATCTCGAGACGGTTTGATCCGAGCCACGTCTCGTAGCCTCCGAGAGCGTGCTGTTCCGGCGTGGGCAAGTAGCCGAAGCTCCCGTGCGCCAGCTCGACGACGAACGTCGGCTTAAACGGGCTGCGGCGCTTCAGCTCCAGGCCGATCTCGCAGAAGGGTTCGTTCGGGAAGGTCGCGATGCCGACCTCGCCGATGCGGAACGCCTGCATCGGGAATTTATCGCTCTCGGGCAGCTCGCTCATCGACACGGCCCGCTCGGCATAGATGCCTTCCAGCAGCTTCGGTTCGGTCCCGGCCTTTTTCAGGGCGAGAATGTTCCGGGCGCGCGCCAGCTGTTCCGGCGTCGGCCGGCGGAGCTTGAGCTCGATCTCCTCGAAAGCCGCGGCGAGCGTCACGCGGTCGCGCCATTGGATCGTCTGGTAGGCCGCGTGGACCTTCTGCGCCACGTCGTCAGCCACGATCCGCATCTTCCCGTACGGCGGCAGTTTCTCGCCCGGCTTGGTGAAATCGATGTTGTTGATGTCGCCGCTGGCGCCGTTGCTCATGATGGAGATGAAGGGTGGGTCCTGCCGGTCCGCGCCCAAGAGCTCTTGCATGCGGTCGTTGAACATCCCGAAATAGTCGGCCGAGATGTCCGAGCCGCGCACGCCGCCCACATAGTGTAGCGCGTAGTTCGCGAGGAGCGCGATCGGACGGCCCTCGGGCGTCCGCACGGCGATCAGACAGATCTCGGGGTCGGTCGGTCCGGCGGGCTTGACGAGGTTCTTGCTGCAGCGGTCCGGGTTCATCTTCACCAGATCGTTCGTGCCGCCAAAGGGGTTGGCTGGCACGGTGCCCGGCTCGAGATACCAACGGCGGTTGAAGACATGGCGCGGCTCGCAGGCCGTGGTCCAGCCGATGCTGGCGGGCTCGAGGTTGTTGAGGGCGCAGCGGACCGTGTCCGCGATGCGGCGCACCACGAACTTCTTGTAGGCGGGCTGATACGCGCTGGTTCCCGAATGGGTGTGCACCGCGGAAACGAGGATGTTCCCGGCGGGCACGCCGGTCTCCTCCTGCACAAGCCGCCGGGCCTCGTCGCTCACGTCACGCCCGAACTGCAGCAGGTCGCAGACAACAAACGCCACGCGCGTTGTCCCCTCCTCCAGCGCCAGACAGCGGGCCCACAGGTCGTCATGCACGTGATTGGCCGGCGAGGTCAGGAAGTTGCCGACGATCGCATTTCCCAACTCCGGCGTGATGTTGCCTTTTGCGGCGCCCGCGCGGAACGCGTCGGCCGAGCGGCCGCTCCCTGCGAAAGCGACCGTCAGCCCCAAGACGACCCATCCCATCCGTTTCATACATCCCCCCTTGTTTGAACTGCTTATCCCGAATTTTCCGCGCAAGCCGAAACCAGCCGCCCGATGTCTCCCCGTGCCCGCAAATTTCTTATTTGTTTTATACTATCTTTTTTTCGGGCGAGGGGGAAGCCCGATGCGTAAACGACTGCTGACGGGGGCGAGGATTTCGCTCTTCCCGATGGTTGGGCAGCGTCAGAGAGGTCGATCTCGCTCGGGGCGCGGACGGCCCGCGCTCTGGCGCGGCCGTCCAGCTCCGACGAGCCGCTCTATTCCGGCTTCTTGCCGCTGACCTGCACGCGCGAGGGCCGGTCCGGCACCGCGGGGTAGATGATCATGCGGCACTGCGGCACCGTGCGGTCGATGATGTCGTATTCGCAAGAATACCCCGCTTTTTCGAGCAGCGGAATGATCCAGCCGGGACAGTGGTCGCAATAGCGCGGAAACGCGCCCGCGTCGTTGTCCAGCGCCTTGCTCAAGCTTGGGCAACGGCTCATCACCAGCTCATACCGGTCCGCATACAGCGTGCCCTGCATGTCGCAATTCTCCTCCACTGCGATGCGGTCCCAATAGGCCTTCATCCCTGCCAGTTTCTGTGTCTTGAACAGTTCCAGACAGTGCATTTCCTGCTGCTCAGAGACGATGCGGTAATAGTCCTCGAGCGCCGTTCCGCCCTGCGCCTCCAGAAACTTGAAGACCTCGTTGTAGAAGCGGACGAACTGATCACTGGGAATCATTTTCCATATCCTTGAGCGTTGAATGTTGGGCGTTTCCGGATTTCCTGAACGCAGCTTCCCTCGCCCGTAAGCTCCGTGACCGCCTCGAAGGGCGTGCCCTCGCACCACGCATCGTTCAGCAGCACCGTCTGGTCGCAGAAAAACGCCGACGGCTTCAGCCCCAGCTTGCGCAGATGCGCGACGGCAGGGCAAACCTTCACCGTCAACACCACATTCCGCTCCGAGACCTCGAGCGTATAGTCCGCGCCCTCGCGCGTCATAAAATACCGCCAATGCTCGACCAGCTCGCTCCAGTCGCCGGCCTTCAGCTTTTCGTAAATCGAACGGTAGACACGCTGAGCCGTGTTTTTGAACACTTGGCGCAGCCCCTCCCGCCCGTACCGGCTGCCGACGTATTCCACGGCGGCATTCATGCTGCCGTGGAAGTCCTTGTGCAGTTCGCCTGCTTCCCGATATCGCATACTCATTTTCAGTCCAATTCGTCGCGGAATTCCGCCAGGCACGCCTCGATCTCGCGCTTGCGCGCCTCGGTCAGCGCCTCCATCCCCTGCGCCAGCGCCAGCTCAGACGCGCACAGCCCGAGACATTTCAGCGCGTATTTCTGCCCCACCCAGACCGTCTCCAGGTTCGGGCCGTAAACGCCGTGGAAAAGCCGGATGAAGCGGTTCTGAAGCCGCACCGCTTCGGCGACATCGCCCGCGTCCACGGCCCGCGCGATGCCCACCATCATCTTCGATCCCAGCGCGCCCATGCCGCAGAGCATGCCGTCATAACCGACGAGCAGGGCCTCGTCTGCCGCCCACTCCTGCCCTTCCAGCAAGACGGGGGTCAGTCCCCTCTCCTGTTTCAGCAGGATCAGCTCGCGCCGCAGCCACATGTTGCTGGCCGAATTCTTGATCCCTTTCAGATTCGGATGCGACAGAATCGCCTCGAATTGCGCCAGCGAAAGGTTGATCCCGTTGTTCGGCGGGCAGTGGTAATAGTAGACGGGGCGGTCCGCGGCGTCCAGCACGGCGCACACGTCCCGGACGGGATCGCCCGCTTCCGCCGCCTTCGGCAGCATGAACACATAGCTGTCAAACGCATGGGAGGAGGCACGTTTCAAGTTCTCCAGCGCGTGCGGCGTGCTCGCGGCCGTGATGCCGACCAGCAGCTCGACACGCCCCGCCGCCGCTTTCGCGCTCTCCGCGATCAGGCGGTCGCGGAAGTCGTCCGAGAACTGGTTCCACTCGCCCATCGAGCCCAAGATGAAAATGCCGTCGACGCCATGGCGGCTGTTGCGGTCGAAGATTTTGTTCAGACCTTCGACATCGAGCGCCCCGTCCGCCGTCAGCGGCGTGATCGAGGCAGAATACACTCTCTTTCGCATGATTGTCCTTTAGTCGTTGAAGTAACCGTGAAGATTGACCCCCGGCACAATAATCGCACCCAGGTCCGAAGTACACCGGAAACGGAATTGCGACGCCTGAAGCTCGGGCGCCTGAAGCCGTATTTTTTGCGGCTGTCCCACGGCCGTGGCCGCGCCCTGCTCGCCGATTTTCTGCCACCCCGCGTCCGTCTTGGCTTCGACGGCGAAGGCATACGGCGCGCGCTGCGTGAACCGCTCGACGCCGAGCGAAGAAAGGGTGCCGCTCGCCACCGCTTGCGGCAGGGTCAGCAGAACCGTCCTGTCCGTGCCCCCCAAGATGCGGACTCCCTTGCCGCGCGCATAGCTGTAAACCTCGGCGTGGCCAGGCTCCGCGCTCCACGCGCCCAGCGGGGTTTCCACGCGCTCAAGCGGCCCTGCGGGCGAACCTTCAAACAGGTCTGACACGTCCCGCCGGTGAACCGAAAGCACGGCGGGCTTGCCCGCGTAAAGCCACGAGACCGGCACGCGCGTGACGCGCGAGTGCGCGAGGTTGGACATCGCGCAGTAGCCGAGCAACACCGCGTCGTCCACGGGATAGATCGCGATGTAACAGTACCAGCCCAGCGCGTTGCCCTCGAGGACCTTGGCGCTGCTCCACGTCTTGCCGTCGTCCTTCGAAAGCGCCGTGCTCAGGGGCACTCGCCGGGTGTTCAGGCTCGCGGGCGTGTCGGCGTGATCGTTCCAGACCAGCAGCAGGTCTCCGGTCGAGGGAAGGCGTTTGATCGAGGCGGGCGAGACCGGCGACTTGATGCCCGAGGCGACGGGCGCGCTCCACGTGTCCGCCCCGTCTTCCGAGTAGGCGAGATACTGGCATCCGCCGCTCGCGCGGATGAACATCATCACGCGCCCGTCGTTCAGTTCAACGACGCCGGGCTCCTGCGTGGTGACACGCTTGCCGGCCGCGTCATAGCCCTTTTGCGCGGTCTTGCTGCGGCGCCAGGTCTTGCCGTTGTCGTCCGACAAATAGCACATGAGCGCGCCCTGCCAGTCCGTTTTGGGCTCGCCCTGCACCCGGTGGAGGCAGACCGGCAGAACCAGCCGTCCGCTTTTGAGCTGGATCGCCCGGTCGTTGTTCAGAACGTAGTAGCCGACCTCGTCCGTGATGCACGTCACCGGCGCGCCCCACGTCGCGCCCTCGTCGGACGAGAGCCGCATCAGCGGCCGGCAGTCCTGCTCGCTGTTTTTGAGCAGGTAGAAGAGCGCGATCTGGCCGTTCTGCAAGCGGAGGAGGCTCACGGACATGACATTCATGCCGCCTTCGTTTTCAACGATGACCCGGTCCTGCGCCGTCCAGGTTCTGCCGCCGTCCGAGGAATACCGTCCGGCCAGATGGGCCGGATCGTGATCCCCGCCGCTGCCCGCCGTGTAGTGCGAGTAGACAAAGAGGATACGCCCGTCCTTGAGCGACACGAACGAGCCCTCGCTGTTGCGCGGATTTCCAGCCCCCGGAGGCAGCTCAAGCGTTCGGACAGGCACGTCCTGCGCGAAAGCAGACAACGACCAACAACACGCCGCAAGCGCTGCGAACACGCTGCAAAAGCCAGTCCGCAACCCCGCCTTGCCCCCACCAGAAATGTGTGAATGACTCGTCACGTCCCACCTCTTTTCCTCAGTCTCCGTTTTGAACCCATCCCTTCGCCGACCGCGCGCGGCCTTACCGCAGGCCGCGCTTGATCACGGCGCCAGCAAGGTCGATCGCCTGTTCGATGTTCGTCCGGAACGGTTCGACCGTGGCTTTCCACGGCGTCTGGAAGAAACCTTTCAGGCGCTCCGGAGCGATGTGCTCCCGGCAATAATCAACCGTCAGGCCGAAGCTTTCGTCGAAGCTCCAGTTTGAAGCCGTAGGGATCTGGTCGAAGCCCGCCTTCTCCAGCGTGAGGTAGGCTTTAACGTAATTCTGCTTTTCGGGGTCGAACGTTTTCCCGTAGTACCAGTTGCTTTGCAGGACGGATTTGGGCATGCGCCTGAGAAAGGCTTCCTCATTGTGCCAGATGTAGTCCGACCAGATCCACGGCCGCACGCCTTTGTCCTCGACCGTCTTCACGAAGAACAAGAAGTCGTGCCACCACAGCTCGTGCTGCCGCAGCACCACGAAGTTATAGTTCTTTTGGTTGGCGTAGGTCTCCTCGTCATAGCCCAGATGGAAGAAGCGCGGCGCGTCGAAGATGTCGATCACCTCGCGGATCACGTCCGCGCACACCCGGTAGTAGGTTTCCGTAGAGAGCATGCGCGCGTAGTCCTTGAGCCACAGGTCGTGGCAGGCGGAAAAGTTCAGCTTGGGGATGGGCTCCAGCCCCAGCTTGCGCAGGCGGGCGAGCTGGGCGCGCACCTTCTCGACCGGCCAGGAGCCTTCGACGGCCAGCTCGGGATGGCTTTCGAGCCGGATGCCCTCGCCGATGTTGATGACGGCCATGTTCATGCCGACATCCGCCATGCGCTGGGTGATGTCGTCCCAGACTTTCTCGTCGCAGCGCAGGTGGTCCGCATAGCAGATGTAGGAGAGCAGCTCGGGCGGCGTCTTGCCGAACGATTTCACCGGCACATCGCTGCACATGTTGCGCCCCAGATGCACCAGATTGGCCCAAATGAACGCGTCACACTTGCTCATGTCCCTCCTTTCCCGACAAACTGAAAGGCGTACAGGTCAGCATCCTTGAGCGTGAACCGGAGGCGCACGGGTTTTCCCGCCCATGCGCCCACATCCGTTCCCCGGCCCTTCCAGGACACCCGAAAATCGATGTGGTCGCCGAAGATCGGGAAGCAGTCGTCCAGCGCGAAGCCGGGAATCGGCGTGCCGTCCGGATTCTGAACCTCCACTTTCATTTCGCCCGGCCCGCCGGTTTCGAAATTGAGCGAAAGCGCCGTGCCCGCAAAAACCAAGGGCTTGGTGATTAGCTCGCCGCCTGCGGCCGAGGCCTGCGCCGAAACGAAGCCGTCCAGGCGCAGCGTGCTCCGGCGTATTTTGGTGCTGTTCCCCTCCCAATACCCTTCGGTCGAATACAGGCTGATCTCGTTCGGCGCGTCTCCCAGACGAGAGGCGGTCTCGACCAGTCCCCAGAAGATGAAGTTGTCGCCGTAGACCCAGCTCTCCTTGGTCCGGGGGCCGGGGCGCATAAAGGCTTCTTCCCAGAGCCGGACGTTTTCGCCGTCGCGGCTCACCAGCAGCACGCCATCGGTGACCGCAGTCCCATACCGGTTCGACTTGGCCGAACGCGCCCGCCGGTTCTCCAAGCCCGGCAGCGCCGACAGAGCGGGCCAGGACCAGGCGTTCATGCCGCGGTCGCAGTAGCGCATCGGGAAGCCGAGAAGGATGTGGGGGGCGCGGTAGTACGGCTGCATCTGATTGGTGTAGAGCGCGTGCTCCTTGCCCTGCTCACGCGCAACCGGTTTGCCGGGGGGGAAGCTCGAGATGTCCTCGCTCGCGCTGGTCATGATATCGCGGATCCCTTGCGGAAAGCCGTCTCTGAAGAAGCGGTAATACGCCCGATATTTCTTAACGTTAGGATCCCAGAAGATCGTGTTCTGCGAATCGAACATGCCGTCGGAAATGCACCGTTTTTTGGTCAGCATCGTGAAGTGGACGCCGTCTTCCGAAACCATCACATGCACCCCGAAGTGCTCCTTGTCCTTCCGGTCTTCATTCGTCAAAACCAGTTTGAACCGCTGATCGGCGGGGCACGCCGGATTCGTGTCGATAAAGACAGCCGTGCAGGCGGGATTGGCCGCAAACGGCTTGACCATGGCCCCGTTCAGAATGATGTTGTTCGCGCTCGAGCCATGAAAGCCGCAGATGCCGAGCTCCGGCCGTGTCCAGCGGATGCCGTCCGCGCTTTCGGCATAGCAGAGGACCCACTCGTGGTCTTCAACCGTCGTGTCGCACACCCCCATCCCCTTGCCGTAGTTCATCCCGCGGTAGTACATCCGGTACTTTCCGTCCGCGTAGAGAACGGACTGATAGCCCGAAGCGTTGCCTTCCCATGGCTTATCGGTTTCGAGCACGATCTCCTGGCGTTCGGGATGATGCAGAGCCAGGCGCAGGTCGCCCGCCGTTCTGCCGATCAGCGCGCGGTCCACAAACAGCTCGCGCCGGCCGCCGATGTTGACCGTCTCCTCGGCGACCCCCTCCGCAAAAGCCGCCAACACCGCCGGCAACACGACACAGATCAGCCTTTGCACGTTCAGCATTTTCCGCCTTTCAAAAAAAATGTTCCACCGGTTTACAAATACAGACCTTCATTCTGATAGTATAGCACGCCTAGCCCGCCATACGTTCGCGAAAACCGAATTCTTTTTTTGTGTTGTTTTTGCGGTTCAGGAAACGTGCCTGAATATGGTATGGTCTCTTCGTACGGTTTTACTCCGCGAGCAGGCAGTTGGCCCGCGCGCGTGTTGGCCGGACAACAGCCATGCCTATCAGAAACTCCAAGATGCGGTACCTCGATACGCCGGACCACCGGGTGTTCGACTTGTCAAAAGTCGGCGTTCCGGACATCCCCGTATTGTATTTTGTCCGGCACACGCAGCGTACGGCTCCGGTCGAGCCCCACTGCCACCGGGGCTGCTTCGAGATCGGCCTCTGCCTGCGCGGCTCGCTCGTCCTCGAGAACAACGGCGCGCAGCACACGGTGCTGGCCGGCGGAATCTTCTTCAACAAGCCTCAAGACGCCCACCGCCTGCTGGATTACCCGAAAGGGACCGTTCTGTACGGCATGCTGATCAGGACCGCAAACGCAAAAGGAAGCCTGCTCCGCTTCACCAAGCCCGAAAGCGCGGAAATCCGCGACAGGCTGAACGGGCTGCCGCCCCACCTGACGGCGAACACGAGCCAGATCAAGCACGATTTCATCGAGCTGTTCCGCGCCCATGGATCGCTGCGCGGCCGCTACCGCACGCTCTGTCTGACCGCGACGTGCATGAACCTCGTCACCAGCCTGCTGGAGACCTCGCGCCAAGCCCCCCCGCCCTCGCACGCGGACCGGATCGGCAGCATCATCGCCGCCATGCAACAGGCGCCTGAGAAAAATTACGAGATCGACGCGCTGGCCCATCTGGCCGCGCTCTCGCCCTCGCACTTCATCAACCAGTTCAAACGCCTCACCGGCCTGCCGCCCCACCACTTTCTGCTCACGTGCCGCCTGGACGAAGCCAAGGTCCGCCTGCGCCAAACCCGCCTGCCCATCACCCGTATCGCGCAGGATCTGGGGTTTTGTACATCCCAGCACTTCTCGACCCATTTCAAACGCGCGACCGGCATGAAGCCGCTCGCCTGGCGCAAGCAGAAATAGGCGGGCAGGTGCGCTAGACGGGCCTCACTTCAGCAGCACAACGGCGATCAGTCCGCTCTGCAGCAGCACGGCCACAACATTCACGAACCACACAGCGAACCGCCCGAACCGGATGCCGTACAAAAGCCAAAACGCATAGTTGGCGAGAAATCCCACGAGAAACACAAGGGAAAGTGACGACGGCGAAGGATTGACCCACTCCGCGCGAATCTGGATCGCAATCAACACTGACCCGAAAAGGCCGAAGCATACGCCTACCGTCTCAAAGGTTTTCTCTGGAATCTTTGCTAACTGCATGTGTTTAACTTACACTTGGGAACGACGGTTCCGCAAGATTCCTTTCCGACGAAGCGCTTCAGCCACGCGTATTCCAAAGCGCGGGGCGGACCAGCGACTCGGGCAGGTCGGGAACGCATTCCCGAACGCTTTCCAACACTCCGGCCGGCAGCGGCCCCTGCGCAGCCAAACGCACGTTCTCGCGCATCTGTTCGGCCGTATCCACACCGGTCAACACGCTCGTGATCGCCGGGTTCGACAGCACGAAGCGCACGCAGAGCTCCGCAAAAGAGAGGCCCGCTTCGCGCGCCACCACCTCGAGTTTGCGCCGGACCGGAATCACCTCGGACAGATTCGGGCGGATCCGCTCTTCCGGCATCAGCAGAAGCCCCTGCAAATAAACGCTCCGCGAGAAGACGTGGATCTTATTCTGCAGGGCCACCGGCCAAAACTTGTCAAACCGCCGGTCCAGCACGTTGGCGGGAAGCTGAATGAAGCGGACGGCCGCCGCCTGCGCCAAAAACCGGCCGCTGTCCAGCGACACGCCCGCTCCCTCGATCAATCCCTTGCCGATCAGTTTTTCAAGGACGGGCAAAAATTTGAGGTCGTCTTCGCGGTGTAGCAGGCAGACCGGCAGGCGCTCCAGCCGCAGCCGCCGCAGCGAACACACCACGGTTTGCTCGATGAAGCGCTCCGCCTCCGCGTCCGTCGCACTCGGGATCGGCGGCACTTTGCTGACCACCGTCATCGCGTCGCCCAGACCGAGCCGCCCCAATGCGGCGCCGACCACCTCTTCGCTGTTCCCGTAAGCGGCCGCCGTATCGAGCGACCGCACCCCGCCCTCGTAGGCGGCCGTCAGAATGTCGCACACGCGTTCGAACGACGGCTTGCCCGACACGTTGGCGATCCCGTACTCCAACCCGAACTGCACCGTCCCCAACATCAATTTTGAGAATGGCATATCCGTCTTTCTACTTGGCCGTATAGCCGCCGTCCACCGGAATATTCGCACCCGTCAGATAACACGACGCGTCGGATGCCAGAAACACGACCGCGCCTTTTAGATCCGTCGCGTTCGCCAACCGTCCCAGCATCGTGTTGGCGCTGTAGTTCTTGATGAAGGCCTCGGGCTGGTTGTTGAAGAAGCCGCCCGGATGGATCGCGTTGACGCGGATCTGGTACGGCCCCAGCACGCTCGCCGCGAACCGGGTGAAGTTCACCATCCCGCCCTTTTCAAAGAAATAGATCGGCGAAGGCGTCTTCATCATGTCCGTGCCGACATAGTTGAGCGGGTCAGGGCCGCGCAGCCCCATGTAGGAGCCGATGTTGATGACCGAGCCTCCGCCGGTTTTCTTCATCTCCTCGGCCGCCAGCCGCGTCAGGCAGAACAAAGCGGACGCGTTGACGCGCAGGCTTTTGTCGAACGCCTCCATAGGCTGGTCCCAGCTGGCGCACGCGCAGCGCGTGACCGCGTTGTTGACCAGCACGTCCAGCCGGCCCCAACGCCGCACGATCTCCGCGACAAGCGCGCGGATAGACGATTCGTCCTCCAGGTCCAGAGGCAGCGCGGTCACGTCGCCCCCCGCCGCGCGCAAAGACTCGGCCACGTTCTCCAGCTCTGCCACGTTCCGCGACGCGATGACCGTCACCGCGCCGGCCTCGGCCAGCGCCTCCGCGATCTGCCGCCCGTACAAGCCCGCTCCGCCCGTCAGCAGCGCAACCTTGCCCTTCAGAGAAAAACTTTCTAAGACCTTCATTCGCAACCTCCGATTGCTTCAACGTAACTGCTCAGGAATCCTGAACTCAGAAGTCAGAATTCAGAATGGCCTGCGAATACGTCTCCAACAACTTACTGACCTCCACCAAAACTGTCCGCAACTCGGAAACATCGCCATAGTCGAGATCGTGGACAAGAATCAAGTAGTAGCGTGATTCTTCGAGAGATCCTTGCGCGATGTTAAGAAAGCGGAGTTTGTCTGCCTTCCCTCTTTTTCTGAATCCTTCCGCGATATTCGCGGCAACGGATACAGCGGAACGGCGAAATTGAGATGACAAACCGTAGGTTTCCGATCGCGGGAATGTCCGCGACAAACGGTAAACCGCCAGCACGAATTGGTGAGCCTTCTGCCACACCACCAGATCTTCGAATGTCTTCGCGGGGGCTCTCATCCTGACTCCTGACTTCTGACTACCTAATTTTTAAAGTTACTATTTTAATACTTCCCGTAGGCTTCCACCAGTTCACTCAGCCGCAAGATCCGCTCGAACGGCGCGTCAGGCGGGCGGCCCCTGATACACGGCGCGAACGCGCTCATTTTTGCACATCGTTTCAACCTTTATTCACAAACACCTCTTGCCCGCCCTTTTCCCGACTGACGATGCCGCCGATGACCAGACGCATCAGTTCCGCCGTGTGGCTGAAGGGATACGGCCGAGTGCCACTTCTCAGATAACCGACAAATTCCGCGAGTTGCGCCTTGAAGCTGGAGAACGTGTCCTTTGTCACGACGGCCGCGTTACCTTTTGAGCCGCACAAGGTCATCGCCCCGCCGTAGACGATCCCCTTACCACAGGCGATCACCACGTCCGCACCGCTGCCGTGCTTGAGGTGGACGACGTTGCGTTCTGCGGTTCCCGTGTTGCGCACCGACACATAGCCCGGCCCCGTGATGCTGTACACCGCCTCCAGCGCGTGAATGCCGTAGGTTTCCCATTTCTTGGCCATGGGCATGGCGATGAACCGCCATTCGCCCAAAGGGGCGTTCGGATACTGGTACGGCGCGTACTCCGCCGCAAAGCGCGTGGAGCTCGACGAGAGGAGCGCCGCGCCCCCGGCCACCCAGCGCTCGAACACCGCAAGGTCCTCTGCCCGGTCGCACAGCGGCTTGTCGACGAAGACCGGCACGCCCGCTTCCACGAACGGGCGCGCCCGCGCCACATGCTCGCCACCGATGTCGGTCGCGATCAAAACCGCATCCACCGCACCGATCATCGCCTCCGGCGCGTCCACGACATTCGGCACCGAAGAGAGCGCGGACACCTGTTCGGCGTCCTTCCTGTCGTCGCAAAAAACATGCGTCGCCGTCACACCGCCGATGCCGAACGCTTCCGGTGGCTGGGCGTTCAGATAGGCCGGGATGCCGGCAAACGGGCACTCGCGCGTCATCCGCACGCGGTCATAGCCGTTGAGGATCGCGCTCCACGAATAAGGATGCCCGTTGCCCTCGGTCATGCCGATCACGCCCAGCCGGATCCGCTGCGGATCTTTCACCAATGCCTGTTTCATCGCCGCTCCTCCCGTTTCCAAATCAACCCGTCGATGCCCGCCTTGCGGTTAGGGAAAACGACGCTCACCGCCAAGGCCACCGCGAGGCACGTCGCGATGCCGATCGCGCCATAGAGCAACAGGTGCGGCTTCCAAGCCAGACTCGCCTGGTCCAGGCCGATGCACACCACGTAGTTCGCCGCGAGTCCGGCCAGCGCGGCCACCGCGCCCACGCGGCGCGCAAAGATGCCGAGCATGAACAGGCAGGCGAGTCCGCTGGTCAGAATGCCGATGGCCTTCAAGAACTGGTCGTACACCGCGCGGATGTCCGCATTGGCCAGCGTCAGCGCCCCGGCCATCCCCGCCAGCCCCACCGCGATCGTGCAGGTCTGCGCGAAACGCACTTGGGCCCGGTCCGTCGTCCCTTTCCGCAGGCGTACAAACCAATCGCTCGTGATCGCCGTGGCCGACGAGTTGAGGTTCGCGGCCAACGTGGTGATCGTCGCCGCGAACAACCCCGCCAGCACCAGCCCGGCGACACCCGCCGGCAGGTCGTTCGCAATAAACAAAGGCAGGATCGAGTCGGCTTTGGGCATCGTCACCGCCAGCCGCTCGGGCTGACTGCGGTAGAACGTGTAGAGCGCCGTCCCGATGCTGAAAAAAATGAATCCCGTTCCGATGCCGAAGGGCACATTCAGCCACAGGCTTCTGGCGGCCTCATGCGTGTTCTTGGTCGTCATGTAGCGCTGGATCACGCACTGGTCGCTGGTGTAGGAGATCAGGCATTCGGCGATCCCGCCGATCAGCACCACCCAAACGACCGGCCGCGAGAAGTCGAACGCGAAATCGAACATTCTGAGCTTCCCTGCGCTATCCGCAATCTGAAAGACGCCCGCCAGGCCGCCGTCCGTTCCCGCGACGAGCAGGACGAGGATCAACAGCGAGCCGCCGACCAGCACGGCCGTTTGCACCACATCGCTCCAGATCACCGCCTCGATCCCGCCGAACGCGCAGTACAGGATCGTCAGGAGGCTGACGGCGACGATGCAGACGTTCACGTCCGCGCCGGTCGTCGCCGCCACCGCCAGCGCCGGCAGGTAGGCCACCACCGCCACGCGCGCCACCATGAAGAGGTTGAACGCCAGGCTCGCGAACAGCCGGCAGGCGAGATTGAAGCGCAGCTCCAGATATTCGTAGGCGCACGTCAGGTTCAGCTTTCTGAAAAACGGCAGATAGCAGCAGATGACCAGCGGCGGGATCAGCGCGATGCACGCGCATTTGGGCGCGTACCTCCAGTCCGACATGTAGGCCAGGGCGGGCACGGCGAGGAAGGTGATCGAGCTGAACATCGCCGCGAAGATGCTGATGCCGGCCGCCCACCACGGAATGCGTCCGCCGCCCTTGAAATAGTCGTCCGCGCTTTTCTTTTTGCGCATGAACCACCAGCCCATCAACGCCAGCCCGCCGAAGTAGCCGCCCATCACGACCCAGTTGAGCGGATGGAATCTCCGGTGCTGGACGAACGTCCCGGCCACGCATACCGGCGTGCGGATGCCCGGCCGGACCTCCCCCGAAGCCAGCACCACGCGCCCGTCCCCGAGCTTAATCGCCGCGCCCGCCACCGTCGGAGGGCCGGGCACCTCGCCCAACTCGAACCAGCGGTCGGTCACCGTGTGATAAGCCAGCACGCGCCGGTTCCATCCCGTCGGCACGGCAGACTGATACGCGATCCGCTGCGCCTCCCGCGCTGCGCCCTCCAGCGTCGCCATCTTGCGCTGGTTGTCGTCGAAATACGCCGCATCGAGGCCGCCGAAAACCAGCGCGTGCTGGTCGCCTACGGCCAAACACTTCGCCCCGACCAGCGGCCAGGCGGCCGCGTCAGACCCTTTCGGCCGGGCGGGCGCAATCGGTCGCCAGCGTCCCGCGGCCGGCGGCTGCGACAGGTCGTACGCGTAGCCGTCCGTCAGAGACTGCGCCACGCCTTCCGCGTTCTTCGCGTACCCGCCGACGACATAGAGCAGCGTTTTCTTCTGGTCGCCGTTCTGCACCCAGGCCACCGCCTGCATCCGGCCCTTTGGCCCCGGCAGCGGCGGCAAGGGACGCCAGCCCGCCTGCGGCACATCCAGGTCGAGCGTCCACACGTCGCTCGCCAAAGACCCCGCCGTTTCGCCACCCGCCACGTACACGCGGCTGTCCTTGGCCGCCGCCGCGCCCAGCTTAATCGCGCACGGAAAATCGGGCAGCGCCGCCTCGGCCGCCCGGCCGCGCACCCCGTCCCACGTCAGCAAAAAAGCCCGCGAAACAGGCGTCCCGTCGGCGCTTCCGCCCACGCAAACGACGCCGCGCGGCGTGGTCGCCGACAGCCCTTCTGCCGCCGGCTGCGAAAGACGGCCGGCGCGGACCCAATCCGTGGCCCCCGGCAGAAGCGCGTAGATCTCCGCGCAATACCGTTTCTTGCCGCCTTTGACCAGCGGCTCGTCCGGAAAGTTCGACCCGCCCGCCAGCAAAGCGACGCCTTTGTGTTCGCCGGCGAACGGCGCCCCCACGCCGATCGCCGCACGTCCGTCCGCTTGCGGAGGCAAAGAGAACGGGCCGGACCATTCCAGCCCCACCGGAAGCGACACCTCAGACCAAGCCTGGCCGGCCAAAAGCAACGCCGCCCCACAGATCTTCAGTTTTTTCAGTGCCATTCGCGTCCCGCCTCTAAGAGTGTTGTTGCCCAAGTCTACAACACCTGCTTTGAAAAAACGTTCGAAAAACAAGAATTCGGTTTTTTTGTCGTTTTTAATTTTTTCTCTTCTTCATGCTTCAACGGACGTGTCCCGAATTGCGCTAAGATAAGCCTCGGCGCAGCCTCGCCCTTCACACTGAAGATTCGCCTTGAAAATGGAGAAGAAGCTGTGCCGAGCCGGCCACGAACCGACGCAAAACGCTTATAAACTCCCTTCGGACCGGCCATGTCGCTTTTGTCGCTCACTTGGCGCCATAGACGCATGGAGCACCCTGGGCCGGCCGCTTGGCGAACTCGGCCATGAGCGCGTTGCAGTACTGCGACAGCCCCACGACGTCGGCCCCCATGGAGAGGAATCGGTAGCCCAGCGCGACCAGCTCGTCCAAGTTGGCGGGGCTGGCCACGGTGCCGGCGAATTTGCCGTGGGACGAAGCGGCGGCGGCCACGCGGCGGCGCGCCTCCAGCAACTTCGGATGGTCCCATTGGCCCGGCGCGCCGATGCCCTGACTAAAGTCGCCCGGACCGAAAAAGAGCATGTCGATGCCGGGCAGCGCCGCGATGGCGTCGAGTTCAGCCAGCGGCTCCGGATCTTCTATCTGCACGACCACGAACCGCTGTTCATTCGCCTGCTTGAGGTAGTCGCCGAAATCCGTGCCGCAGTATGCGCCGTCGGCGTTGCCTCCATCCACCGGACGACGCCCGAGCGGATGAAAGCGGGTCATGCGCACCACGGCCTGCGCGTCGGCCAGGCTCATGACGTGCGGAACCATGATGCCCGCAGCGTCCATTTCCAAAGGGCGGATGGCGTCGCTGTAGCCGCCGCGCGAGACGCGCACCAGAACATCGGTGTCGTGGGCCTTGGCGGCCCAGATCCCTTTCTCGATGACCGACAGATCATTGGGCACGTGCTCCATGTCGGTCCACAGGCAGTCGAACCCCGCCAGCGCTGCGATCTCCACGGCGCGCGCGTCAGACAGATTCAATTTGAAACAACTCGCGATGCCCCCCGAACGCAGTTTCGCCAGCGTTCGGCTCGGGCGCATGTTCTTGCTCATGTCGCTCTTCCTTTTTTTGATCAATCATTCTTTCGCGTGATCGCCACGCGCCCGGTCGGTCAGAAAATCCGCGATCTCTTTCTGATAGGCTTCGGCGATCGCATCCCGATGCGCGAACCCCGGCACCTCGCGGTAGATGACGCGGCCGCCTTTGGCTTGCACGGCAGCGACAAAATCCCGGCTGTGATGGGGCGGCACAATGTCGTCCTTGTCGCCATGCAGCAGATAGACAGGCACACGCGCGAACGCCTCCGGGCATCGGAGCGGAGAGCGCGACGCGAAAATCTGTTCCGCCCGAGCCCTGTCAGCCCCATACGCCTGAAGGATCGACGAGGCGAAGCGCGGGGCTTCCCGCATCCAAGCGTTAAAGTCCGTCATCGGAAAAATGGCACAGATCGAACGCAGCGTGCCCGGCCGCAGGGCGGCATAGATCAGGCCGCTGCCGGCCCCCATGCTGGTGCCGATGATGTGGACGCGCGCGGGATCGATTCCCTCGGTCTTCCTCATTTGCGCGATGAGCGCGTCAAGCGTTTCCACGGTTTTGTCGTTCATCCAATGATTGCCGAGGCTCGGCACCACGATCCAGTACCCGCTTTCGGCCAGCGTCTGCCGCAAGTCCGAATAAGGCTTGCGTCCGAGGTTGTAGTTGGTATGCCCGCCTCCCGCACCGGGGAGATGGATGACGAGGCCCCTCCCCGCGCCGCCGGCCGGCGCATAGACCGTACAGGCGACACGATTGGTCCCGCCGACATCGATCATGCGGGTTTCAGGTTCCGGCGTCCCCAGCGGCAACCATTCGATCCCGGCGCGCGTCGCGCGGAACCGTTTGGCGCGGATGCTCGAGCCGGGGCCTTCCTCATAATAGACGATCAGGATCGAGCCGTCCTTGAGCGTCACCATGCTGGGATACGCCCCGCCGACCGAGTCGACCGGCACATTCGTGCTCCAGGTTCTGCACTCGTCCAGACTGACATGCAGGCTCGTGGCGGGCAGACGGTGCGCCATCAGGATGACGTCGTCCGGCGCGCGGTGCAGATAGTGGCAATGCCCCGGAAAGCCGAACAGCTCAGCCGTCGACCAGTTCTTTCCGCCGTCGTTGCTGACCGACCAGCCGGAATGCTTCTGGCCGCGCAGCGCGGCGAACAGCGAACCGTCTTTCCGTTCGATCACATCGGTCTCAGCCTCATACCGCAAGCCGCCGGTCGGAATATCGACCGGCACCGACCACGTTGCGCCGCCGTCGCCGCTGAATGTCACCGCGCCGCACGCCCCTTTGGCGTCTTGCCGGTAGACACCCAGCGCGAGCCGCCCGTCCTTGAGTTCGCGGATCGGCGAGGAGCAATAATACTCTTTGGCGATCTGGCGCGGCGCGCTCTCCCACGTTCTGCCGTTGTCCGCGCTCGTCACGATGAAGGAACCCATCCCGTCGAAACCTTTGCTTCCGTCCGGCTTGGGCTTGAGCGTGAAGAAGACGCACGCGAGCCGTCCGTCCTTGAGCTGAGTCACGGAGGGATCGCGGTCATCGAAAGCCCCGTCAAAAACCGTGAACGCTTCGGACCAGGTCTTGCCCTCGTCGGCCGAGAAGCACCCGCTGATCCGGCCGCCTTTCGGCAGCTTTTCGTTCGGCATGGCCACGTGGCCGTACCCCGCGTAAAAGACCGCGAGCAGTCGCCCGTCCGCCGTCCGGCACACATCCGGAAAAGCCTCGTATCCGCCCGCGCCCGCATCCGTGCAGACAGGCACCCATTTCTGCAGGGCGACACGCGTTGTCCACGGTTTGTCGTCGACTGCGACAGCTCCCTCAACCGCCACGTCTTTGATCTGGCCGACCGTCTGGCTCGCATAGAAACCGACCAGGCCGGGCGCCCCCGCACAGGCCGCCTCGTACAGCAGTTTTCCCGCAAAGTAAACGCTGAGCCGGTCGCCTGTCCGCACCACCTTCGCCGCGTACCACGTATCCGGCTGCTGCGGTTTGCCCACACGCCGGATCTCGCTCCACGGCCGCTCCGCATCGCTGCGGCAAAGAATCGCCGAGCGCGCGTCGAAATGGACAAACGTGTACGTCGCCGAATCTGTCGCCCCGATGACGAACCCGACCGCCATCACGCCCTCGCTTTTTTCCACGCGAAAGGAGGCCGAAAGCGATACGTCGCCGAACGCGGGCGCCTTCAGGAAGACGGGGCAGGGCGACTGACGCCCGTCGAGCCGCAGCACGCCGTTGCCGATGCTCGCCCGTGCGTCTGTGAAATGCCACTGCGCCAGCGCGCCGGCATCGTTCAGCGCCGCCTCGACCCGCCGCTCCTCTGCCCCGCACCAAGCCGCCGCCGACACGCAAAGCCCCGCCCAAAACCAGATACGCCGCGTCGAAGCGCCCGCCTTGTTTCCAATGGTCCCTTGCATAGACATCTCACTCCTCCACGAACGCCTCGACCTCGCGGAGCACAAGAAAACGCTTGCCCGCGTCGGAGCTGCGCGTCACCGTAATGCGCAGCTTTTCAATCATGGCCGGCTCGAACCGGCAGACCACCGGCACCGCGTTGTCATGCTTGTTGCGCGTCGCCGAATCGCGCATGTCCGCCAGCTGACGCCACACGCCGCCGACAAGTCCTTCTACCTTTACATCTTCGGGCGCGCACTGATTTTTCCAGCTCAGGTTGCCCCCCCGAAGCGCGACACGGTTGATGCGCGTCATCCGCGAAGGCGCGCATTCGACCACAACCGGCCAGGCGTCAAAGACGACCGAGGAGTGGCTCGACTCATCACCGTCGATGAGCTCCATGGCCGCCGTCGTGATGCCGTTGGTGCCCAGCGAGCAGGCGCTGCCGCCTTTGTCAGCGGACAGAACGTTGCGGGCGAGGCGGGGCGCCGGCGCGCAGGCAGAAGCCGCGCGCGGCGGCGCGGCGGCGATCGTCCGCGACACGTCGCCCAGCACCGGCCAGAGGTCGGGCTTCACCAAACACATCTCCTCATAGGCGCCGACAAAATCAAGGTTTTCCCGCGACAGGGCCAGCAGCTGGTCGCGCATGAAGACGCCCCGCCCGGCCGGCTTGACCTCCGCGGGCACGCCGGGCAGCCAGAAGTCGAAACCCACGCGGACGCCGTTTTGGCGGCAGTGCCAGATCAGCGACTGGATGCGCTCCGACTTTTTGAACAGCTCCATGGAATCTCCGTGGTGCCGCGGCTCGATCAGAAAATCATCGCACAGCTTTTCCGAAACGATCTTCTCGGGCGGCAGCACCCAGCCGCCGCAGATCGTGTCCAGCATCGAGGTCGGCGACTGAAACAGGCAGAGCCGCTTGCCGGACTTTTCGAACAGGGGGCGGATTTCCCTCAGCCACTCCAGCACATATCCGCCGTAGATCGTGCGGAGCTTGTAAGTGTCATACGCGCCGTCCGCGGGCCGGCCCCACCGCGCGTGATACTCGGCCAGCGCCACATCGTTGTAGAGATAGTTCTGGTAGTCGTGCCGGTTCCCGTCCCAGATCGAATTGTGCTGGTAGTGCGTCTTGAGCGCGACGCCGGCGACGCCTTCGTAGCTCAGCAGCTCTTTGATGATATCGGCCTTGTGCCGGCGCACCTCGGGGTATCCGAAGCACAGCAGCCCCCAGCGGCTTCGTCCCTCTCGGTCAACCGCCCGGCACTGCGGGTGCTCCTCCAGAAACATGGAGCTCCACGCCTGCACCGGCGGCAGGGCGCGCCGGCCGTCGTCGATCGGGTCGAACCACGCGTACAGCTCGATCCCGTTGCGCTTGGCGGCCCGGCCGGCAACGGCCAGCGGGTCGCCGCTTTCGATGGCTTTTCGGAACAGCTCTTCGGTGTACGGGCGGTAGAGGATCTTAAACGCCGCATCCCCGTTCGGAAACCGGCTCTTCTGTAAGTCCGGAGGCTGGGCACGGTAATCGCCGTTCAGCGTCACGAAGTTCGCGCCGCTCAGCCGCCAGCCCGCCGGCTCCAGCAGGCGGTCGCTCTCTTCCAGGCCGCCGTTGGCGAGCCGCTCCCGGCCCGCGCCGTCCTTCAGCGAGAGCGCGTCCGCCACGAACACGTGGATCTCGGGACGGCCGTACGAAAACACGCCGACAAAAAAAGTCCGCTCGCCCTTGAAGCGCAGCTCGACGTGCTGGAAGGGTTCTCCTGCCACCTCCGAGCTTCGTGCGAGCACCTTCCCGCTCGCCGCATCGACCGCCGCCAGAAACGCGCCGGAAGCTGCGGGCCGCGACAAGCCGATCCTGGCCGAAAAGCGGCGAAGGGACGAGACTTCAGCCATTGGTTTTGAGCTCACCGCGCCGCTGAACACGAACGTGTCAGTCGCCGTGTTCTCGACTCGCTGCACCAGTCCTCCGAACGGCACCTTTCTTAGTTCCGGGAGCACCGTCTTGACTTTGGGCGCAACGCCGATCTTCGCGGCGAACGCGCCTTCGGCCCGGCGCTCGTCCGCGTTGGAGCGGATGTCCGGAACCTCGCTGATGCTGTAGTTGAGGCGGGAAGGGTAGCTGGCGATCTGCGCCATCGACCGCCACGTGACCTTCTTCACGCCGTTGCTGCGGCACTTCGCAAAGAGTTCATCGATCTCCTTCGGCCCGTAGAACGGCGCGCCGTAGTGTGAAGGTGCCACAGTCTGGTTGTCGAACACGTCGACGTCCACCAGCAGCTCCGCGCGCTCGGACATTGCCCCGGCGCAGACGGCCCGAGTCAGTCCGCACGCCAAAAGTAAGCGCCATTTCATCATTCCTGTCACTCCCTCACCTCACCATGATCGCGGTCCCGTCGGGCCCGCGCGGGCCGACCACTTTCAGCACACCCGTTCCGGTAAAGAATTCGTCGATGGCCTGATCCACCTCGGTGACATGCGCCGATGAGCCATACCGCCGCCCGCGGCCGGGGCACTCATAGCCGTTAAGCACCAGGTGGCCGATCTCCACTTCGTTTGTGAAGTCGAGGTGGACCTTGCCGTCCGCCGCGACCTTGAGCCACAGGTTGGTGTTGAGCGCCGCGCCGCCGCGCTGGAGTGTGAAGTGCGCGTCCGCGCCGACCAGCAGGTTCGTACACTGGGTCAGGCATCCGGCAACGGCGACCGTGCAGGTTCCGCCATTGATGGCCGCCGCACCTGTGAACGCGTTCGTGTTCGACAGATTCAGGAGCCCGCCCCCCTCCTTGACAAACCCGCCGGCACCCATCGAGGGCGCGGCCACACTCAACTGGATCGCCTGCCCCGCCGCAGGTGCGAACGTCATGTCGCCTCCGATTCCGGTGAAGACCGTCGGCGACCGGAGCACCAGCCAGGATGCGCTCTTCGGCACCAGCCGGCCGCCGCCGAAATAGAAGGTCGCATCAGCTCCCGTGCTCAATTCGACATTCCCCAATTTAAAGCTGCCGCCGCTCAGGTGGATCTCCCCCCATCGGCCGCCGAGCGTCGTGACTTCAGCCGCGCCGCCCGACTGGTTGAAGATGCCGTAGTGGCCGTCTAAGATTCCGCCGTTTCGCCCCAGCCACAAACTGTTCGAGATGACCAGCGCACCGTTGACCAAGTTGTAGGTGCCCGTTCCGAACGTGTTCACGAACGAGGTGGTGTGGGCGAGAACAACGCGGTTGCCCCAGTTGATCGCGGGGATGACCGTGCCGCCGTTCTGCGTGAAAACACCGGGCCCGGGTGTGGTTGCCAAGGCGTTGAGCGCCGTGATGAAGCTTGTCCCGGAGATCGAGGCCTGGGGCGTGTCCGCAAGGATGAACTCCGGCGTCGGCCCCGAATCGGTCCGGGAAAGTTTGCCGGCTGAGACCAGCACGTTGTTCAGCGGCCCCTCGCCGATGACCTGGCCGCCGTCCACATAAACGTAGATCGTCGATATCGGGGTCACCAGCGAAGGCAGCGCGTAGGTTTTTCGCCTCAACACAAGCGTGCCGAGTCCGCGCTTGTGTATGCTGCCCATGACGCACAGGTCGTGGTCCAGCACGAGCGTCTGCCCCTCGCCCACCTCGATGATGCCGTCCGACGTCAAATAGAGCGTGTTGGTCACGCCTTCGGGACAGGTGTTGGTCAGCACGGCACCCGCGACGCCGGAGTCGAACACAACCTGCTTGTTGGTGATTGCGCCGACGTTCAGCACCAGCGTGCGGGCAGGCGCCTCATTGGAAACGCAGGCAGACAGGTTCGCGACCGAGTAAAGCCCGTTCGGGAGGATTCCGGCCACCCAGTTGGCCGCCGTATTCCAGTTGTCGTCGCTGCCGCCGTTGGTCCACTGCCCCGGCTCCGCGCCGACGATCAGCAGGCCCGCGCCGGTGATTTTGCTGCAGTTCGTGGACGCATAAACGCCCTTTGCCCACTCGCTCCCTTCGACGAAAAAGCGCTCGGCCGTGGCGACAACCCCTGACGCAAGATCCACCGCGCCGTTGGTGACCGCCAATTCGCCCAGCTTGGCCGTTCCGGTTGCCGCGATGCTGAACGCGCCGTTCAGAAGCAGCACGTCGTTGGTGCCTGCAAGCGAGCCGCTCACGGCCAGCGTACCGTTACTCACTGTCGCCAAACCGGAAAACGCGCTGATGGCCGAGAATGTGAGAGTCCCGTCCCCGTCCTTGACGAACCCGCCCGCGCCGGACGTCGCTCCTGAGAGCGTAACCGCCCGTCCCGCAGCGGGCGCGAAGGTCATGTCGCCGTTGATCCCGGTGAAGACGACCGGGCTCGTCAGCGAGAGCGCCGCAGACGTCCGGGGCTCCATGCGGCCGCCGCCCAGATAGAACGTGCAGTAAGCGGACGCCCCGTTATTGAAGGCGCTTACCAGGAACTGCCCGCCTGTCAGGTGAACGGCACCGCCTGCGGGAGCGAAGCTGTACACGTCCAGTAGGCCGCCCGTTTGGTTGAAGACGCCTTTCCCGTTGTTGGCAGCCACGTACAGGGCGTTGGTCATTTTCAGCGTCCCGCCGACCAGGTTGTACGTGCCGGTGCCGCCCAGCGAGGCGCCCGACACCGCAAAGCCGATCAGCGAGCGCGTGCCCCAGTTGATGCCGGGTTCGACGGTTCCGCCTTTCTGGGTGAACACGCCGTTTCCGGGGTTAAGGGATGTGGCGAGCGCACTCATTGCGCAAATGAAGCTGGTGCCGCCGATCGCGGCCTCAGGCGTGTCCTCGAGAGTGAATTCGGGCGTGGCGCCCGGCGCGCTCCGGTCCGGCTTGCCCGCCATCACCAGCACGTTGGTCATCGGGCCGGCGCCGATCACCTGGCCGTCCTCGACGCAGAGGTAGATCGTCGAAACCGGAGTCACCAGCGAGGGCAACGCAAAGGTCTTACGCTTCAGCACTAGGGCGCCGCCGCCGCGCTTGTAGATCGTACCCATCAGGCAGAGGTCATGGTCCAGCACCAGCGTTTCACCCCCGCCAACATAGATCACGCCTTCCGAAGCCACATACAGGGTGTTGGTCACGCCCGCGGGACAGGTGTTGGTGAGCGTTGCGCCCGACACGCCAGAAGCGAACCGTAGCCAGCCGTTCGTCACGGCGGCAGGATCCAGCGCCAACGTGGCGGCAGGCGACGCGTTCGAGACTGCGCCCGACAGATCGGCGACCGTGATGAGGCCGTTCGGCAACGTTCCGGCCAGCCAGTTCGCGCCGTTGCTCCACATCCCGTCTCCGCCCGCGCCGGACCAGAGACCGCCGTTGACAACCAGCATCCCGGGCCCCGTGATCGCCGCGCAGTTCGCGGAGGTGTAGAGCCCGGCTGCCTGCTCGACGCCGCCGAGGACCAGCCGGTTGACAAAGGCCGATCCACCCGCGCTGAGGTCGATCGACCCCGATTCGTCGACATCGAGGACGGTCAGTCCGGGAAGGAACGCACCGGCGAGAAACCGGAGCGTGCCGGCCCCGGTCACGCGAACCCGAGGATCGCCCCCGGTCACGGCAAGCACGCTGTTGGCCGCCACCTGAAACACGCCGCCCGTCACGGTCAGCGAACCGAAGGCGACATTCGCGTTGAGATTCAAAACTCCGCCGGCGACCAGCACCGCGTTGCTCACCGTCAACGCCTGGCTCACATTCACCGTGCCGTTGCTGACGATCATGGGTCCCGCGAAGGCATGCGCCGACCCGGCGATGTTCAGTGTGTCCGCCCCTTCTTTGACGAAACCACCGGCGCCCTTGAGGCCGCTCACCGTGTTGGTGAACCCGCTCCCGGCTGAGCAGAGCCGCGTCAGCCCGTTGCTTCCGGTCAGCTGAGGATTGGTGTCCGCATTAATGGTGAAGCCAGTCCGGCACGGATAGATCGAGCCGCCGCCGATATTGAACGCCGATGTGCCGCTTCCCTTGCTGACGGTTCCTCCCAGCCAAAGCTCTCCTCCCGTCAAATTGTACGTTCCCTTTCCGGTTGCGGTGGTCGCCATGGTCACCGTATAGAAGATCGAGGTGCCGCCCGACTGGTTGAATGTGCCGACGCCCCGGTAGGCGACATGTGACGCCTTATTGCTGACATTTAACACGCCGTTCACCAGATGATAGACGCTGGTCACCCCGTCATTATAGAAAGCGTTCAGAAAAGGAGAGCTTGTCCCCGTATTGGGCAAATTCACTTCACCTCCCAGTTGCGTGACAACCGCGTGCGCGTTGGTCGAATTGGTGGTCAAGCGGTTGCCGCCCAGCAAAAAGTTTTCACCCCTCAGTGCCGCCCCGTCCCGCACAATGAGTTCCGGATAAGGAAAGCCCGTATCTGAATTCGGACAGCCTACATATATCTGGCTCTTGTTGATTGCCAAAAAAGCTCCGCCGACGATCATCTTCCCTTTCTCGATAAACACATTTTTTATGGCCGAAGAGAGAACTTGGCGCTTCAGATCCAAGACGCCGTATCCGTCTTTGTAGATCGAATCCGACAAGCTTAAATCCGCATCCAACGCAAGCACAGCCCCCGTTCCCACTTGAATATGGTCGGGCGTTGTCGCCGTGTTCGAGAGGGTGAGCGTCGGCAACGATGCGTCGCCTTGGATCGTCAGCGTATTGGTCGTGCCGCTGAACACGGGGTTGTAGAGGATCTCGCCGACCGTCGCGTTCGCCGTCAGGCTGATGGTCTTTCCGATTGCCGCGGACAGATCCGCCGTGTCGTTCGCGCCAGGCACGAGGCCTCCGGCCCAGTTATCGGCATTGGTCCATACTCCTCCGATATTGAACTGCCATGTCCGCGTCACAGCCTCTGCGGGCGCTGCCGTGAACAGTCCCGCCAAACAAAGGCACGCCACCGTCTTTTTCATTCGCCACCTCGCCCTTTTTTGCGATCACATAAGCTTTCTTTCATCTCCTGCCAAGCCCGCACACACGCCGCCTCGGTCACCGGTCCGAGGCGGGCATCCCGAAACGGTATGCGAAGAGGTCCGCGTCCTTCAGCTCGAAGTGCAAAGAAACCGCACGCCCGGCCAGCGCCTTCACGTCCGCGCCGTCTTTCCATGCCACGGGCAGCTCGAGGCCGTCGCCGTAAAGCGGCTTGCACTCCGCCAGTGTATAACCGGGAATGGCGCGGCCGCCCTCGTCGCGCAGCTCGCACCGGAGCTGCCCCGGCACCGAGGTGGAGAGGTTCACCAGCAGCATCGTGGCACCACCGGCCGATGCGGAAAAAGTCAACGGCTTCGTCGTGACCGTGCCGCCCTTCTCGTCCGCCTGAACCGAGACGAAGCCGTCCTGCCGCATCGTCATGCGGCGCAAGCGGGCGGCGGTTTTGGAGTAGTAGTTCTCCGTCGAATAGAGCGACAGCTCGCGCGGCGCGCCGGGGAATTCCGGCGCGGTCTCGACCAGTCCCCAGGCGGTCATGTTGTTGCGGTTGACCCAGCGCTCGCGCTGCAGTCCGGGACGGAGGAAAGCCCGTTCCCACCGCTTGAACAGCCGCCCGTCGCGGCTGCTCATGAAGACCCCGTCCGAGAGCCCGGGTATCCCGCCGCCCCCGCTGGCGTCCCACGGGGTCGTGCGGGAAGCCACGAATCGTTTCGGGAAGCCGACGTAGATCCATGGCGCGCGCGGGTAAGGGAGGATCGCGTTGGTATACAGCTCCTCTTCCTTTGTGCCCGCTTCGTAGGCCAGCCATTCGGGCTCGGTCCAGCTGATGAAATCTTTGGAGGTGCAGGTCTTGATGGCGCGCACGCCGCCGTTGGCGTTGCCTTTTTGAAAGTCGCGGAAATACGCCACGTACACCTTTTTCTCCGCGTCCCAGAAAGCGAGGTTCTGCGAGTCGAAAGCGCCTTTGGTGATGACCGGCCCGGCGCGCAGCACGCGCCAGCGAAGCCCGTCCAGCGACACGAACGGGACCAGCCCCTTCTCGTTTCCGCCCAGCGCCTTATACTTCTGTTCGGCCGGACAGTCCGGATTGGCGTCGAGGAACGGCGCGAAGTTGTGACTGCCGTGCCCGTTCCAGACGATGTTGTTGGACGTCGAGCCGTTGAAGGCGATCAGCCCCAGCGCCGGCTTGCGCCACACGATGCCGTCGTCGCTCTCGGCATAGCAGGTCACTTCCGCATGCGTGGCCTTCTTGTCCCAGTTCGCGCCCCGGTAATACATGCGGTAGAGTCTCCCGTCCTGGAACACCGTGTGGTAGCAACAGACGTTGCCCTCCCACGGCTGGTCATGGACGACCGCGACCTCGCGCAGCTTCGGGGGATGCAAGGTCAGCCGCGCGTTGTCCAGGCTGGAGATCCGCTCCATGTCCCACAGCACTTCGAGCCTGTGGCCCAGCTCAGCCACCGGCGCAGCTTCCCCAGGCCGGGTCTGTGCGAACCCGGAGGACAGGCAGAGCGTCACAAACATTACCGTACGCCAGCTTCCGATCGTCATTTCGTCACCCGCCATTTGGTGCCCATCAGACAGGTCTTTTCGCCCTTCTGTTCGGCCTGATAGTACACCGTCAGGATGCTGCCGTCCGGCAGCTCCGCCGAGGCGGGATAGCCGAGGTCGCTGTTGAAATGCCCGGCCAGCTTGATCTCGTTCGCCACGTCCCACGTCCGCCCGCCGTCGTCGCTGACGCAGGCGTACTCGCCGAAAGCGTCGAAGCGCCTCCCGTACACCGTCACCAGCTTTCCGCCGCGCAGGCGGATCAGGTGCGGCGGCAGCCCCGCCAGCGCCGTCTGACGCGCCGTCGCCCACGTTTTGCCGCCGTCGCCGCTTTCGGACTGCCACAGCTTCCTGCCTTTGTCGTGCCGGATCTGCGCCACGAGGCGGCCGTCGGACGCCTCCACGGCGTGCGGCTCGTGAAATTCGTCGATCTTCTGTCCCTCCGGCAAGCCGATCGCGCCCAGGCGCTGCCACGAGCGCCCCTGGTCGCGCGACTCCGCCACGGAGATCTCTTTCCGTTCCGCGCTGTAAATTCCGGAGTGGCCCGAATAAGAGATGCCGACGAAAAGCAGCCGGCCGTCCTTCAGAAGGATCGGCCCGTGAGGCGCGGTGCCCGGCGTGCGCACCGGCGACTCCCACGTTTTGCCGCCGTCAGACGAGCGGATCGTGAAGTAGCCGAGGCCCTCCTTCTTAACCGCGGCCGGAATCTTCTCGTCGTGCAGCCACCAGTAGAACTTGGTCGAGCCGGGCGCCAGTTTTGCGCGGTCGCGGATGCTCGCCTGATACGCCAGAGAGGTGAACCACGACACGACCAAGTCGCCGTTGGGCAGCTCGACAATCCCCGCGTCGCGGTCGTCCAGCGGCGTGTTGCCGACGTTGGACGCCGGGGTCCACGTCGCCCCCTGATCGCCGCTCCGGACCAGCTGCACCTTGCCGAACGGGCAGACGTGCTCGTCGCGGTCGCCGGAAAACACCGCCAGCAGCTCGCCATCCTTGCGGGCGCACACCGTGGGCCAGCCGATGTACCGGCCGGGCTCTTTGCACAGCACCTTCGTCCACGCGATCTCCGCGCGCTTCTGCTTCGCGGGCGCGCCCCCTATCTCCGGTGCGGCGTCCTGCGCTTGCCCTACGGAGAGCAGGCAGAAGAGACCCAAAAAAAACGCGCTCCCGCCGGCGCGGCGCACCCTTATTTTCCTGCTTCCCTTGCTCCGTTTCATCTGGCCCCTTTCTCGATTTGTGCTCGCATAATAACACACCCGTGACAAGTAAAAAGCAATGAAAACGGAAATGTAATTTCGTTGTATTCCGAAAAAGGCACCGCGCCCGGCTCACCCTTCATTTTCACGTTTTCCAGATTCCGCTGCCCGTGCTATCCTAGCCCGCATGACAGTGAAGCGGCAGCACGCAGCGCGCGCCCAGGACCTCGCCGTGATTTACAGCGACACGCCTGAGCGCCGCGTATTCGACCTGACGTCAGCGGGCCTTCTCGAAGTGCCTGCCCTCGGCTTCAGCCGTTACGGGCACGTCATTGCGCCGGTCGGAACCCACCGGCACGTCGGCTGCGTCGAGATCGGCCTCTGCCTGCGCGGGGCGTTGACGCTGTTGAACAACGGCGTTGAACACAGGATCATGCCGGGCGACCTCTATCTGAACAAGCCGACGGACACCCACTGCCTCACCGCCCACCCCAAGGGCACCATGATCCACTGGCTGCTCATCCGCGCGCCTCGGAAAGGCCGCGCGTTTCTGCGCCTCACGCCAGCCGAGGCCCGGGACATCTGGGCGCGCCTGAGCAAGCTCCCGTGCCATGTGATCGCCAAGACCGACGCCGTCAAGCACGCCTTCGCGCAGCTCTTCAAATATTACGGGCAATCGCCCGACCCCTACCGCACCGTCGGACTGACCACCGCCTGCACCGCGCTCCTGATGGCCGTGATCGACGCCTCCCAGCACAAGAGCGCGCTCGCCCACCCCAAACTCATGGAGCAGCTCCTGTCCGCCATCCGCGACAACCCAGAGCGGACCTTCCGCCTCGACGCGCTAGCCCGCGAGGCCCGCCTTTCGCCTTCGCTGCTCATCGCCCAGTTCAAGCAGATGACAGGCCTGCCGCCGCACCACTACCTCCTCGCCTGCCGCCTTGAAAAGGCCAAACGTCTGCTGGCCTCCACCGGCGCGCCGATCACCCGCATTGCCTTCGACCTTGGTTTCTGCGCGTCACAGCATTTCTCCGCGCACTTCAAGCGGGCCTTCGGCGTCACCCCCAACGCGTGGCGCAAACAGTCGGGCGCGGCGCCTCATCACTCCGGCCCGACGAACACCGCTTCGGCCTCGCAGACCAGACGCACCGGCCCGATCAGCCCCGCATCCAACAGCGTCGACTCCTTCGTGAAATAATTCCACATGCAGAAGGTATACCGGCCTTTCGACGGACGCGCTTCTCCGGCTTTGAGCCACCCGGGGAGAACCGACAACCCGCATCCGGTATATTCCTTCTCTTTCTGCCTATCCCAAGCCTTCTTCGGCTGGCCCCATACACACTCTTCGGGTTCCTGCGCGTCGCCGATCATGCGGTTCGCCCAGGTGTTGGTCACCTTGATCTCCAGCCGATTGTCGCCTGCGCGCAGGAGGTCCGTCACCTCGACGCGGTAAGGCGCGTGCCACACCGTGCCCAGATCGCGCGCGTTGACGCGCACCTCCGCCAGCTCGCGCACGTCGCCGAGGTCGAGAAAAACGCGCAGCCCCTTGGCAAGAAGCGCCTCCGGAACCTTCACCTCCTTCGTGTAGGTCGCCGTTCCCGAGAAATAGCGGATGCCCGGCACCGGCGAGGCGTTCCAGGGCGCGAGCGATGCAAACGTCACGGTTTCTTCGGGAGCGCCCCACCCTTTCGCGAATTTCACCTGCCAGTCGCCGGATGCGTCGAGCGGCGGCGGCGGCGCGGGCACCTCGGCCGTCAGCCGCTTGCCGGACCGCGTCAGCGCCGCCAGCGTGCCGTGGCGCGCGCCGCGCGCCACGGCTTCACCCGCCGCGTTCCGTCCGACCCGCACGCCGGGATCCTCCGAAAAACCTTCCGGCAGCACCAGCCACTCGCGCTCGTTCAGAATGCGCGTCGTCTGTTTACCGTCGAGCACATAGGTGATTTCGAACGCCTTGAAACGATTGGGGAAGGGGTCGCCGCCGAGCTGCGGATTGTCGATGTAGAGCCGGAGCGAGTTGATCCCCGTCTGCGCGCGCACGATGTCCGTCAGATCCTTCTCCTCGCCGGTATCCTTGGCCCGGTAGACCGCCTTGACGATTTCGAGCTGGCGCGCCCCGGGCACGCCCACCTTCACGATCCGGTCGCCGTCTGCGGCAGACGTTTTGCGGAAGACCACGAAGCGCGACTGGTTCGGCTCGAACGTCAGCCGCAGCTCCGTACGGCCGTCACGCTCGGTCCACAGGCCTGCGGGCTCGCGCCGCGCGGTCTCGGGGTCCCAGAATTCCGGAGTCCGCCCCGCGACGCGGAACGAAGCGGTCACGGACGCGGGTTCGCCCGTCATGTTCGCGAGGAAGAAATACGGCACGCCGTGATCCTCGCGGTGCGAACAGAGCACGCGGTTGCTGACGTTGTTCATCAGGATCACGCCCGGCAGGATGCCCAAGCCGGCCAGGGCCTCCTCCGAGCTCTTGCCCCACACCGTGCGGCCCTTGCCGAACGGATGCTCCTTCGCGCCGGCCGCCTGCGGGCCCCAGACCTCATCCGCGATACGCCGGACTTCCGCGTCGGCCGCCGGATAATCCGCGAGGCCACACGCCCGCGTCGGGCGGGGACCGCATACCGTGGCACCGTTCGCCACCAGCTCTCTCACCTTGCGCGCCACCGGCAGCGACATCGCCTCGCGTGCGGGCAGCCGCAGAAGCGCATACGAGCGGCCCGACGGCAGCACCAGCCGGCCGTCCTTCACGGTCAGGTCGCGCAGAAAGACACTCGCCGGCACCGCATCGAGTTCGGAGGCCTGCGGGCGGCACTCCAGAGCCAGCACGTCCACCACCTGTTCTCCGCGCTGCAGCAGAGCTTGGCAGCGGCCCAGATAACGGTAAAAAGCCTTGCCCGGCCGATGCCACGTCTGAACTTGTCCGAAGTGGCTGCCCCACCAGCCCATCGTCATGCCCGGCGTGAAACGCGGATCGAACGGCTGATGCACCCAGTGGTGCAGCGTCATGCGGTTGATGCCGCGCGCGAAGCTCGCGTCGCCCGTGTTTTTGAAATCTTTGGGCGATTCGCTCCATTTGGCGTAGGTCGGCATGCCCGTGAACGCCTCGGTCGCGATCACCGGCCGGCCCAGCGCGCGGCCCACCGCGCCGGCCACGCCCGGGAAGCCGCCGACCTCCTTGGTCCAGAAGACCGGAAAGCCCCAGAACTCCACCATCGGCACATCCGCCACCGCCGCCGCTTCAAACGGGTTAAACGGTCCGCCATAGGGCTCGATCTGCAGGGCCAGCTTGTTTTCGCGCGTCCACTTATTGAAAAGCGCGAAGTGGTTTTCCGTGAACAGTTCCTCGACGGTCAGCGCCATGTCTTCTTGGAAACGCGCGCTGAGCGCTCCGCCGCCGATTTTGCGGCCCGCCAGCACCGGCAGCCACGGCACCGGGTCATAGCCGCGCCGCGCGAGGAACTCCGCGCGGAACCTCGGCGACCAATCCTGTTGGCCGGCCTCATAGCTGTCGAGCAGCAGATGCGCGAACGATGCGCCGACGCGCTTGCCGAGTTCGCGCCTGAGCGGCGGGATGACGTTCTCGAGGTGGATCGTCATCGCCTCGGCGGAAAGCTTGTCCGCCTCCAGCGACTTGTCCTGGACGTCTTCCGGCGCGGGGCGCGGGCGCGCGCCGGTCGGCGTGTGGCCCAAGCGGAAGAGCGTCCAGCGGCCTTCGGGCACCTGCCAGGTGCAGGTGCCGTCCGCCGCGGTCCTTGCCGTCACATCGATCACAGACGCCGCCGCGGGCTCGCCGTCAGGCACCGCCACGACCGCAATGTCGCGGTAGAAGTCCAGCGCGGTCTTGGGCTGCGGCAGCTTTGCCGAAAACAGGGCGGGGCCCTTCACCTGCGTCTCGCTCCACACCATCTTCTGCATGGCGTATTCCGGAGTGATCCACGGCCCTCCCGAGACCGAGAAGCCCGGGCAGTTATGCATGCCGAGTTCCAAGCCGAGGCGGTCGGCCTCCTTGGCGGCGTGGCGCATGAGCGCCCACCAAGCGGGATTCTGGTACGACACATTGTCGGCCAGGCTGTTCGAAAGCGCCTGCATGCCCGCATGCGACGCGATGTGGAAGACGGTGGCCCCGCCGATCCCCGCGTCGCGCATGGCCTCAAGGTCGCGCGTGATGCCGTCCCGCGTCACATTATTCCCGAGCCAGTGCCACCAGACATGCGGCAGAGCGTGCACCGGCGGCTTCAGAAACGCCGCCTCCAGTTCGCCGCCCGGCTCCGCCGCGCCCGCCACACTGAAACAAAACCCGATCGCCACCCCCGCGACGATACCCAAACGCCCCGTTCGCATCCGCATTTTCCACCTCGCTCGTTTCAGCCGTGCCGCCACAGCCTATCCCGGTTCAGAATGCGTCTCTTTATAGCAAATATCCCTGTTGACAGACTACTTGTTCCTTCCGTACTATCTACAATGACGTTTGTTTTGTATCGTGTTCGCAAGGCCCGTGTTGAATATCAAGGGGGTGAGTGATGACTGATGGCATTCAGCTCTCACAGGCGAAACAGAATCTCTGGATCGCAGCCTTCGCCATTGCAGCTTTGCTGATCGCGTCGTTGGGATTCGTCCAATACAAAGCCGAAAAGGAACACGTCCAATCGGAGAAGGCACAGGAGCTCACGGCCATCGGGACATTGAAGGCCGGGCAAATCGCCGAATGGCGCAAAGAGCGTCTCTCCGACGCCATCCGTTTCGCGCAGGGGCCCACGCTGACACGCGCCATTGAGAAAAATGACGCCAAAGACCTGCGCGTCATGATGGCCCTCAACCGGAAAGCCAACTTCTATGAGGATACGCTTCTGGTTTCTCCGGCCTGCGAGATTTTGGCATCCGCCACAGATAAACCCGCCCCTTTCACGGACGCCACGCGGTGGGCCGTCGAAAAGGCCCTCAACACGCGCACACCCGTCTTTTCCGATTTCTTCCGGCAAGAAAACGACAGTGTCCACATCGATATCGCCGCGCCTGTCAACAATGATTCCGGCGTGCCCATCGGCGCGTTCGTCCTGCGCTGCGCCGCGTCTGACTTCCTCTACCCGCTGATCCAGTCATGGCCCGTCTCCAGCATCAGCGCCGAAACTCTGCTGGTCAGGCGCGAAGGGGATTCGGTGATCTTCCTGAACAAGTTGCGCCACGAACGCCACAGCGCCATGACGCTCAAGCTTCCCCTGACGCGAACGGATGTTCCAGCCGTACAGGCGGTCCATGGCACGCAAGGCATTGTCAAGGGCACCGACTATCGGGGCATCCCGGTTCTGGCCGACATCCGCCCGGTCCCCAATTCAGACTGGTTCATCATCGCCAAGGTGGACAGCAGCGAAGTGCTCGGACCGGTACGCATCCGTGCCCTCATCATCACCGGGTTTGTGCTGTTGGGCATCCTCCTCGCAGCCACCGCAACCGCCTTCGGCCTGCGCAACCGGCAGGCGTCGCTCTACCGCAACCTCTACCGGGCCAAACAGGAGCAATATGCGGCCGTCGAAAAGTACCGCACCATCCTGTACAGCATCGGCGACGCGGTGATCACGACCGATTCCCAAGGCTGCGTGCGGCAGATGAACCCGATTGCTGAGAACCTGACCGGCTGGTCGGAAACCGAAGCGTGGGGCCGACGGCTCGAAGACGTCTTTCACATCGTCAACGAAGAAACCCGCGTCGTCATGCAGAACCCCGCTTGGCGCGTCCTGCAAGAAGGCCAGATCGTCGGCCTTGCCAACCACACGATTCTGCTGGCGCGCAACGGCACGGAGTATCCGATCTCCGACAGCGGCGCTCCGATCCGCGACGAGCAGGGAACCGTGACCGGCGTGGTGCTGGTGTTCAGAGACCAATCGTCTGAGCGCGCCGCACAAAAAGCCTTGGTCGAAAGCGAACGGCGCCTCTCGACACTCCTGAACAATCTGCCCGGAATGGCTTACCGCTGCCGGATGGACTCCTACTGGACCATGGAATTCGTTTCTCAGGGCTGCGCCGCCCTGACCGGTTACCCGCCGGCCGATCTTCTCGATAACGCGCGGATGACCTATTTCGACCTGATCCATGCCGATGACCGCCAATACGTCTGGGACACGATCGCCGCAAGCGTTGACCGCCGGGAGACCTTCACGGTCGAGTACCGCATCACGACGTCGGACGGAGGTGAAAAATGGGTGTGGGAACGCGGTTGCGCCGTCCTGAAGCCGGACGGGACCGTCGACGTGCTGGAGGGCTTCATTCACGACATTACCGACCGCAAGCGGGCCACCGAGGAGCAGGCAAAACTACAGGAACAGCTCTACCAGGCCCAGAAAATCGAGGCCATCGGGCGACTCGCAGGCGGCGTGGCCCACGACTTCAACAACATGCTCTCGATCGTTATCGGAAACGCCGAACTGGCCGACGACCAGCTCGAGCCCGCATCCCCCCTCCACTCCGAACTCGCCGAAATCCTCAAGGCGGGGAAACATTCGGCCAGCCTCGTCAAGCAGCTCTTGGGCTTCGCCAGCAAACAGAACATCCGACCGCGCAACCTCGACCTGAATGAGGCCATCGGCGGCATGTGCGACATGCTCCGGCACCTCATCGGCGAAACAATCAAGCTGGAATGGCGGCCCGTTCCCCGTCTATGGCCCGTGCTGATGGATGATCCCGGACAGATCGACCAGATCCTCGTCAATCTGGCGGTGAATGCCCGCGACGCGATCACGGGGGCAGGGACCATCACCGTCACGACCGACAACATACACAACCGCAAAGCCGAGGGAAACATCCTCCCCGAGGCCCCTCTCGGCGACTACGTCCTCCTTTCCATCGCCGACACGGGCTGCGGCATGGACCCCGCCACGCAAACCCAAATCTTCGAGCCTTTCTTCACCACGAAGCCGCACGGCATCGGCACGGGTCTGGGCCTTTCCACGGTCTACGGGATCGTGAAGCAGAACAACGGATTTATCCGCGTGAACAGCCAGCCGGGAAAAGGGACCTGCTTCCAGATTTATCTGCCGAGCCTCCGCGTCGCCACGGAAGACGCCGAAGAGGCGCAGGCCGCCGCCGTCGCGGCAGAACCGCCCCCCCAGGCTCCGGCCCCGGCCGCGCCGACGTCGGCCACCATCTTGCTGGTGGAAGACGAAGCCGCCGTGCTGAGTCTCACCCAAACGCTCCTCTCAAAAATGGGGTACACCGTCATCCCGGCCAACGGAGCCAAGGAGGCGCTGCAGCGTGCGCGCGAACATGAGGGCGAGATCCACCTGCTCCTGACAGACGTGGTCATGCCAGACATGAGCGGCCGCGATCTGCGGCAGCACCTCATCCGTTTACGGCCAACCGTCAAGAGCCTTTTCATGTCCGGTTACACGGCGGACATCATCGCCAACCACGGCATGCTCGACAACAACATCCACTTCCTCCAGAAACCCTTCACGCGCGAAACCCTCGCCGAAAAAGTGGGCGAAGCGCTGTCGTCTTAAGCCGATGGCCGGCGTCACCCCCCTGTCCATTCCGACGTCTAACCCAGAACCCCGGAGTCGCCCATGAAATGCTGTCTCGCCCTTGCCCTGTTGGCGTATGTCGGCACGCTTCACGCGCAGACCGCCTACAAGGCCGACTGGGAGTCACTCGACAAGCGGCCCCTGCCCGTCTGGTGGCAAGAGGCGAAGTTCGGCATCTTCATCCACTGGGGCGTCTACGCCGTGCCCGCCTACGCCCCGACCGACGAAGCCAACGTCTATGCCAAATATTCGGAGCACTACGACAACCGCCTCCGCACCGGAAACGCGGCGTTCACGAACTTCCATGCCCGCACCTACGGCGCCCGCGTGGCATACGCCGACTTCGCCGCGCAGTTCCGCGCCGAACACTTCAACCCGGACCAATGGGCTGACCTCTTCAAAAAGTCGGGCGCCAAATACGTCGTCCTCACCTCCAAGCACCACGACGGCTTCGCGCTCTTCCCCAGCGCCTACAGCCCGCGCTGGAACGCGCAGGTCCTCGGGCCGCACCGCGACCTTGCCGGCGACCTGATCGAGTCCGTCCGCAAACAGGGGCTCCACATGGGCTACTACTACTCCCTGCTCGAATGGGGCAATCCGCTCTACGCCAAGGCGACCATCGGACGCTGGGTCCAGGAGATGAACATCCCGCAGATGAAGGAGCTGGTCACGCGCTACAAGCCCGACGTGCTCTGGACCGACGGCGAGTGGGATTTCACCGATGAGGAACTGCGCAGCGTCGATTTCCTCGCCTGGCTCTACAACGAGTCGCCCGTCAAGGACACCGTCGTGGTCAACGACCGCTGGGGCAAGAAGACCCGCGGCCTGCACGGCGGCCACTTCACCACCGAATACGACCTGGTCCACACCGGCAGTTCCCTCGACACCCAGTTCGTCCACCCCTGGGAAGAGTGCCGCGGCATCGGCGGCTCGTTCGGCTTCAACCGCTTCGAGACCACCGCGCACTACATGACCTCCGCGCAGTGCGTCGAGACGCTCGTCGAAAAGGTCAGCCGCGGCGGCAACCTGCTGCTCAACATCGGCCCGCAGGCCGACGGCCTCATCCCCGTCATCATGCAGGAGCGCCTGCTCGACATGGGCCGCTGGCTGGAGGTCAACGGCGAGGCCATCTACGCCACCGCCGCGTGGCGCCACCGCCCCAAAAACATGCGCGAGACGAAAATCTATTTCACCCGCAAACCGGACGCCCTCTATGCGATCTGCGCGCGCTGGCCGCAAGGCCCGCTCACGATCGACCACGTCGCCAAAGCCGACGGCGTCACGCTGCTCGGCAGCAGCCTGCCCGTCCCGTTCTCCGCAGCCGAAGGCAAACTCACGCTACAGCCGCCCGCCGTCAATCCCGGCAACATGCCCTGCGAGTTCGCCTGGACCTTCAAGATCGCCAACCCGCAGGAATAGTGCTATCGTCAGAGACCTTTTCATTTGTGGCAGGGCGGTTTAACCGAGGTCGTTGCGGACACCTCGGGAAGCAGCCCCGCCTGTACGGAGAACGCTTCACATGGCCGACAGCAACGACGCACCCGACGCAGAATACGAACGCGAGCCCGTCCCGGAAAAGGCGTGGCTCGGACTCAGAAGTTACGTGGGACAGTTCGCGGGCGAGCACGTCGCCGGCACGGAACTCATGATCGGCCCCCTCTTCCTCGCCGCGGGCGTCAGCGCCTTCGACTTTTTCGTCGGCCTGCTGGCCGGCAACCTGCTGGCCGTCCTGAGCTGGACCTTTTTCACGACCCCCATCGCGACGCGCGTCCGCCTGACGCTCTACTGCCACTTGGAAAAGATCTGCGGCCGCAAACTCGTGGTCGTCTACAACACCGTCAACGGCGTGATGTTCACCGTCTTGGCGGGCGCGATGATGACCGTCTCCGCGACCGTGCTCGGCGTGTATTTCAAATTCTCCATGCCGCAGCTGAGCGACACGCTGCCGACCGGCATCGGCTGGGTCGCCGCCGTGCTGCTCACGGGCACGCTCTTTTCCTTGGTCGCGGCCAAGGGCTACCGCTTCGTGGCGACCTTCGCGAACTACGCCGCACCGCTGATGGTCCTGTTGTTCGCCGTCTTCGGCCTGGTCAGCCTGCATAAACTCGGCGTGACCGGCCTCGGCGACTTTTGGGAAATCGCATCCACCCGCATCTGGACCGGCGGCGCGCCGCAGGCAGGACAAGTGAAGTTCACCTTTTGGCACGTCACCTTCTTCGCCTGGTTCTGCAACATGGCGTGGCACATCGGCATGGCCGACCTCTCGCTCTTCCGCTTCGCGCGCAAATCGTGGTACGGCGTCGCCTCCGCCGCCGGCATGTTCATCGGCCACTTCATGGCCTGGATCGCCGCCTCGACGCTCTACGCCGTGCAGCTCAAGGCCGATCCGGCCAACACCGCCGTGCTGCCCGGCCCGCTGGCTTATAACGCCTGCGGCGTGCTCGGGCTGGCCGTCGTCGTGGCCGCCGGCTGGACCACCGCCAACCCCACGCTCTACCGCGCCGGACTCGCCTTCCAGTCGCTGATCCCCAACTCCTCGCGCTCCAAGGTCACGCTCGTCACCGGCCTGGTCGCCAGCGTGACCGCCATCTTCCCGATCGTGACCATGAAGCTGCTCGGCTTCGTGTCGCTCTGGGGCATGATCCTGATGCCCATGGGCGCCGTGATTTTCGCCGATTACTGGCTCCTCCCGAAGCTGGGCATGCAGCGCGACTTTGCGGAAAAACGCGGCCTGCCGCTCAACTGGGCCGCCGCCGCCGCATGGGGGGCCAGCATGGCCTTCTGCGTGGGGCTGCTGGCGATGTTCGGCGCCGACAAGATCTACTTCGTCAGCCTGCCCGGCTGGTTCGTGACGGTCCTCGTCTACGTCGGCCTGAGCAAGCGCCTGCAGCGCCAAACACCCACTCGCAACTCCTCACTCCTCAACTCCTAATTCCTAACTCCTCATTCTTATGATCCGCCACGCCTTTAAGATGAAACTCAAGCCCGGCGTCCTCGCCGAGTACAAACGCCGCCACGACGAGATCTGGCCGGAGCTGGCCAAAGAACTCCGCGACGCCGGCATCTCCGACTATTCGATCTTCCTCGACGAGGAGACGCTGACGCTCTTCGCGGTGCAGAAGCTCAGCGAAACGAACACGGCCGCCGGGTTGCCCCAGACGGCCGTCGTCAAAAAATGGTGGGCCTACATGGCCCCGCTCATGGCGGTCAACCCGGACAACTCGCCGGTCTGCACCGAGCTTCCCGAGATCTTCCACCTCGCGTAGCCGCGGTCACGCAGCGCCGCGGCACCGGTCTGAAACGGCGGCAGAGGACGGCCGCCCTACCGGCGCGGTCCCGCTCTCCGGGTAGGGCGGCGCTCCCGCGCCGCCGGAACCCGTGCTATTCCGCAGTCAGCTCGAAGGCCGCGGAATCGTAATCGCCTTCCAGCTTGACCGGCAGGCCCATGCTCATCAGCGCCGCGCCGCCCAGGCTCTTGCCGTTCACGCGAGAGTGGTCGCGCTTCTCTTTGTTGATCTCGGTCAGGCGATAGCGCTTGCCGGCGTCGAGTCCCTGCAGCATCAGCGGCGCGGGGAAGTCGCACATGATGGTGCGGTTCAAACCATACAGGAAGACCACGGCCTTGCTCTTGTCGTCGTTCACGTACATCAGCGAGGCGTAGCTGTGCTCCCACGGCGACACCAGGCGGTAAAGGTCGCCCTGCTGGATCACCGGGCGCAGGCGCTTGTAGTCCGCCACCGCCTTCTTCGCGAACGCGACCTCTTCAGGCGCCATGTTCTTCGGGTGCAGCTCGAAGCCGAGGCGGCCGGACATCGCCACGTCGAAGCGGAACTTGAGCGGCGTGGAACGGTGCGTCTGGTGGTTCGGCACGGCCGTCACGTGCGCCGCCATGGCGCACGCGGGATAGAAGTGCCCCGCGCCCCACTGGATGAACACGCGCTGGCGTGCATCGGTGTCGTCCGACGTCCAAAACTCGTCGGCGTAGCGCAGGAAGCCGTAGTCCATGTGTCCGCCGCCCGAAGAGCAGGCCTTCATGATGATGTCGGGATACTTCGCGTGCAAGCGGCCGAGCAGATCGTACAGCCCCGCCGTATAGTCGAACCACAGGTTCGGCTGGCGGTCCTCGCCGAGATAGGTCGAGCCCGCGTTCATGAAGTCCGCGTTCGCGTCCCACTTGATGTAGGCGAGGCCCGGGATGCCCGTGATCATCGCGTCCATCTGGCCGAAGATGTTGTCGCGCAAGGCGGGGTTGGTCATGTCCAGCACCACCTGCGTGCCGCCGCGGCCCTGGCGCAGCGGACGGGTTTTCTCGCGCAACACCCAGTCGGGGTGCGCGTCGACCAGCTCGCTCGTGGTGTTGGCCATTTCCGGCTCGACCCAGATGCCGAACTTGAGGCCGCGCGCCTTGGCCTCGTCGGCGAGCGCGCCCAGGCCTTTCGGCAACTTCTTGTCGTTCAGCACCCAGTCGCCGAGGCCGCGCTTGTCGTCGTCGCGCGCATACTTGCCCTTGGCGAACCAGCCGTCGTCCACCACGAACATCTCGCCGCCCAGCTCCTTCACGCCGTCCATCATGTCGGTCAGCGTCTTCTCGGTGAAATCGAAGTACGCGCCCTCCCAGCTGTTGAGCAGCACGGGGCGCAGCATGTGGCCGTCGCGCAGCTGGTGGTCGCGCGCCCAGCGGTGCAGGTTGCGCGAAATCTGGCCCTTGCCCGAGGCCGAATAGGTCAGCGCGGTCTTGGGCGTCGCCAGCGTCTTGCCCGCGTCGAGCGTGTAGGCGCCGTTGCCCGTGTCGGGGCCGACGTTGATCGCCAGCGCGTCCACGAAGTCGTGCTGCACCGCGATGTTCCACGCGCCGCTCCACGCCAGGGCGGCGCCGATCACGCGGCCCGCGGTCTCCGTCGCCTTCTCGCCGACCGAAAGCATGAACGACGGATTGTTGCCGAACGCCGAACGCACGCCCGAGCGCGAGGTCATGCTGACCGTCTGACCCAGCGCCACCGGCGCTTCGGCGAGCTGACCCTCGCAGGCCCACTGGCCCGTCAGGGAGAGGAGGTAATACTCTTTCGCCAGCAGCGGGAAGACAAGCGCCACGGAATCCATGCGCATCAGCTTGACCGGCGCGGGCTCATCGTGGCGGATCTCGACCCACGTCTCGACCACGTCGCTCGCCTCGACCGCGCGGAAATGCTGCGTCACATAGAAAGGATACACGCTGTCCTTCAGCTCAAACACGAGATGCGTCACGCCGGGCTTGTCGTCGACCGTCTTCGCGCCGTTGGCGACCAGCTCCGTGGAGGTCACGCCGTCGGCGTGGATCACGGCCAGTCCGCCGAACTTGTTCATGTTGCTCTTGTCGTTGTCGCTGCCGTACACCGAATAGGTCGCGGGCTTGCGGTGGCCGAAGAAATTGCCGCCGACCCAGCCGTTCCACGCCAAGGCATTGGCGTCGCCGGCCTTGTCCAGCCTGGCGCCGTAATGCACCATCAGCCACGTCGCGCCGCTCTTCTGGAACGCCATGGTCGTGTTTTTCGTCTGCAGCAGGAAGTCATTCTCGACCGGAGCCGCACCCGCCCAGACCGCGCACGCGGCCAAGCCCGCCAACATCATCGTTTTACGCATCGTCTCTCTCCTTTTACGAACATAGAACGCAGGCAGTATACAAGCCGCCTGTCCCGCAAGACAAGCGAATCCGCCACTTTCGGCACTTTCGGCGTGCCGGGTCGCCTCCGCTCCACTGACTCGGGCCAGGCGGCGGAAGTCCGCCGGAGGGAGACGATTGAGATTAGGATTAAGCCCGCCGCGCGGCAGAGCCGCGAGAAAACGCTGAGGTAACTTGTGCGG